>CAYNUW010000261.1:0-758 GCA_964400455.1 uncultured Akkermansia sp. | reverse complement strand
GAGCGAGAAGAGCGGATCGCTGAATTCAGGCTTTAGATCCCCGCGCTTCTGCCATCCCCAGTCGCCACCCCTGGCCCGGCGCGCATCTTGGGTGAACTCCCGCGCCAAATCTTCGAATTTCGCTCCCGCCACGAATCGCGCCAACACCGCCTCCGCTTGGGCCAGCAGCTGGTTGTCGGTCTGCTCGCCACGGTTGATCTGGATCATACGCAGGTGAACCTGCTCCTCCTGGTAGAAACGTTCTTGGTTGGCGGCGTAGTAAGCCTCCACCTTGGCCGGGCTTACAATGCTGGCATTCTTTCTCTGCTGACCCCGCATGTAACCGTAAATAATCTCCTCCTCCATTTCCCGCCGGTAATCCCGCAAGGTAAAACCACGGGACTTCAAATACGCCAGAAACCGGGCGCGATCTCCTTCGAACTGCGTGGTCAACTGCTCCTGAATCGCGTTGTCCACATAACTGGCCGGTATGGTGCGTTTCTCATCCTTGTAAAACTCCCGCACAATCAACGCACGATCGACCAGATTGCGCACGATTTCGTCCTGCACCCGATCCAGCTTTTGGGTAAACTCTTGTTGGTTCCGAGACTCCCTTCGCAACTGAGGCAGAATCGGGGCGAGCTCACGCCGAATATCGTCTACCGTGATAACCTTGTTCTCCACGACCGCCGCGATGCCATTGGCGAAACGAAGGCGCAACTCCTCGTCCACCGCTTGATTGGAAACTGACACCTCCTGGGCGTGGACCTCGCCGAAAT
>CAYNUW010000260.1:0-5376 GCA_964400455.1 uncultured Akkermansia sp. | reverse complement strand
AGGATGTCGGGGAAGAGGGGGAAGATGATGGAGAAGCCGACCAGGTCCAGGTAGAGGGTGAGGAAGATGACGCCGAGCGAGAGCGGACGGGCGGACGGTGGGGAGGCGGATGGAGTGGGAGAAGACACGCGTGGACGGTGGACGAGGCAGTGAACCAGAAGCGGAACCGGGGAAAAGGGAAGCGCGCGCCTTGTTGCGTTGCAAAAAAAAGCCTCCGCCGGGTGGCGGAGGCGCGGGAGGGGTCGGGGAGGCTTACTCCCAGTTCAGGACGAAGCGGCCGTAGTAGGTGGTGTCGAGGCGATCGACGCCGGTGCTCGGCTTGCTGGTGTAGTCATGCTGCACGCCGATGCGGAACTTCCACGGACCGGAGAGGGGGAAATCCACGTTCGAATCGTGGATGGCGCGGTAGTTCGCGAAATCCTCGAAGGAAGGCACGTAGGTGATGTTGTTGTTCATCGCCGCGGTGTTGAAGCGGTAGGCGTGGGCGAGGCCGAGGTCGAGACCGGCGCTGCGCACGTCGTCGGTGGCGGCGGAGCCGTATTCTTCAAAGCGGTAGGAGAGACCGGTGCGGCCGGTGAGTTTCTGTTTGGGCAGATCCTTGATGAAGTCGTAACCGAAACCGGAGGCGGCTACATTGTAGAAGGTGATGTCTTTGACGTTGTCGTAGCCGCCCTCGTCGCGGGCATACCAGGTGGTGCGGTCGGAGAGGTAGCTGGCGTAGTCGACGCCGACGCGGACCCGGTCCTGGGACTTTTTGTCGTCGGTCTTGCGGTAGGCGAAGTCGCCGTAGAACTTGAGCGTATCTTCCGGGCCCTCGAGCACGGCCTTCATGCCGCCGCCGTAGCCGAGCTCCTCGCTGTTGCCGCTTTTGCCCGCGATCTCGAAGGAGGCCTCGTATTTCCAGGCGCGGAGCATTTTCAGCACGGCGGGATCTTTTTCACCTGGCGCCCAGGTGGTGGCGACCTTGTCCACGGTGGTGGAGATGGTGCCGTCGGCACCCTGGATGGTGAGCTTGCCGTCGGGCGTGGCGGTGACGATGCCCTCCATGGTGGTGCCGCCGGCCAGGCGGATGACCAGGGGCTGGGAGGTCTCCATGCGGACGACTTCGCTCTGGCGGATGGTAAGGTTGCCGGCGTAGTCGGTGGCGAGGGTGATGTTGCCGCCGTCGACGCGGGTCACGGTGCCGACGAGGCGGGCGCCGTTTTTGGTTTCGACGACATCGGCGTGCAGCGGCAGCAGGCCGACCGCGAGCAAGGGCAGGGTGCGTAGGAGTTGCATAGAAGCCGCCGAGGCAAGCAATCCGAGCAGGGGTGTCAATCGGCCATGAAGCCGGCTCATCCTTCGTTGCGCAGGGTTTCGAGGGGGGGCCGGCGGGCGATGCCGCGCTGGGTCAGAAGGCCGGCGACGACGGTGAGCGTGGTGACGGTGGCGATGGTGGCGAGCAGCGGGGCGATGGGCAGGACGGGGGTGGTTTTGAACAGGTAGGTGGCGGCGGCGGCTCCGCCTCCGAGGGCGAGGAGGGCGCCGGCGGTGCCGGCGAGCAGGCCGACGGCGAGGAGTTCGCAGGCGAGGCCGGCGCGGACCTGGCCGGCGCTGGCGCCGAGGGTGCGGAGGAGGACGGCTTCGCGCACGCGCTGGTCGCGGCCGGCGGCAAGGGCGCCGGCGAGGACGACGATGCCGGTGATGAGGGTAAAGGCGGCGATGAAGCGCACGGCGGTCTCGGCCCGGGCGAAGACGGTGTCGAGGGAGGCGATGACCAGGCCGAGGTCGATCACGGAGACGTTGCCGAAGGTGGCGACGACCTCGCGTTGCACGCGGGCGTTGAGGGCCGGGTCCTCGGCGCGGGCGGCGAGCACGTGAAACTTGGGCGCGGCGTCGAGCACGCCCGGGGGGAAGAGGACAAAAAAGTTGGGCGACATGCGCTGCCACTCGACCTGGCGGAGACTGGCCAGGCGGGTGCGCACGGGCACGCCTTGCACGTCCCAGACGAGCTCGTCGCCGAGCTGGAGGCGCAGGTCGCCGGCCAGGTCCTGCTCCATGGAGATGGGCACCACCTCGTCGGGCGCGCCGGTGGAGGCGAAGTCGGCGACCCACTCGCCGGCGACGATTTTTTCGGTGGGGGCGGGAGCGGCGCGGTAGCTGGAGCGGTATTCGCGGCGCAGGGTCCAGCCGGGGATGCCGGTGGAGCGGTCGCGCATCAACTCCTCGACCGGGCGGTCCTTGAGGGAAGCGAGACGCATGGTGACGATGGGCGCCTCGGCGACGGGCGGAGCGCCCAGGGTGGCGAGGCGTTGGCGGAGGTCGGCGACCTGGTCGTCCTGGACGTCGAAAAAGAGCAGGTTGGGCCGGTCTTTGGCGCCGGCGATCTTGATCTGGCCGAGCAAGGAGCCGCGGGCGAAATCGAGGGAGAGCAGGAGGAAGGCGCCGAGGCCGAGCGCGACCAGCAGGCGCACGGTGCGATTGCCCGGGCGGTGGAGGCTGGCGAGGCCCTGGCGGAGGGCGAAGGGCAGGTTGCGGGCGGCGGGCAGGGCGAGCGCGCGTTTGGTCAAGGCCATGAGTCCCTTGGCGACCAGGGCGAGGGCGAGGGCGGCGACCAGCACGGCGGCGACGAAGCCGAGGCCGTGTTCACGGCGGCCGGCCAGAGCGACCGCGAGGGCGACGACCAGGCCGACGAGGGTGAGCAGCGCGAGCCAGCGGGCGGGATCGCGGCGGCCGGTTTCGGGCTCCACCGCGCGGAGCACGCCGAGCGGAGCGACCCGGCGCACCGCCAGCAGGGGCACGAGGGTGCAGAGGGTGCTGAGCGCGGCGCCGATCCCGGCGGCCAGGGCGATTTCGGGCCACTGGACGCCGACGGTGGTGGTGGCGACGGGCAGGAAATCCCGGACCAAGCCGGCGAGGGCGGCTTGCAGGGCGGCGCCCAGGAGGGCTCCGGTCACGCTGCCGGCCAGGCCGACCGCGAGGCCCTGGACGAGAAACACGCCCAGACCCAGGCCGGAGCCGGCGCCGAGGCAGCGGAGCACGGCGACGACGGGCAGTTTGCGGCGGACCAAGGCGTGCAGGGCGGAGGCGACACCGATGGCGCCGAGCAGCAGGGCGACCAAACCGGTCAGGCGGAGGAAGCCGCCGACGTTTTCGAGGGCGCGGCCCATTTCGCGGCGGCGTTCCCCGACGGTGTCCTCGTTCATGCGCAGGGCGCGCAGTTCGGCGCGATGGCTGGCGGCGAGCGCCTCGACGTCGGTGCCCTCCGGATAACGGAAGTGAGTGCGGTAGCGCGCGAGCGAGCCGGGGCCGAGCAGGCCGGTGTCGGCCAGGCCGTCGAGCGAGACGAGCACGCGGGGCGAGAGCAGGGCGACGGCGGCGGATTCGCCGGGCAGTTCGCGCAGGGCGCCGGCCACGCGGAAGGTTTTGCGTCCGAGGCGGACGGCGTCGCCCGGGGCGAGGCCGAACTGCAGCAGAAGCGACTCCTCGACCAGCACGTGGTCGCCGTCGGCGAGCGCGGCGCGGGCGTCGGGCGGCTGGGTGACGACCTCGCCGTAGAACGGGTAGCCCGACTCGACGGCGCGCACGGTGACGAGGCGGGAGGCGCGCACGGAGGCGGCGTCCGGTCCGGGCACGGCGAGCATGGAGGCAAAGGCGATCTCGCGGGCGCGTTCCCCGCCCATGGCGGCGAGGTAGGCTTCGGACTCGGCGTCGGGGGCGGCGCGGGATTCGACCACCAGGTCGGCGCCGAGCAGGGCGCGGGCTTGGGCGTCGATGGCGGCGCGCAGGCCGCGTCCGAGGGAGCCGGTGGCGGCGAGGGCGGCGACGCCGGCGACGATGGCGAGGGAGGTGAGCAGGAGCTGGCCGCGAGAGGCGAGGCCGTCGCGCCAGGCGAGTTTGAAGAGAAAGCGCATGGCGGGCGGGTCAGGTGCGTTCGACGATTTCGCCGCCGCGCAGGCGCAGCACCCGGCCGCAGCGGGCGGCGAGGTCGGCGTCGTGGGTGACGAGCACGAGAGTAGCGCCCTTTTCGCGGTTTAGTTCAAAAATGAGGTCGACGACCACGGCGGCGGTGGCGGCGTCGAGGTTGCCGGTGGGTTCGTCGCAGAAGAGCACGCGGGGCTCGGTGACGAAGGCGCGGGCGAGGGCGACGCGTTGTTGCTCGCCGCCGGAGAGCTGGATGGGCAGGTGGTCGAGGCGGTCGCGCAGGCCGACGCGTTCGAGCAAGGCGCGGGCGCGGTCTTCGGCGGCGCGCATGGCCGGGCCGCGCAGGCCGCGCAGTTCGAGCGGCACGAGCACGTTTTCGAGGGCGGTGAGGGAAGGGATGAGCTGGAAATTCTGGAAAACGAAGCCGGAGACCTCGTTGCGGACGCGAGCCCGGGCGTCCTCATCGAGCGGACCGAGGGCGCGGCCGTCGAGCCGGACCTCGCCGGAGGTGGGGCGGTCGAGGCCGGCGCAGAGGCCGAGCAGGGTGGTTTTGCCGCTGCCGCTGGGGCCGACCAGGGCAAGGGTCTCGCCGGCCGCGAGGTCGAAGGAGGCGGAGCGGAGCACGGTGAGGGGACCGGCGGCGGTGGGATAGACGCGGGTGACGTCTTGGACGGAGAGGATGGGGGAGTCGGACGACATGAGGGCGGGAGTTGCGCAGGGATGCGCGTTCGTTCTGGTTTCGCAATGCCCATGACGCTGCTTTCCTCCCTTTGGTTTTGGTTAATCGCCGTAGTTGTCTCGTTTTCGGGGGCGGCGACGGCGCGGGCGGCGGAGCCGGCGAATGTGCTGTTCATGGGAGACAGTTTGACCGCCGGCTATGGGTTGCCGGACCCGGCGACGCAGGCTTACCCCGCCCTGTTGCAGGGGAAGATCGACGCCGATCCTGAGCTGGCTGGCAAGTGGCGGGTGGTGAACGCCGGGGTGTCGGGCGACACGACCTCGGGCGGGCTGCGGCGGGTGGACTGGGTGGCGCGACGGCCGGTGGCGGTGCTGGTGCTGGCGCTGGGCAGCAATGACGGCTTACGCGGGCTGGATCCCGGGTTGGCGGCGTCGAATCTGGCCGCGATCGCGGAGAAACTGGCGGCGCGTCAGCCGGGTTTGAAGGTGCTGCTGGTGGGTCAGCGGATGCCGACGAGCATGGGCGACTATGCCGAGCAGTTTCATGCGGTTTTCCCCGCCCTGGCGGAGAGCCGGGGGTGGGCGTTTGTGCCGTTTCTGCTCGAAGGCGTGGGGGGCGTGCCGGAGATGAACCAAGGCGACGCCATCCATCCCAACGAGGCGGGCCACCGTCGCATGGCGGAGACGGTGTGGGCGGGGCTGGCTCCGGTGTTAAGGAGCGCTCAGCCCTAGGCGCTCACCCGGGATCATGCAGTTGTCCGGGTCGTATCGAGGCGATTTGACGGCACCTTTCGG
>CAYNUW010000259.1:0-5379 GCA_964400455.1 uncultured Akkermansia sp. | reverse complement strand
CGACCATGTCGTCGCCGGCTTCGTCCGCCACGCCGCCGCCCAGGGCATGGATATCTTCCGCATCTTCGACTCGCTCAACTACCTCCCCAACCTGCGGGTCGCCATGGACGCCGTGCACGACACCCACGCCGTCTGCGAGGCCGCCCTCTGCTACACCGGCGACATCCTCGACCAACGACGCGACAAATTCTCCCTCTCCTACTACGTCAAAATGGCCAAGGAGCTCGAGCGCATGGGCGCCCACGTCATCGCCATCAAGGACATGGCCGGCCTCTGCCGCCCCGCCGCCGCCCACAAACTCGTCAAGACCCTCAAGGACGAGGTCGGCCTGCCCATCCACTTCCACACCCATGACACCAGCGGCATCAACGCCGCCTCCGTCCTCCGCGCCGCCGACGCCGGCGTGGACATCGTGGACCTCGCCATCGCCTCGATGAGCGGCAGCACCTCCCAACCCAACCTCAACTCCGTCGTCGCCGCCCTCCAGCACTCCCCGCGCGACACCGGCCTCGACCTCGACGCGCTCAACGAGTTCTCCGACTACTGGGAAACCGTGCGCGCCGTCTACGCCCCCTTCGACACCGCTCCCAGATCCGGCTCCGCCGAGGTCTACCTCCACGAGATGCCCGGCGGCCAATACACCAACCTCAAGGAGCAGGCCGCCTCCCTCGGCGTCTCCCACCGCTGGCCCGAAATCGCCCGCACTTACGCCGAGGTTAACCGCCTCTTCGGCGACATCGTCAAGGTCACCCCTTCCTCCAAGGTCGTCGGCGACATGGCCCTCTTCCTCTTCTCCCGTGGCATCAAACCCGCCGACGTAGTCAATCTCCCCGCCGGCGAAACCCCCTTCCCGGAGAGTGTCATCGACATGCTCTCCGGCGGCCTCGGCTGGCCCGAAGGCGGCTGGCCCGAGAAGGTCTCCCTCGCCGTCCTCGGCGAAAAACGCCACGCCGCCGCCCGCGTCGCCTACCTCGCGTCGCTCAAAAAAACCCGGACCTCCGCCGGCAAAACAGCCGATTCCGACCCGGCCTCCTTCGCCCGACTCCGCTCCGACCTCGCCGCCAAACTCCACCGCGAACCCACCGACGACGACGTCTACTCCCACCTGATGTATCCCCAGGTCTTCGCCGACTTTGAAAAACATCGGCAGGCCTCCGGCGACGTCTCCGTGCTCCCTTCCGCCGCCTTTTTCTACGGCCTCCAACCCGGCGAAGAGATCACCCTCGAAATCGAACAAGGCAAAACCCTCATCATTCGCCTGGTGAGCATCGGCGCCCCGGACAAGGAGGGTCGCCGCACTCTCAGCTACGAGCTCAACGGCATGTCCCGCGAGATCACCATCGCCGACAAAAACGTCGCCCCCAAGACCAAGGCCCGCCCCAAGGCCGACCTCGCCGACCCCGCCCAGGTCGCCGCCCCCATCCCCGGTCTCGTCGCCGCCCTCACCGTCTCCGTCGGAGCCAAAGTCGCCAAGGGCGACAAACTCCTCATGATGGAGGCCATGAAAATGCAAACCACCGTTTACGCCCCCTGCGCCGGCGTAATCGAGCAACTCACCATCGCCGTGGGCGACACCGTCGAGGCCAAAGATCTGCTCGTCCGCCTCCGCCCCGTCTGACCCAGACTTGCTCCCGTCGGGGGAGCCGGTTTGCCTGCTCCCCCTTTTCCGCCCATGCGCTTCTTCAAATATCACGCCCTCGGCAACGACTACATCGTCATGAACCCGGCCGACTTCCCCGGCTGGTCCGAGCCCTCCGTCGAGCAGATCCGCGTCATCTGCCACCGCAACTTCGGCGTCGGCTCCGACGGCATCCTCTGGGGCCCCCTCCCCTCGACCAAAGCCCGCTTCGGCCTGCGCATCTTCAACCCCGACGGCTCCGAAGCCGAGAAATCCGGCAACGGCCTGCGCATCTTCTCCCGCTACCTCTGGGACGCCCAACTCGCCACCACCCCCGTCTTCACCATCGAAACCCCCGGCGGCGTGGTCGAATCCGTCATCAAGGACCACGGCGCCCTCATCACCGTCGAGATGGGCCGGGTCAGCTTCACCAGCACCAAAATCCCCCACGTCGGCCCCGAGCGCGAGGTCCTCAACGAGCAAATCACCGTGCTCGACCGCACCTTCACCTACTGCTCCGCCACCATCGGCAATCCCCACTGCGTCCTCCCCCTCCCCGAGGTCTCGGCCGAACTCGCCCACCGCTACGGGCCCCACCTCGAAACCCACCCCAACTTCCCCCGCAAAACCAACGTCCAGTTCCTCCAGGTCCTCGACCGCGCCAACATCCGCATCGAAATCTGGGAACGCGGCGCCGGCTACACCCTCGCCTCCGGCAGCAGCTCCAGCGCCGCCGCCGCCGTCGCCCATAAACTCGGCCTCGTCGACGCCGACGTCACCGTCCACATGCCCGGCGGCAAGATCGGCATCATCATCGCCCCCGACTTCTCCATCCGCATGACCGGCACCGTCAACCAGGTCGCCGAAGGCGTCATGCGCCCCGAGCTCTTCCAGGTCAAAGTCTGACCCGCCGCCGCCGGCCTACACCCGCCCAAACCCCGGCCGCCAGCGCGGCCCAAGCTCCCGCCGCACCCGGCTCGGGGATCTGAGTCAACGTGCCCACCACGATGCCGCCTCCCCGCGCCGTCGCGCTCTCCAGCACCCGCCAACTCAGCCTCGGCGTCTCCCCCGCCTCCAAACTCACCCCCAGCTTCAACCATCCATAAAGATCCACCCCATCCGGCACTCCCGCCGCCCCCTGACCGCTCCAGATCGACCGATCATCCCAAAAAGCCAGCCACACCTCCTGCCCCGCTTCGTAGGCCAGATCATAGCCGCCATACTCACCGTTGTTGCCCACGCTCGCCACCTGCGTCCGCACATACTCCACGTCAAACCGCACCCCCGGCTCCACGTGGTAAAAACGATACTCCTCCGCGATTCCCGCCCCACTGATCCGCGTCGCCACCCCCGCTCCCCCGCTTGTTTCGACCGTAGTTAAAAAAACCGCGCACAGCCCCTCTCCCACCGGAATCAACGTTTCATCCAATCCCAACAACACCTGCCCCGGCCAGATCCCCGCCCCGACTCCCACCCCACCCACGACCACCTGGCCAGCCAGACTCGACGCCCCCAACACCCCCGCCAGCCCGACCGCCGACCACCGACCGTATCGTTTGGTTTTCATGCCCATCCCCCTAGCACCCCGCCCTGTTGCTAGCGAGCCGCAAAACCTAGCCCGCCATTTTTTGGCCGATGCCCCGCCCACCCGCTTTCCGCCTTGGTTTGCCTGCTCAGCCCCGCTAATTCACCTCTCTTTCACATGGCTACTGCACTCCTCTTCGCCGGTCAGGGCGCCCAAAAAGTCGGCATGGGCAAGTCCCTCTACGAAAACTCCGCCACCGCTCGCGCCCTCTACGATGAGGCCGACCGCGTCCTCGGCTGGAGCCTAACCCGCGTCTGCTTCGAAGGCCCCGACGCCGATCTCACCCAGACCAAGGTCTGCCAACCCGCCCTCTTCGTCCACGGCCTCGCCCTCCACGCCATCCTCCAAGAGCAGGGCAAACTCGCCGACGTCACCATGGCCCTCGGCCTCTCCCTCGGCGAAGTCACCGCCTACACCGCCGCCGGCGTCTTCGACTTCGCCACCGGCCTCCGCGTCGTCGCCGAGCGCGGCCGCCTCATGCAGGTCGCCTGTGAACAGTCCCTCGGCGGCATGGCCGCCGTCATCGGCGAGGAACGCGCCAAAGTCGCCGAGCTCTGCGCCCGCTTCGACATCGAGGCCGCCAACTTCAACGCCCCCGGCCAGATCATCGTCTCCGGCGAAAAGACCAAGGTCGAGGCCGCCGTCGCCGCCGCCAAGGACCTCGGCATGAAAAAAGTCATCCCCCTCAACGTCGCCGGCGCCTACCACTCCCGCCTCATGGAGCCCGCCCGCGCCGCCTTCGCCGCCTTCCTCGACACCATCCCCTTCGCCGCCCCCCGCTTCACCGTCTTCACCAACACCACCGGCCAGGCCGTCTCCGCCCCCGCCGACTTGAAGGCCGCCCTGATCAAACAGGTCGTCTCCTCCGTGCTCTGGGAAGACTGCATGCGCTCCGCCGTCGCCACCGGCGTCGCCGCCCACGGCACCCCGCCTGCCTTCCTCGAACTCGGCCCCGGCGGCGTGCTCGCCGGCCTGGCCAAACGCACCGACAAAACCTGGTCCGTCCGCTCCGCCTCCGAATTCGCGGACCTCGCCACCCTCTAGGCAGGTCCTCTAATCTGGCCTGCGCCGCCGCGGCCGCCGCCCTTCCCGGCGGCGGCTTTTTGCCGGGACTCGGACCAAACCATCGCCACACTCCGCGCGATGTTTTCACCCGCCCTCGAAAAACAACGCCGCGCCCTCTACTCCCACGCCGTCGCGGGCGCGTCCCGCCGCCTCTCCGACCCGCCCAGCCCCGAGTCCACCCGCGACGCCTACACCTGGGGCCTCGACCAGGTCGAGCGCGCCTTCGCCGAAACCCCGCGCCACGACCGCGCCGCCATCGCCTGCCGCTCCGGTTGCGGCCACTGCTGCCACGTCTCCATCGACGTCCAAGCCCATGAGGTCTTCCACGCCGCCGAGTATATCCAGACCCACTTCTCTCCCGACGCCCTCGCCGCCGTCATCGCCCGCACCGCCGCCCGCCGCGCCGCGCTCGCCGCCCCCGCCGCGCCCCCCCGTGATCGATTTATGCTCCCCTGCGCCCTCCTCGCCGACGGCGCCTGCACCATCTACCCCGCCCGCCCCGTCGCCTGCCGCGCCCACCACACCAGCGACGCCACCATCTGCGCCGCCCACATCGCCGACCCCTCCGTCGACCTCGACACCGTCTTCATCCCCACCTTGCGCGCCCGCCTCTTCGCCGTCATGCTCGGCCTCGACGAAGCCTTCGAAGCCGCCGGCCTGGACGACCGCGCCTACGACTTCGGCGCCGCCCTCCACGAAGCCCTCACCAACAGCCTCTGCCACACCCTCTGGCTCCGCCGCCGCCCCGCCTTCCCCGACTCCTGCCTCGCCGCTCCCGCCCCCTGAACACCCGCGATGAACCGCCGCCCCCGCCGCCTTCTCCTCGCCGTCCTGCTCGTGTTGTTAGTCTGCCTCGCGGTCTGGATGCGCCGCACCCCCGACGGCCCCGTCCCCCACTCCGGCGCCGCCCCCCGCGCCGCCGGCTGGCGCGCCGAAACCGTGCTCACCGGCCTCGAACACCCCTGGGCCCTCGCCTGGCTCCCCGACGGCTCCCTCCTCCTCACCGAAAAACCCGGCCGGCTCCGCCTCGCCCGCGACGGCCGCCTCCGCGGCGGGCGCCGGGGGGGGGGGGGGGGGGGGGGGGGCGGGGGGGGCGGGGGGGGGGGGGGGG
>CAYNUW010000258.1:0-5383 GCA_964400455.1 uncultured Akkermansia sp. | reverse complement strand
GCCAACGCGACAAACACCCCCGCCAACACTCCGGCACCCGGAATCCACGCCGCCACCACTCCCAATACCAGCCCGCCCACCGCCACCAGCCACTTCAGGCGTCCACCGCCCCAGGCCCCCCACGCCAACAGCGCCAACACCCCCCCCGCCACCAATTGCTCCGCCCACTCCGTCTCCCGCCCCAACGCAAAACCAAACGTCTCCACCCAAAACCGCAGCCCCATCAGCGCCACCGCCCCGGCAAACCCCCACCTCCGCTCGACCACCTTGCCCGCGACCGGCGTGCCGGCCGACAACATCGCCAGCGCCAGCAAGACCAATCCGATCAAAAAGGGCAGCGCGATCATGCCTGCATCACGCCATCGCCGCCAAACCCGGATAACGCTGCTCCACCACGAGCACACAGTCCCGCTGCATCGCAATCAAGGCCGCCCCACGCTCCCGCCAAGCACCCAACGGATCCGGCGACCGCTCGATCGACAACAATCCCGCCGCCACCGCGTCCATCCCCCAAGTCGAAACGTAGCCACGCACGCGATGCAAATCCCGCCGCAAAACCTCGGGCTGCCCCACCCCGTCAAGCTTAGCCCATTCGGCCGGCAGGGCCGTCTTCACATCCGACCACATCTCCACCAACATGCCCTTCTGCTCCTCGTCCGCCATATCGCCGACCAAATCGGCCAGCTGATCCCAGTTTATGCCATCGGAAGTTGTTTGGTCGGACATCACTAGAATAAAGTTCAATAGGCTTGGCCCGATCCAGACCATCCAAAACCGGACGATCTGCATCTGGCGAAAAATTGCACCACCATGATCAGCTACACCTCTCCCCAGGGTCAACCGTGCAACTCGCTGCGTTCAACGTTTCACCCGCACCCACCTTCCTCCACCTTCCCGCCGCCCGGCGCTTGACCCCGCGCCTCCCCGCTCGCATTGAATGCCCCCCTCATGAGTGATCGTCCAACCAGCGAATCTTCGGTGAAATACAAACGTGTCGTCCTCAAATTGAGCGGCGAGGTCCTGCGCGGCAAAGGCTCCGACCCCATCGATCCTCAGATCCTCGAAGACATCTGCCGCCAGGTGAAAACCGTGCGCGACCTCGGTATCGAGGTCTGCGTCGTCATCGGCGGTGGCAATATCTTCCGCGGCCTCTCCGGCTCCCAACGCGGCGTCGACCGCACCACCGGCGACTACATGGGCATGCTCGCCACCGTCATCAACTCCCTGGCCATCATGGACTGCCTCGAAAAGATGGGCGTCAGCTGCCGCGTCCAGTCCGCCATCCCCATGAACCAGGTGGCCGAACCCTTCATCCTCCGCCGCGCCATCCGTCACCTCGAAAAAGGCCGCGTCGTCATCTTCGCCGCCGGCACCGGCAACCCCTACTTCTCCACCGACACCACCGCCGCCCTCCGTGCCTCCGAAATCCGCGCCGACATCATCATGAAGGCCACCAAGGTGGACGGGATCTACAATAAAGACCCCAAGAAACACCCCGACGCCGTCCGTTACGACCACCTGACCTTCATCGAGGCCCTCAAACAGCGGCTCAATGTCATGGACAGCACGGCCTTCAGCCTCTGCCTCGACAACAACATGCCCATCCTCGTGTTCGACCTCCACTCCCCCGAGGCCATCACCCGCGCCGTGCACGGTGAACCGGTCGGCACCCTGGTCCACGCTTAAGCCCGGCGGGCGGGTTGACGGAAAACCCACCCGCAGCCTTAGTGGTCAGTCGTGACCATGAAGCGCCTTACCACCCGTCTCTCCGCCCTGGCCGCCGCCACGGCCCTGCCATTGTGCGGCCTCGCCCAAACCGAGACCGCCGCCGCCACCACCGACACCGCCACCCAGGCCGTGGCCGCCGTCGGCAGCGGTGCCGCACCCGTCGTCGTGCCCGACGTTGTCTCCCATTTCGTGGACTTCATCCTCGGCCTCTTCGGCATCCACAGCGCCGGCAACACCTGGCAACACTGGATGATCGCCGCCGTCGTCACCCTCGTCTTCTACGTGCTGCGTAAAGTCGGCGCCAACCTCGCCTTCGGCCTCCTCAAACGCCTCACCGCCCACACCAAGACAACCCTCGACGACGAGCTCATCGCCGTCTGGCGCCGCCCCGTCGCGGTCTTCATCGCCGTGCTCGGCGTCATCGTCGCGGTCAAAGTCCTAAAACTCACCCCCGAAGCCGACGAAGCCTTCATCTACTTCCGCACCATCGCCCTCGCCGTCGTCGCCCTCTGGTTCCTCATCAGCACCGTTTCCTGCGTGCTCGACCACCTCCATGAGGCCGCCAAGCTGAAGGGCACCGCCGTCGCCGCCTTCATGCCCTGGATCAAAAAGACGGTCATCGCCCTCTTCCTCATCTTCGGCGTGCTCATCGCCGCCCAGTCCCTCGGCGCCGACGTAAAAGCCTTCCTCGCCGGTCTCGGCATCGGCGGTCTCGCCTTCGCCCTCGCCGCCCAGGACACCCTCGCCAACGTCTTCGGCTCCGTCGTCGTCGCGGTGGACCAGCCCTTCCGCGTCGGCGAATTCGTCCAGATCGGCGCCTTCCAAGGCACCGTCGAGGACATCGGCCTGCGCTCCACCAAACTCCGCACCCCCCAGCGCACCCTCATCGCCATCCCCAATAAAACCGTCGCCGCCGAAGCCATCAACAACTTCGGCCGCATGCCCCAGCGCCGCGTCGACCTCACCATCGGCGTCACCTACTCCTCCCGCCCGGAACAAATCGAGGCCCTCCTCGGCGATATCCGAGCCCTCCTGCGCGACACCCCCGGCGTCCACCAAGACTTCATTGCCGTAAACTTTTTGAACTTCGGCGCCTTCTCCCTCGACCTCCAAATCATTTACTTCGCCGCCGACCCCGACGTTCGCAAAACCTTCGATCTGCGGGAACAGATCAACCTCCAGATCATGCGCCTCGTCACCGCCCGCGGCCTCTCCTTCGCCTTCCCCACCCAGACCATCGAGTTCTCCGGCGCCATCGCCGAACGCCTCGCCAAGACCCGGCCCGCCTCGCCCGCCTGACCCACCCCGGCAGGCTCCTCCCCGGCACGCCCCGCCCGGCCAAAATCGCCCGGCGGGGCTTTCTTTTTGCCAAGCCCCGCCCATCCTCCCTCCTCCGCATCTTCACCATGCCCAACGCCCTCGCCGCCGCCTCCTCCCCCTACCTCCGCCAACACGCCGACAACCCCGTGCACTGGCTCGAATGGGGCGAGCCCGCCTTCGCCCGCGCCCGCGCCGAGGACAAACCCATCCTCCTCTCCATCGGCTACTCCACCTGCCACTGGTGCCACGTCATGGCCCGCGAATCCTTCGAGGAACCGGCCATCGCCGCCCAGCTCAACCAAGACTTCGTCGCCATCAAACTCGACCGCGAAGAACGCCCCGACGTCGACCGCGTCTACATGACCTACGTCCAGGCCCGCACCGGCTCCGGCGGCTGGCCCCTCAACGTCTGGCTCACCCCCGACCTCAAACCCTTCTTCGGCGGCACCTACTTCCCCCCCGAGGACCGCCACGGCCGCCGCGGCTTCCCCTCCCTGCTCGCCGCCATCGCCGAAGCCTGGAAAACCCGCCGCCCCGACCTCCTCGCCGAGGCCGACCGCGCCCTCGCCTCCCTCTCCGAACATTACCAAAACCGCGCCGCCTCCGTAGCCGACTCCGGCGGCCCCGGCTCCCGCCCCGCCGCCGAAAACACCTCCGACCACGCCGCTCCCGACGCCCCCGCCCCCCTCCACGAAACCGCCGGCGACGCCTTCGAACGCGGCTTCATGCACCTCTACGAAAGCTTCGACGCCGAAAACGGCGGCTTCGGCGGCGCACCCAAGTTCCCCCGCGCCGGCAACATCGACTTCCTCCTCCGCGTCGCCGCCCTCCAGGGCGGCGGCGCCACCGAGACCGGCCGCGAGGCCCTCCGCCTCGCCGCCACCACCCTCCGCCGCCTCTGCGAAGGCGGCATCCACGACCACCTCGGCGGCGGCTTCCACCGCTACTCCGTCGACGACGCCTGGTTCGTCCCCCACTTCGAAAAAATGCTCTACGACCAGGCCCAGATCGCCCGCAACCTGCTCGACGCCGCCCGCGCCACCGGCGACGAACGCCTCGCCTGGGCCGCCCGGGGCGTATTCGATTATCTCCTACGCGACCTCTCCCACCCCTCCGGCGGCTTCTTCTCCGCCGAGGACGCCGACAGCGACCGCCCCGCCTCCGAGGGCGGCGGCCACGCCGAGGGCGCCTTCTACGTCTGGACCGCCGCCGAGCTCGACCGCGTCCTCCCCCCGCTCGACGCCGCGCTCGTTCGCGCCCATTTCGGCATCGAGGACGCCGGCAACGTCCCCGCCGAACACGACCCCCACCACGAATTCACCGGGCGCAACATCCTCAAACAACGACGCCCCTTCGCCGACACCGCCGCCGCCCTCGGCCTGGACGACGTGCCCGCCGCCGCCGAGCGCCTCGCCTCCGCCCTCGAGCGCCTGCGCGCCATCCGCGCCGCCCGCCCCCGGCCCCACCTCGACGACAAAATCCTCGCCGCCTGGAACGGCCTCGCCCTCTCCGCCCTCGCCCGCGCCGCCGTCCACCCCGCCGCCTGCCTCGCCGACAAACGCCCCTTCTACCTCGACGCCGCCCTCCGCTGCGCCCGTTTCATCGAGTCCGAACTCCTCGACCCCGCCACCGGCCGCCTGCGTCGCTCCTGGCGCGAAGGCGTCGCCACCATCGATGCCTTCGCCGAGGACCACGCCTGCGTCATCGCCGGCCTGCTCGACCTCCACCAGGCCACCCTCGCCCCCCACTGGCTTCGTCTCGCCTCCCGCCTCCAAGACACCATGGACGCCCGTTTCTGGGACGACACCGCCGGCGGCTACTTCGCCTCCACCGCCGAGGCCCGCCTCGTCCTCCGCCTCAAGGATGACTACGACGGCGCCGAGCCCGCCGCCTCCTCCGTCGCCCTCGCCAACCTCGTGCGCCTCTCCGTGCTCGCCGGCGAACCCGTCTCCGCCTCCCCCGCCCCCCCCCCCCGCCGCGCCCGCGCCACCCGCCTCGCCGAGGCCTTCCGCTCCCAATGGAGCGGCGCCCCTCACGCCCTGCCCGTCCTACTCTGCGGCCTCGCCGACCTGCTCGCCGAACCCGCCCACGTCGTGCTCACCGGCGACCGCTCCGACCCCTCCTTCGCCGCCCTCGCCGCAGCCGTCTGGTCCGCCCCGCCCTTCAGCGCCCCCATCCTGCTCCTCACTCCGGCCTGCGCCGCTTGGGCCGCCGACCTCCGCCCCCCCGGCGACCGCCCCGCCGCCAACCTCATCCCCGAACACAGCATCCGCCACCCCCCCAACACCACCCCCAACCAACACCGCCAAAGTGACCACAAAAAAAACGCCCCCCC
>CAYNUW010000257.1:0-5399 GCA_964400455.1 uncultured Akkermansia sp. | reverse complement strand
CAGGATCGATTGCGGCTGGAGAGGCTGAAGGTGCCGGCGGCGTTGGCGGCGTTGCGGATGGAGGCTCTCCAAGCCGAGGCTGACCTGAGCCGGCAGTCGGACTTGTTTGAGCGAGGCGTGGCCACCGAGGAGGCGCTGGATACGGCGCGGCGTTTGAACGCCGGTTTGGTGGACCAGCTGGCCATGCAGGAGCGGCTGGTGGCGGAACTGACGCCGCGGGCGGAGCAATCCGCGCCGGTGGCGGACGCGGACCAGACGCTGGCCACGGCGTTGCGGGCGGCGGAGGCGGAGCTGCGTTACGCCGAGGCCCGGGTGGCGCCCGAGATGTTGTTGGCGCCGGTGGATGGGGTGGTGGTGCGGGTGGTGCGGAGTCCGGGTGAAACGGTGTTGCCGGGCGAGCCCTTGTTGTATGTGTCGCCGCCGGCGTCGACGCGGCTGGTGGGTTTTATCCGGCAGCCGGTGGACCGCGAGTTGAGGCCGGGATTAACGGTGGAGGTGAGGACGCGCGACGCGCGTCCGCAGGTGGCGGAGACGGAGATTCTGGCGGTGGGTCGGGTGCTGGAGCCGATACCGCCGACCCTGCTCGCCCTGCTGGACCGGGCGGACTCGCCGGAGCTCGGTTTGCGGCTGCATTTTGCGTTACCCGAAGGCATGGAGCTGCGGCCCGGTGAACAAGTGGACATCATGATCACACGGTCGGCGCGGAAGCGGATGCCATGAGTTTTTTTCGGCCTCTGGGTCCGCTATTGTTGGGTTGGCTGGGGGCCTTGTTGGGCTGGGGGGCCTTGTCGTTTGTGGTCTCCTACGGGGTGGTGGCGAACACGCCTTTGACGTGGATCGAGGCCTTGCAGGCGCCGGTGCGGGATTGGCTGCCGTGGACGTTGGCGGGGCCGCTGCTGTTTCGGTTTGTGAACCGCTTTCCCCTGGGGCGGGAGCGGTGGGGGCCGAGGCTGGGGGCGCATTTGGCGGTGTTTGCCCTGATGGTTCTGTTGGCGCGAGGTTGGTCGGGTTACCTCGATGTTCGGCCGGCTCCGGCCTTTGAGCGTTTTGGCGGGCCGCTGGAGAAACGTTTTCCCCGGTTTGGCGGGCCGCCGGAGGACGGAGGACCGGGTTTTCGACGCGGGCCTGGAGGCGCGGGTGAACGTCCGCCGCCGGGCGCGGCCGGGGTGGGCGGGCCAGGGCTGGCCGGAAGGGGGCCGAACGCGGGGGCGTGGCCTTATGCCCGGGTGCTGACGACGTATGTCTTTTTAGCGAGTCTGGCGCATGCCTTTGCGTTTTACCGCCGGGTGCAGGAGCGCGAGGCCAGTCTGGCCAGCGCGCGGCTGGAGGCGTTGCGGATGCAGCTGCAGCCGCATTTTTTGTTTAACACGTTGAACACGATTTCCGGTTTGGTTCACGAGGAGCCGGACCGGGCGGATGCGGTGGTGACGGCGCTGGCCGATTTGTTGCGGTTGACCCTGGAGACCTCGGGTGAGCGTGAGCTGGCCCTTAGCCGTGAGTTACGTCTGGTGGAGGCCTACCTCGCGATTATGCAGGCGCGGTTTGACGATCGGGTGCGGTCGGTGGTCGACGTGGCGCCGGAGGCGCGGGAGGCGTTGGTGCCGGCGTTCATTCTTCAACCGCTGGTGGAAAATGCGGTGAAGCATGGTTTGGAGCCGTTGCCCGAGGGCGGCTGCGTGTGGGTGCGCGCCCGGCGGGAGGGGGATCGTCTGGTGCTGGAGGTGGAGGACGACGGCGCGGGCCTTGGCGGGAACGAGCCGCGGCGTGAAGGTATCGGGCTCGGCAATACCCGGGCCCGGTTGACGGCGTTGCATGGCGAGCGGGCGGCGCTGGTTTTGAGCGCGGCTGGGGCGCGGGGTTGCGTGGTCAAGCTGGAGATGCCGTTCCGGGTCCGAAGCGCATGAGTGCTCCGGTTCCGCTGCGTGTGTTGATGGTGGATGACGAGCGTGCCGCCCGGGTGCGGCTGCGTCGGTTGCTGGAGGCGGAGGCGGGGGTGGTGATCGTCTCGGAGTGTGCGGAGGGTGCGGCGGCGGTGGAGGCGGCGGAGCTGCTGCGGCCGGATCTGTTGTTGCTGGATGTGCAGATGCCGGGGCTGGACGGTTTCGGCGTGCTGGAGGCGTTGCCGGTGGATTACAAACCGGCGGTGGTGTTTGTGACCGCGTTTGATGCGCACGCGGTGCGGGCCTTCGAGGCCTGTGCGGTGGATTATCTTTTGAAGCCGGTGGCTCCGGCCCGTTTAAAACGGGCGTTGGAGCGGGTGCGTGAGCTGCGCGGCCAGGCCCTGGCGGCGGTTGCGCCCCGGGTGTCGGAGCCGGCCGCGCCGCGGCGTTTTACGATACGCGGGTCGAGTCGAGTGGTGGTGGTCGAGGCGGCCGAAATCGACTGGATCGAAGCGGCGGGCAACTACGCCATCCTGCACACGCCGACGGGCAACCATATCTTGCGGGAGACGATGGCGGCGCTGGAGGCGACCTTGCCGGCGGGCGAGTTCATGAGGATTAATCGCGGGGTGATTGTGCGCTTGGAGCGGGTGCGGGAGATAAGGCCGGCAAGAGGGGAGGGCGCGCTGCTGGTGGTGCTCAGTGGCGGGCAGGAGTTGCCGAGCACGCGCGGCCTTCGGGAGTTGCAAGAGAAGCTGCGCGGCGGGGGTTGAGGGCGGTGGTGAAGCGGCGAAGGAAGAGGCGGAGCCGCGGTGGCGGTTCGGACTTACAGTTCTTCGTCAGCGACCTCCGGGAGTAATCCGGCGCCCGGATTGGTGCGGACGCGGGAGAGCCAGTTGGCCATCAAGGCGTCGGATTCGACCAGTTCGAGGGGGAAGGGTGCGGCCAGCAGGTCGATGACGCGCAGCTGGCCGTCGTCGGCCTCCACGAGATTTTTGGCGTGGATATCGGCCACGAACCAGGGTTTGCCGTGCACGAAGGTGAGCCGGGGATGGTCGCGGTGGGCGCGGAGGAAGCGGGAGGGGATGGGTAGCAAGGCGGTCGGCTGCCGGTTGCTCACATCCGCTGATTCAGGCAAGCGGCGGCCGGCAAGTTGGCGAGCCACGACCACGCCTTCCGGGGTGGCGCCGACGATTTCGGTCGGCATGCCCTCGAGCACGATGATCAACCAGAGTTTTTCCAGCAGGTCTTGATACGAGCCTAAACACGCGTCCGCCCGAAGCGTGGGCGCATCGGGTGCGTCGGCCGTTCGCGATGAAACAAAGGAAAAGCTACCCCCGATGCGTCCGCCCTCCCGGGGGAGGTAAAACTTGTAGATGGTGCCATCGTGGACGGATTGAAAGGCGCTGGCTTCGACTCCGCTGCCGATGCGCCGCAACCAGGGGCTGCCCTCGCCCATGGGATCCTCGTGTTCGGCGGGAAAACCGAAGGCCTCCAGGGGAATGAAGGGGGTGACCTGCCTAAAGGCGGTGGCGGCGCCGGCCAGTTCGCCCCACAGGTCATCGGCCGAGGCGAACAGACTTAGTTGGTCTTCTTCCCAGAGGAAGAGATCATCGTCTGGATCCGTTCCGATGCCGACTTGCGCCGCTGCCGTGCGGAGGCGAGCGAATGTTTCCAGTCGTCGCTGGTGATCGTGTTGAAGAGCGGCTTGGAGCTCGCCGGCCGTTGTTCCGCCGCCGAGGAGGGACGGTCTTCCGGTGAAGGGTTCTTGCATGGTGCTTCGCTCACGACGGTTGTAAGGTGGACTTTAGTCGTGGCGCGACAAGGCCAAGTTGGGTGGAGGGAGAGACAAAAAAACACCGGCGAGGTCTGCGGAGTTGGCAGGCCCTTAGCGAGGGACTTGCACGGGTGGGGTGAGAGCGTGGAGCAGGATGGCGGCGGCGACGGAGACGTTGAGCGATTCGACGTGGCCGCTGCCGGCGAGGGTGACGAGGGCGTCGCAGGCGTTTTCGAGGTCGGGGGCGAGGCCTTGTTCCTCGTTGCCGAGGGCGAGGGCGAAGGGGCGTCCGGTGGTTTTACGAGGGGTGGGGGCGCCGCCGCGGGTGGCGGCTCCGATGACCTCGTAGCCGGCGGCCCGGAGGCTCTGGGCGAAGGCGGCGAGGGAGGGTACGCGCCAGACACGCAGGTGTTCGAGGCCGCCTTCGGCGACGCGGTAGGCGGCTTCGCCGGGGAGGGCGGCGGAGGGGTGGGTGGGGACGACCAGGTGAGCGGCGCCGAAAAAGGCGGCGGAGCGGGCGATGGCGCCGAGGTTGTGCGCGTTGCCGATGCGGTCGAGCAGAAGGACGGTGGAGCGGGTGGAGGCCCAGGCGGTGAGATCGCGGGGCAGCGGGGAGGCCAGGGTGGGGGCGCGCACGATGCAGACGACGCCGCCGTGGTGCACGGTGCCGGCGATTTTTTCGAGCTCGGCGGGTTCGACGCAGCGGTAGGGCCGTTTGGTGGCGGCGAGAAGTTTACACTCGGCGCCGAGGCGGCGGCTGGTGGCGGCGTCGAAAAACAGGCGGCGGACGGAGTCGGGGTCGCGCGCAAAGCGGGCGAGGACCGCAGTCAGGCCGCAAAGGGCGAGTTCGTTGGCAAGGCTCATGGAGGCGAAAGCAGGGAGGGTCGTGGGGCAAAAGGCGAATGGCTAATGACCAGCCGCCCGGGATTGATCACGACAAGCCGAGGACGGACACGATGAGGGTGACCAGCAGGGCGAAGGCGACCCAGCGCCAGGCGGGATGCGGGCCGGAGCGACGGCGAGGGGAGGGGGCGTCGTTGTAGGCGGAGTCGGGGAGTTCGAGGCCGTCGTAGCGGGTGTCGTCGTCGTTCCAGCCGGAGCGCTCATCGGCGCCGCATTCAGGGCAGGCGCGGGCTCGGCGGGGCACGGTGGCTCCACAAACCGGGCATTCGCTGGGGGCCTGGCGGGGGAGCGGCATGGGGCGGCGAGGCGGGCGCTCAGGGCGCGGCGGGTGCGGCGTCGGTGGAGAGCTCGACGGATACGACCTGCATGTTGACGTTGACCAGGCCGGGGGCGGAGCGGTCGACCTGGAAGGTGATCTGTTCGAGGCCGAGGTAAGGGGCGCGGGAGGCAAGTTCCTGGTAGAAACGAATGAGCTTGGCGAGTTCGGCGCGGCGGGTGGTGACCTGCACGGTGTGCACCGAGAACTGGGACGATTTCTGGGTGCGAGGGGGCTCGGTGTTGACCGGCAGCTGGGAGCGTCCGGCCATGCTGGTGATGGCGGAGACCAGGGCGGTGGCGTCGAACGTTTTCGAGGGGTCCAGATTGCGCACGGCGGCGGCGGCTGCCTCCTCGATGGTGTCGCGGTTGCCGAGCCACAGAGCTTGGGTGCCAAGGGTGGCTTGGGCGGAGCGGTAGGCGCTGAGTTTCGCCTTCAGATTGTCCGCGGCGGAGGAGAGCCAGATAAGGGCGCCGAGCAGGACGAAGGCGAGAACCAGGATCTTTTCACGCAGCAGGCGTCC
>CAYNUW010000256.1:0-5417 GCA_964400455.1 uncultured Akkermansia sp. | reverse complement strand
TTGATCGTGGGAGCGATGGATTGGGTCTGGATCGTCTTCACGCTGATCACGCTCTCGATGCCGCCGGCGGCGCCCAGGAGGTGGCCGGTCATCGACTTGGTCGAGCTGATGGCGAGCGATTTGGCGCGTTCGCCGAAGACGCGTTTGATGGCGAGGGTCTCGAACTTGTCGTTGTAGGGGGTGCTGGTGCCGTGGGCGTTGATGTAGCCGATTTGTTCGGGGGCGAGGCCGGCGGCCTTGAGCGCGCGGGTCATGGCCATGCCGAGGCCCTTGCCCTCGGGATCGGGCATGGTGATATGGTGGGCGTCGGCGGTGGCGGCATAGGCGGCGACCTCGCAATAGATGCGGGCTCCGCGTTTTTTCGCGTGTTCGAGGGATTCGAGCACGAGCACGCCGGCGCCCTCGCCCATGATAAAGCCGTCGCGGCCGGCGGAGAAGGGGCGGCAGGCGGTGGCGGGGTCGTCGTTGCGCGTGCTCATGGCCTTCATGGCGCAGAAGGTGGCGTAGGCGAAGGGGGTGATGGCGGCCTCGGTGCCGCCGGCAATCATGACGTCGGCGTCGCCGCGGCGGATCATGTGCATGGATTCGCCGATGGCGTGGGTGCCGGTGGCGCAGGCGGAAACAACGCCGAAGTTGGGGCCGCGGGCGCCTAGTTCGATGGCGACGATGCCGGAGCAGATGTTTCCGATGAGGGCGGGGATGGTGAAGGGGGAGACTTTGCGCGGGCCCTGTTCGTGAAGTTTACGGCACTGGGTCTCGTAGGTCAACATGCCGCCGATGCCCGAGCCGACGACCACGCCGACGCGGTCGGGATCCTCGGTGGCCATGTCGAGACCGGAATCAGCCCAGGCTTGTTTCGCCGCGCAGAAGCCGAAGTGGGTGTAACGGTCGTTGCGCCGCGCCTCCTTGGGGTCCATGTGCTCCTCGACGTTCCAGCCCCGCACTTCCGCGCCTATCTGGGTGGCGAAGGGGGCGGGGTCGAAGAGGGAGACGCGGTCGATGCCGTTGCGGCCCGCCACCAGACCGTCCCAGAAGGCGTTCGCGGTATGGCCGAGGCCGTGGATGGCGCCGAGGCCGGTGACGACGACGCGTTGGGAATCGGGTAGTGATGACATGGAGGGGCGAGTTGTAGGAAACCGGGGACGGAGGGCAAGGCCGGCGGCGCGTCGACATTGATTATAAGGAAGGTCCAAAACCCGGAAGCCGCGATTGCTTCGGGTCGTCAGACGTAAGCTGCTGAATGTCCGCCTGTCGCGTCACCGCCGGCCAGCACTCTCCGAGTGCAGACCGGGGATTCCTAAACGAACGGCCAAATCAGCAGCTTACGTCATACTCAGCCGATCCAATCGCGGAATCCGGGCGAAAATCTCCGGTGGGGGCTGCGCGGCCGCATTTCCCGGCCGCCTCGCCGGTTGAGGGTTATTCCGGCATCCCCCTTGCGGACCGCCGGTTGGGCCTCAACGCAGCCCCCACCGGAAGTTCCAGGACCTCCCACAGGCGGGCGGGAATTTGCCGGAACAAAAAAAGCCGTGTTTCGCGGTTTGACTCGCACGATGACGCTGGCATGGCTGCGCGCGAATCCCTGAAACACATCCGCGTCAAACATGGCAAACTCCTCCGCAATTCTCGATTGGTGCATCGTCCGGCTAGGCGAAGATCATAACTGGTGGGTAGATGAAGTGAGTGATCCCGTGCGTTGGGACACGGATGGTCTGAGCATCGTCGACCCTCGCCAGGCGGCCCACCTGCTCGAGCTCTGCGAGGCGCTGCGCGACTATGGTTTTGACCAAGACATGTTTGAGTCGGCCTTCATACCGTTTCGCATCGAGAAGGAAGTGGCCGGCAAGCGTGTGCGTTTGAAGCGGGTCAAGGACTCCATCTTCGATTCGGACGAGAAGCTTTTCATCCTGGCGGACGTGGTGGACGACGAGAACGGGCCCTTTGCGGACCTGCTCGACCATTTGACTCGCTGCCGGGTGAAGCTGCTCAACGACGTTTTTAAGTTCGAGTCGAAGTTGACGGTGGACGAGGTGGAGGAGGAGTTGCGTGAAGAGCAGAACGCCAGCTTCATCGAGGGCAAGGCGCTGCACGTGTTTGAGGAGTTGTGCTCCATTCTGGATTACACTCCGGCGGGCTTTGACGAAGATGCGGAGGAGGGCGACGCGCCCGCCTCGGGTGACGAGGATGCCGAGATAGACGACGCCGATTTGCCGGATGTGGATGATGAAGATGACGAGGCGATCAAGGGAGATGCGTCGCTGAAGTGGGATGAAGAGGAAGAGGGCGACGACGAAGAGAAGTCGGAAGACGACGACGACGACTCGGAAGACGACGAGGAGGAGGACGACGACGACTCCGACGACGAGGATGATGAAAAGCCGGCCGCCAAGCGTAAGCCGGCGCCGAAGAAGCGGCGTTGAGACGCGCCTGTTGCCAGGCTCTTGGTTACTACGGTGAACAAGAGCCTAGCGTAGGGTGAGTTCACCGCCTTTGCGGCGACAGGCAGACGAAGTTCGAGAACGAGCTTGGTTTTGCGGCGAATGGACGGGCCATCGAGCGTGCTCTTAAATCAGCGCGACCGGAAAGGAGCTGTGTTTCTCGTAAATAAAAGCTAGCGAGGAGTTTGGCTTGAGTAACTCAGCCTGTCGTTGGTTCAAACAAAGCGGGGTTGGGGTATTTTATCCGTCTGCCGGGCTTTTTCCCTCGCCGAGCGCCTTAGCCTGCCATTATGCAAGACCGCTTCACCCGAATTGACATGAAGCATTTCCTCAAGGAGACGGACTTCTGCGCCGCCGAGGTTGCAGCGATTTTTGATCTCGCCCGCGATCTCAAGGCAAAGCGTGGACGGCATACCCCCCCGAGCTTGGCCGGGCAGACTTGGGCGCTGATCTTTTCGAAGTCCTCCACCAGGACCCGGGTTTCGTTCGAGGTGGGTGTGCATGAACTCGGCGGAAATCCTTTGTTCCTGAATAAGAACGATATCCAGTTGGGTCGGGGAGAAAGTGTGGAGGATACGGCCAAGGTTTTATCGCGTTTTGTGCATGGTCTGATTGTGCGAACCTATGACCAGGCGGAAGTTGAGCGACTGGCGACGGCGGGTAACATTCCCGTGATCAACGCGCTGACCGATTTTCTGCACCCATGCCAGATCTATACCGACGCGTTCACGCTGGCCGAGCGTTGGTCGAGTTCGGGGAGAGGTCTGTTTGAGTCCCTGCGGGGTCGCAAAATCGCCTTTTTGGGTGATACGGCCTGCAATATGGCTAATTCCTGGATTTTGGGTGCGAATCTGTTTGGGATGAATATATCCCTCGCCGGTCCGGCGGAGTTCGCACCTTCGGAGGAGTTCAAAGCATTTTTGGCCAAGGAAGGTTACGCGAACAAGTATCACTTTACCACCGATCCGATGGAAGCGGTGGCCGGTGCGGATGTGGTTTATACGGACGTATGGGTGAGCATGGGCAAAGAAGAAGAGTCGCGTGAGCGCTTGGCCCGGATGGCTCCCTACAGTGTGACTGGTGAGTTGTTTGCCGCGGCCAAGCCGGATGCTTACTTCCTGCACTGTTTGCCGGCCCATGCTGGCGAGGAAGTGCAACCGGAGGTCTTGGCCAATCCGAGGTGTGTGATCTTCGATCAGGCCGAGAATCGACTGCACGTGCAGAAAGCCATCATGGCTACGCTGTCGGCGGCGCGTCCGCTGGCTTAAGGCCTCTATGGCGGGACCGTATTCGAGGGACGCCGCCTAGCATGTCCGGCGATTTACCCAGTCCTTTCGGTCCGGCCGCCCGTGAATTGGTGGCGGCCCTGCGCGGCGTGGCCGACGATACTCCAGAGCGACAGAAAAAGCGGGCTATCAAAAGTTTGGCTCCTCTTTTGGAGGAGTTGCTGGTCAAGCACAAGATCGGTCGCGAGACACCGGAGGATGGATTGCGGGAAAACTGGTCGCGAATCGTGGGGCCGGCGATTGCGCATTACTCTCATGCGGCACAAATTGATCCGCGCGGGCGTCTGATCGTTTTGTGTAGTCAACCCGTGGCCGGCAATGAGTTACGTTTTCATCAGGCGGCGATTTTGGAGCGGGTGCGCGGTGTGCCGGGGTGCGGGCATGTCTCCGGACTGGTGATACGCGCCGGCTGAGCCGGAGACGGGGAGACCTGTTTCAGGTGGTTTCCAGGCTGGGCGGATGGTGATATCGGGAGGGTGGTGGAGAAGCCATCATCCTTGTTCTCGTAGCGAGACCGGTCGGGACCCTGATTGACTTGGGATTGCGGGTTGGTGCGGGGCGTCAGGCTTTGGGGAACTTGACCCATTTGGCGCCAAGGCGGGAGCTTTTGACCACGGTTTCGATGAAAGCCATGCCCTCGATGCCGTCGTCGATGGTGGGGAAATCCAGGGCGGCGGGGGCTTTTTTGCCGGCGACCTCGGCGCGGATGGCGCGGAAGATCTCGCGGTAGAGGTTGCCGAAGGCCTCGAGATAACCCTCGGGGTGGCCGGCGGGGATGCGAGTGCAGGCGCGGGCGGAGTCGGAGGTGACGTAGCCGTTGCCCCGTCCCCAAATCTCCGTGGGGCGGTCGGGGTATTTAACGAGGAGCTGGTTGGGGTGCTCCTGGCGCCACTCGAGGCCGGCCTTTTCTCCGTAGACCCGGATATTGAGCGCGTTTTCCTCGCCGACGCTGATCTGGGAGGCGTGGAGCACGCCCTTGGCGCCGCCCTGGTAGCGCAGGAGGACGTTGCCGTCGTCGTCGAGGGCGCGGCCTTTGACGAAGGTGGTGAGGTCGGCGCAGAGCTCGTCGATGTGCAGTCCGGTGATGTAGCGGGCGAGGTTTTCGGCGTGGGTGCCGATGTCGCCCATGCAGCCGGCGGCGCCGGAGCGGGCGGGGTCGGTGCGCCAGGCGGCTTGTTTTTGATCGGTCTTTTCGAGCGCGGTGGAGAGCCAGCCTTGCGGATACTCGACGACGACCTTGCGGATGGGGCCGAGCTTGCCGGTCCGCACGAGGTCGCGGGCCTGTTTCACCATGGGGTTGCCGGTGTAGTTGTGGGTGAGGGCGAAGACCTTGCCGGTTTTGGCGATGATTTTCTGGAGCGCGCGGGCCTCCTTGAGGTCGAAGGTGACGGGTTTGTCGCAGACCACGTTGAAGCCCTTTTCGAGAAACAGCTTGGCGGGCGGAAAGTGTTGGTGGTTGGGGGTGACGATGACGACGAAGTCGAGGCGTTGGCCGGCGGGTTTTTTGGCCTCGGCCTCGGCCATTTCGCGATAGGAGCCGTAGACGCGGTCGGGATCTAGGTGGAGGTCTTCGCCGGAGGCCTTGGAGCGATCCGGGTCGGAAGAGAAGGCGCCGGCGACGAGGTAGGCCTGGCCGTCCATCTGGGCGGCGATGCGGGGGACGGCGCCGATGAAGGCGCCGCGGCCGCCGCCG
>CAYNUW010000255.1:0-5456 GCA_964400455.1 uncultured Akkermansia sp. | reverse complement strand
GCGCTCCCGGCGCGCCCGCCGCCAGCGGCGTCTCGCGCCCGGGCATCGTCTTCCGCTCCGTCGCCGGCGCGGATTTCTCCGCCGGCGTGCCCGCGCAGATCATCTTCGGCGCCGACGTCGCCGACCTCACCGGCTTCGTCCTCTACGTGAACAGCGTGCCCGCGCTCGCCTACCAGGCGCCGGCCGGCTTCACCAACATCGGCGCCTCCTCCGGCCTCGTGCCCGAAGGCCTGCCGCGCCAGTTCGAGGTCAACCCGAACTACTTCCAGAAGGGCGTGAACCGCGTCGAGGTCGCCCTCTACTCCGCCGCCGATGTCGGCGCCTCGTCCGGCGCCAACTTCCAGCTCCACGGCACCGTCGAGACCGACCGTGTCGCCATCGTCGGCTCCCCGTGGACGCAACCCAACGGCACCCTCACCAACGAGGTCGTCGTCGGCGGCTCGCCCACCGCACCGCTCGGCAGCCCGTTGCTCGTGATGTCCGATAACTTCTTCACCATGCGCTACCGGCCCAAGAGCGACAGCACGAGCGTCGCCGGCACCGAATGGTCCCGCTGGCTCACGCCCCAGCTCGTCGAGGGCTGGATCAAACGCGTCCTCGCCGGCATCAACCCCTTCAACCAGCGCGTCACCGACCTCAGCAACAACGCGGTCAACACCGACGTCAGCATCCTCACCCAGGCCGGCACCCGCTGGGAAGGCAACATCGCCCTCACCTTGGACGCCGTCGACAGCTTCGGCCTGATCGAGATCTACGAGACCGTGCTCAACCGCGCCAAGGCCATGAGCATCGACTCGGGCTATGACTACAGCGCCGCCAACGACGCCCTCCTCCTCGCCGCCGGCTACCTCAACGATCTCTACACCGTCCTCGGCAACGAGGCCTACGCCGACGCCGCCAACCCCACCATCTCCATCGACGACTCCGTCACGCTCACCGAGGTCAACACCGCCCGTTTCTCCTTCGAAGGCCAGGTCGCCAACGTTCTCGAAGAGGAACTCTCGCTCCTCCGCGGCCGCGACGACTTCAACACCGCCATCGACGTCTCGCCCGCCTACAATCGCCTTTACTGGAACTACACCCGCGGCATCAACGCCGGCGAGGCGATCTACGCGACCAACTACAACATCAGCGAGAAGGCCGGCAGCCCCACCGCCGACGGCAAACTCGATGCCGCCGACGCCCAGCGAATGTTCCCCCAGGGCCACGGCGACGCCTACGGTCACTTCCTCACCGCCATCGGCGGCTACTACCGCCTGCTCACCAACCCGAACTTCACCTGGACGCCCCGCAGCGAGACCGTGACCGTCCTCGGCCGCCCCGTGGCCGTCGACTACTTCGACGAACGCAAGTTCGCCGATGCCGGCGTCAACCTCGCGCGCACCGCCCAGCAGATCGTCGGCCTCACGCACCGCCAGGCCTACAAGGACAGCACCGCCTCCGGCTGGTCGCACTTCCGCGACGGCAAGTTCAACAGCAGCACCAACGTCACCCGCCACTGGGGCCTGGACGAGTGGGCTTCCCGCGGCGCGCAGGGCGCCTACCTCAACTGGCTCGTCGGCAACGCGCTGCTGCCCAACCGCGACACCGATCCCAATCACACCGGAGTTCAGATCATCGACCGCACCACCGTCCCGTCGTTGCAGGAGATCGCAGCCATTGGCGACACGTTCCAAAGCGCGATCGACAACGCCAACGCCCACCTGAACCCCCTCGGCCTCAGCCCCGGCGCCATCGCGTTCGACATATCAGCCACCGAGCTCAAGGCCGGCAAATCCCATTACGAACAGATCTACGAGCGCGCCCTCCGCGCCTCGCTCAACGCCAAGGGCGCCTTCGACCAGGCCGGCAAGATGACACGCCTCCTGCGCTCGCAAGAAAATCAGCTCGGCGGATCCAACTCCGCCATCGTCGACCAGGAGCGCGCCTACGTCCGCCAACTCAAGGAAATCTACGGCACGCCCTACACCTCCAGCGTCGGCGTCGGCAAAACCTACGCCCAAGGCTACACCGGCCCCGACCTCCTCGAATGGTTCATCGTCGATCGCCCCGCCGGCAAGGACGGCGCGTTCATCGACTCGGGCGCCACCGTCACGATCACCGCGCCGACCCGCGTGAACGTTCGTAACTTCACCGAGTTCAATACCAACGACATTCTCCTCACCTATGCGGCCGAGAGCGTCGTGAAAACCCTCACCATCGAACCCAACCGCCACGTCCAATTCTCCGACGTCTGGCTCGGCGGCGCTTCCATGGGCCAGCGCACCATCGTCGGCACGCTCCAACAGGCGCTCACCGACGCCGACCAGGCCCGCACCGCGCTGATCGCCGGCAACGCCCGCCTGCAGGCCAAACTGGAAAACTTCTTCCGCCGCCACGCCCTCTTTGTCGAAATGGTGCGCACCCGCACCGAACGCCTCGCCGCCGAGGAGGCTGCCGCCGAGAAGCAGGCCGCCCTCGCGCTCGCCCAGGCCGCCCTCATCGCCCTCGGCGAGGAATTGACCGCCCGCGGTGAAACCGCCGCCGATCTCGCCGAAGCCGCCGCCGAGGCTCCCCCCAAGGCCGTCGGTATGGCCAACGACGCCACCTCCGGCGCCCGCTCCGGCATCATGGCCGCGCTCAAAGCCCCCGGCGCCCTGCTGAAGATCGCCGGCGCGATTTCGATCGGCGCCGCCGGCCAGTTGGAAGGCGAGATCGCCAAAGTCGGCGAAGACCTCGATGGCTTCATCGAGGAGCTCGACTTCAACTATCAGCAGGCCCAGGTCGCCTACGAATACAGCCTGCTGTATCAGGACCTCATGCGGGAATTCTATGAAATCGTCCCGCTCGCCACCAACCTGCAACGCGCCAACGAAAAGGCCCGCACACTCATCGCCGAGGGCCAGCGCATCCAGGACGAGCGCGAGATCTTCCGCCAGCGCGCCGCCGCCCTCATCCAAGGCTACCGGACCAAGGACCTCACCTTCCGCACCTTCCGGAACGAGGCGCTCGAGCAATACCGATCCCTGTTCGATCTCGCCGCGCGCTACACCTACCTCGCAGCGAAATCCTACGACTACGAGACCGGCCTCCTCGGCTCCACCACCGGCCAGGACGTGATCAACCGCATCGTCGCCTCCCGCGCGCTCGGTGATCTCACCGGCGGCCAGCCGCAGGCCACCGTCAGCACGTCCGGCGACGCCGGCCTCGCCGGCACCATGGCCCGCATCCAGGCCGACTGGGCCGTCGCCAAGGGCCGCCTAGGCATCAATAATCCAGATCAGAACGGCACCCTCTTCTCGCTCCGCCGCGAGCTCTACCGCTTGCTCGATGATCCGACCCGCACCGACGACGACGCCCAGTGGCAGCAAACCCTCGAACAACACATTGTTTCCAACCTCCTCGCCGATCCCGACGTCGCCGCCAACTGCCGCAACCTCCGCAAACCCGACGGCTCCGCGGTCCCCGGCATCATCATTCCCTTCCGCACCACGATCGAGCACGGGAAGAATTTCTTCGGCCTGCCTCTTGCCGGCGGGGACAACGCCTTCTCCGCCACGAACTACGCCACCAAAATCTACTCCGTCGGCATGGTCCTTCGCGGCTACGTCGGCATGAATCCCTACGCCATCGGCGTGCCCGACGCCGGAACCCCCGCCTCCTCCGCGCCCAATTCCCTGAGCGGCACACCCTACCTCTACCTCATCCCGACCGGCACCGACTACCTGCTCGCTCCGCCGCTCGGAGACACCGCTGCAGTGCGCGGCTTCCGCGTCGCCGACCAGGCACTCCCCCTCCCCTTCAACCTCGGCGCGTCAGCCTTCTCGACCACCCAATTCTACAACGCCAACGGCACGCTCGGAGAACAACCCTGGATCCTGCGCAAACACCAGGCCTTCCGCCCGGTCAACGACCCCGCGTTCTTCTACAGCACCATCCCGTCCGAATTCACCAGCTCCCGCCTCGTCGGCCGCAGCGTCTGGAACGGCGGCTGGAAGATCGTGATCCCCGCCTACACCCTGCTCTCCAACGAGCAGGAAGGCCTCAACCGCTTCGTCGCCAGCGTAAAGGACATCGAGCTCTTCCTCCGCACCTACTCCCACTCCGGCAATTGAGGCCGGCGCCCTAACCCGAACCGCCGCGCCGTCCAATGAAAGCTCGCCGCCTCCGCCTCGCCCGCCTGCTCGCCACCCTCGCCCTCGCGTCCTCCACCCTGCCCGCCGCCGTCCCTGCTGTCGTCGGGCACCAAGGCCGCGTGGCCGTGCTCGGCCTGCCCTTCGAGGGCAGCGGCCAGTTTAAGTTTGCCCTCGTGAGCGCCGACGGCTCCCGCACCTACTGGAGCCACGACGGCACCTCCCTCGCCGCCTCCGAACCGTCCACCGCCCTCACCCTTCCAGTCTCGCAAGGCCTCTTTTCCCTCGGCCTCGGCGATACCGGAATCTCCGGCATGGCCGCGCTACCGCCGGAGACCTTCCTCGCCGACGACCTGCGACTCCGCGTCTGGTTCAACGACGGTGTGCGCGGTTTCCAACGCCTCATCCCCGACCAAGTTATCTCCGCGGCCCCCTACGCCCTCCAAGCCGCCGGCCTGAGCAGCGCGCCCTCGAAACCGCTTCTCGCCTGGGGCCCCGATAACGGCGGCGCCGCCAAGCCGCCCGTCTTCCCTCTTCCCGTCCGCCAAGCCGCCGCCGGCACCAGCCACGGCCTCGCTCTGCTCTCCGACTCCACGGTCGTCGCCTGGGGCGGAAACGACGCCGGCCAGGCCACGCTGCCCGCCGGCTACGCGCCGGCGAAGTTCGTCGCGGCCGGCGCCGCGCACAGCCTGCTGGTGAAAACCGACGGCTCGGTCGTCGCCTGGGGCGACAACACCTTCGGCCAATGCTCCGTCCCCGAAACACTGGGCGCCGTCACCGCCGTCGCCGCCGGCGAACGCCACTCCCTCGCGCTCCGATCCGACGGCTCCGTCGTCGCTTGGGGCGACGACTTTTTCGGCCAAAGTTCCATCCCCGCCAGCCTCTCCGGCGTCGTCGCCATCGCCGCGGGTCACGACCACAGCCTGGCCCTCAGATCCGACGGCTCGGTCGTCGCGTGGGGACGCAACGACATCGGGCAAATCGACGCCCCCGCGGGCCTCTCCCAAGTTCGCGCCATCACCGCCGGCGCACACCATTCCCTCGCGCTGAAAACCGACGGCACCGTGGTCGCCTGGGGCCTCGACTCCGCCGGGCAGGCCACCGTCCCGCTCAACCTCGTAAACGTCACCGCCATCGCCGCCGGCTCGCTGCATTCCGTCGCGGTCACCTCGGGCGGCACCGTCGTGGCCTGGGGCGACGGCAGCTCCGGCCAACTCAACCCGCCCGCCGCCTTGACCGATGTGGTCGCGGTCAGCGCCCGCGGCACCCAAACCCTCGCCCTGCGCGCCGCCCAAATCGCCGTGCCCGTCGCCCGCCGGGACGAGGACAACACCTTCCAGGGCC
>CAYNUW010000254.1:0-5476 GCA_964400455.1 uncultured Akkermansia sp. | reverse complement strand
CAACACCTACACCGGCGGCACGACGATCAGCTCGGGCGCGGTCGTCGCCGCGCCGGGTCTGTCGATGGACGGCATACTGTCCTCCATCACCCTCAGCGGCCCCATCCTCTCCCCGGGTGAACTCTCGCTTGCACCAAGCTTAATCAACAGCGGCTCGATTGTCACCGGAGACACCCTGATTCTCAGCGGCGCCAACACCTTCACCGGCGGCACGCCGATCAGACCCGAATCGATCATCGTCGCACCCGACCTGTCCACGGCAGGCACGCTGATCCCACTGACGCCCTAGCAGCACCCGAGAAGGGAGCCATGCACATTCCGCTCAATCGCGCAGCCGATCGTCTTACCTACCCCGACTGGTCAAAGATATCTGTTCAAAACCTAAACCATTTATCCTATAATAAATTGTAATAAAGCAATTTAAGTTTTAGAATTGCCTGTATTATTCGTTCATAAATCCTTCTGAAATGCCCCGTCCACCGCTGCTCGACCCCGCCCGGCTGGTGTTGCGTTTGCAAGCCGGCGGCCCCCAGACCAGCCAAGGACTGGCCGACGCACTCGGCGTGGACCGGGTCACGGTGCAGCGCGGGCTCAAGAAACTCGGTGCGGCGGTGGTGCAGCTGGGCAAGACCCGCGGCACCCGCCACGCGGCCCGCCGGCTCGTGCTGGGCCGGCCCGGGGCGGACGTCTTTTCCCGACTCAGCCCCAGCACCGGCGTGGCCCACGATTGGGGCCTGCTCAGCGCCCTTCACGGCGGCTGGCACCTCGAATGGGCCTCCGCCGCCATGCGACCCGACTGGGCCGACCAGTTGCACGACCACGCCGGCTTTTGCGAAGGCCTGCCCTTTTTTCTCTCCGACCTGCGTCCGCAGGGTTTTCTCGGCCGCGCCACCACCCGACGCTTGCCCGAGCATCTCGGCCTGCCACCCGATCCGCGCAACTGGAGCGACGACCACACCCTGGCCTATCTGCGCGACCACGGCGACGACCTGCCGGGCAACCTCACCGTCGGCGAGGCCGCCACGCGGCGCGCGCTGGAAGCCCGTCCGCACGATCCGGTGGTCCCCGGAACCCGGGCCGAGCGTTACCCCGCCTTGGCCGAGGCGGCCAACGCCGGCGCGCCCGCCGGCTCGTCGGTCGAGGGTGAACAACCCAAGTTCACCACCTGGCTGCGTCCGAGCGAAGACGGCCCCGTGCTCGCCGCCATCGTCAAGTTTACCGACCGTCTGGAGACTCCCACCGGCCGCCGCTGGGCCGACCTGCTCGCCGCCGAGGCCATCGCGCTCGACGTGTTGACCTGGGCCTCGCGGGGCGACGCCGAGGCCGTGCATCCGCAGACCTTCGACCTCGCCGACCGGCGTTTCTACGAGTTGCCGCGCTTCGACCGCGTCGGCGCGCACGGTCGGCGCGGCGTCGTATCGCTGCGGGCCCTACACGACGCGGGCTTCACCGGCGGCGACACCCACGACTGGGCCGTGGCCGCCGCCGGCCTGCACGCCCGAGGCTGGATCAGCGCGGCCGATCTGCGCGCCATCCGGCTGCGCCGACTCTTCGGCCGGCTGATCGGCAATACTGACATGCACTTCGGCAACCTCGCCTTCTTTCTCGACCTCGGCCTCCCGCTCGCCCTCTGCCCCACCTACGACATGCTGCCCATGCTCTGGGCCCCCCACCCCGGCGACGCCACGCCCGCGCCGGTCTTCCAACCACCCGCGCCGCTGCCGGCCGAGCTCGACCTCTGGCCCGAGGCCTCGGCCTTGGCCCAAGAATTTTGGCGCCGGGTCGAGGACGATGCCCGCCTCTCCCCGTCCTTCCGCCCCCACGCCGCCGCCGCTCTCCGCGCAGTGAGCACCCTGCGCCAACGCTTCGGGTAGGCTCCCTGCGGCGGCCGTGCAAAACCGGCCAAACCCGACCACCCGCCACCAACGTCGCTCCGCGCGCGACACCAGCCCCACCCAGACGAAAAAATCATCGCCGCTCTCTTGTCGGCCCAAAACCAGATACCACGCTGTTATCGGGCACCGCCCCCCGCCTATGCTCACTCCCATGCTCACTCCCATGCTCACTCCCATGCTCCGTTATCTCCTTGCTCCGCTCAGCCTCTGGCTGGCGGGCTGCGCCACCGCTCCCACCCGGCAGGCCGAGCCGACCGTCGCCTACCTCTTCGCCCATTTTACCGGCGAGTCCCCCGAAGGAGAACAAATCTATTTCGCGGTCAGCGAAGACGGACTCCACTGGACCGACCTCAACCAATCCCGCCCCGTGCTGCTCTCCACCTTGGGCGAACGCGGCGTGCGCGACCCATCCCTGATCCGCTCGCCCGATGGATCCACCTTCTACCTCCTGGCCACCGACCTGCGCATCGCCAGCGGCAAAGGCTGGGACGCCGCCCGCTTCCAAGGCAGCACCTCCTTGGTCTTTTGGCAGTCGAGCGACCTGATAAACTGGTCCGAACCCTGGCTGGTCGATGTGGCCTCCTCCATCCCCGAGGCCGGCTGCGCCTGGGCGCCCGAAGCGATCTACGACCCGGAACGCGGCGAATACTTCGTTTACTGGGCCACCATCTCCCCGCTCGCCGGCGTGCGCGAAGCGCGCATTTACGGCTCCTACACCCGGGACTTTCGCACGTTTAGCCCTCCCGAACTCTACATCGAGCGCGTCGGCGAAGGCTTCGATGCCAAAGACATCATCGATACTCAAATCGTGGCCGTCGAAGGAGCGCGCCACCGGTATTATCGCGCCTCGCGCGACGCCTTTATCACCATCGAGGCCGCCGACACCCTGCGCGGCCCATGGACCCGGGTGGGCGACATCACCCACCTCGGCTACACCGCCCGCGAAGTCGAAGGCCCCATCTTATACCAGCTCAACCAACGCCCCGACTGGACCCTGCTGGTGGACCAATACGCCGCCGGCAAAGGCTACCTCCCCTTGTTGACCACGAACCTCGACGACCCCCGGGCCTTCCGGGTCGTTCCGCCGACGGAATACTCGCTTGGGGCCAGCCGTAAACGCCACGGCGGCATCCTCAACATCACCCGCCGCGAATACGACGCCTTGCGCGCCCGCTGGCCGGCCTCGACGGCTCCTTGAGTTTTGCCCAGTCCCCCCCTCGCCGCTGACGAACGCCCCGGCCGCCGCGAGCGCGCCACCGCCTCGGACTCCCTCACCCCCATTTGCGGGCATTCACAACTGCCGGACAACCGTTTACCCTTTCCTCCCCACATCATGAAACGTTTCTCTCTCCTCCTCTTCGCCATGGCCGCTCTCTCTCCCGTCCGCGCCGATGATTTCCACGCCTGGGCCCCCACCCCGCCCATGGGCTGGAACAGCTGGGACTGTTTCGGCACCACCGTCACCGAAGCCCAGACCAAGGCCAACGCCGATTTCATGGCCGCCAAACTCAAGCCCCACGGCTGGCAATACATCGTGGTGGATATCCAATGGTATGAACCCAAGGCCACCGGACACGACTACGTCGCCGGCGCCCCGCTCACCATGGATGCCTACGGCCGCCTGCTGCCCGCGGTGGAAAAGTTTCCCTCCGCCGCCGACGGAGCCGGCTTCAAACCGCTCGCCGACTACGTGCACTCGCTCGGCCTCAAGTTTGGCATCCACTTCATGCGGGGCATCCCAAAGCAGGCGGTGAAACAGAACACCCCCGTGCTCGGCACCGATAAACGCGCCGCCGACATCGCCGACACCTCCAGCATCTGTAGTTGGAATCCGGATATGTATGGCGTCGATGTGCGCCGCCCCGGCGGCCAGGAATACTACGACTCCCTGCTCGCCATGTATGCCGGCTGGGGAGTGGACTTCATCAAGGTGGACGACATCTCCCGACCCTACGACGAGGTGCAGAAACTCGAGATCGAGGCCATCCGCCGCGCCATCGCCAAGACCGGCCGCCAGATCGTCTTTAGCCTCTCCCCCGGCGAGACCCCCCTCGCCCGCGGCGACCACGCCGCCGCGCACGCCAACATGTGGCGCATCAGCGACGACTTCTGGGACAATTGGCCGGCCCTTCTCGCTCAGTTCAAACGCCTGCACGACTGGACCCCGTATCGCCGGCCCGGCGCCTGGCCCGACGCCGACATGCTGCCCATCGGCACCATCGAATTTGGCCGCCAGACCCGCTTCAGCCGCGACGAGCAATTCACGCTCATGACCCTGTGGTCCATCGCCCGCTCACCCCTCATGCACGGCGGCGACATGACCGTCACCGACGACTTCACCCTGTCGCTGCTCACCAACGACGAGGTCTTGGCCGTGAACCAGAACAGCGAGAACAACCGCCAGCTTTTCCGCACCGACGACGGGCTCATCGCCTGGGTCGCCGACGTGCCCGGCACCCCCGACAAATACCTCGCGCTCTTTAACACCCGCGAAGCCTACGCCGACGCCGAAAAGCGCCACGAGACCGACCTCATCACCCGCCGCACCCCCGGCCAAGGCGTGAACCTCGATGTCGATATCACCGGCGCGAAGACGCTCCACCTCATCGCCGACGAGGCGGACGGAGAGATCATGGGCGACCACGTGCTCTGGTCCGACGCCCGCCTGACCGGCCCCGCCGGCGAACTGCGCCTGAGCCAACACGGCTGGCGATCCGCCACCAGCGGCTGGGGCCGGGTCGCCGTCGGCCTCGGAGCCGCCGGCCGCCCCTTGCGCCTGAACGGCCAGCCCGTGAACGATGGCATCGGCGCGCACGCCCGCGCCCACCTCGCCTTCGCGGTGCCGGAAGGCTACGACCGTTTCCAAGCTTACGCCGCGCTCGACGACGTCGGCGTCGGCCACGCCCGCGGCGCGACGGTCAAGTTTGCCGTCTACACCAGCACCAGCACGGAAAACCCGCCCGCCACCGTGACCGTGCCGCTCGCCTCGCTCGGCCTCGCGGGCGACGTGCGTGTCCGCGATCTCTGGACCCGGACCGACCTCGCCAACGCCACCCAAACACTCAGCGCACCCGTCCCCCCGCACGGAGCCCGGCTCTTCCGCCTCAGTCCCACCCGCTGATCACCCGCCCGCCAACGCCGGGGCGCCTGCCTTGCACCCGCCCGCCGATCGAGTCCGTGGCAGGTCCCCGCGCTCAGGGCTCCCGCGTCGCCCCACGCGCTCCATTCAGCCCTTCCAACAACCCGGCCAGCACCGCCTCACTGAAGCGCCCGGTTACACTCACCCGGTCGCTGGTGATCGCCTGCATCACCATGGGAGCGCTCAGCACCCGACCCTCCCACACGATGGCCAGGCGCCGGCCCAGATTGCCGGCGGTGGACTCGGCCAGCTTGCGTTTACCCGACTCGCGCAACTTCACCACCACCTCCACGCCGCCAGCCGTGCTTTGCCCGCGCTCCGCGCTCTCCACGTCGGCGCCCGTGAGCACCTGTTCGCACTCCACCGGCCAGCGCACCCCACCCGCCGCCGAGTCGAGCGCCAGGGGAGAAAGGAAATCCACCGGCACACGCTCGGTCTGCCC
>CAYNUW010000253.1:4069-5487 GCA_964400455.1 uncultured Akkermansia sp. | reverse complement strand
AGAATGTAGCCGAGTTGTTTGCCCGATTTCGGATCGAGGCGGAGGGCGCGGCCGGAGGCTTGGACGATGTCGATGGTGCTGCCTTTGGGATCGGCAAAGAACACGCAGTCGATGCCGGGGACGTCCACGCCTTCGGTGAGGCAGCGGGCGTTGGTGACGAGGGAGGGCTCCACCTGCATGAAGCGCTCCAGCTCCCGCGCGCGGGCGGCGCTGCCCATCTTGCCGGTGACGTGAAAGGCGCGCACGGGGGCGGCGTCGGGCAGGTGTGCGTTAAGGCGGTTGTTGAGGTCGCGGAAACGCGCGGCGCGGGCGATGCTGCTGTGGAAGGAGACGGTGTGGCGCACGCCGTATTGCGCGGTGGCGCGCCGGAGGGCGACGAGGCTGGCGAGGGCGAGGGAGGTGACTTCGTCGAGGCCGTCGGGGCCGAGGTCGAGCCAGCGGTTTTCCTCCACGAGAGCGCGCACCTCGGACTCGCGCACGCCGATGGTGAGTAGGCGATAGTCGCAGAGAATGGGCGGCTCGGCGGCGATGGCGGCCTTGAAGGTGAGGAGGTCGATGGTCTCGCCGTAGAGGTCGGGGTCGTCCATCGAGACGATGTCGTCGCTGCGGTTGGACGCGAAGCGACGCTCCGTGGCGGTCATGAAGAGGCGGCGAGGGAGCGGGAGGTTTTCGTCGTGGAGGAGGTGGGCGTAGTAGCTGGAGGCGGTGCCGGTGGTCTTGTGGGCCTCGTCGCACACGCAGATGTCGAAGGCGGTGCCGGCGGCGCGGGCGGCCTGGGCGAGGACGGGCGAGCTTTGGTAGGTGGTGAGGACGACGAGCAGGCCGGGGCGGACGGCGGCGGCGCGGAGGTGTTTCTCCAGCTCGGCGGGATCGGTGTCACAGGGCAGGCCGAGTTCGTGGATCCGCGCGACGAGTTCCTCGTGGTCGAAGTCGGAGGCGATCTCGTCGTCGCTGCAGACGCAGAGCCAGTCGGCGGCGCGGCCGTCGGCGAGGGCCTCGCTCATCCACGTCTCAAGGGTCTGGCGGACCAGGGCGAGGCTGGGGACGGCGATGAGCACGCGTCGGGCGTCGAGTTCACGGGCGATCCAGTAGGCGGTGAGGCTTTTGCCGGCGCCGCAGGGATGGATCAATTTGCCGCGCGTCTGGCCGGGGGTGGCGAAGTAGGCGACGGCGCGCTCGATGGCCTGCGTCTGGTGCGGACGGGGCGGACGCGGCGTGAGCGGCGGTGGAGGCGTGGCGGCGGGCGCGGAGAGGTATGCGAAGAAATCCGCCGGGAGCGCGGCCCAGGTTTCGGCGGTTTCCGTGCCGAGGTTGTTCAGGCCGGTGAGCGTGTCGGTGATGCGCTCGGTGGTGGTGCAGACGAGGGCGTAGGCGAAGGCTCCGGCGCAGACGTGGAAGGCGAGCGAGGAGAAGGTGGA
>CAYNUW010000253.1:0-3969 GCA_964400455.1 uncultured Akkermansia sp. | reverse complement strand
TCGCCCTTGGCGGTGGTGTCGGCAAGCGCGTCCACCGCGGCGACGAAGTCGGACCACGAGCGGGCGGCGGCGACGGAAGCGGGAAGGGCCATTAGGCCATTCTTTAGCGATGATTCAGTCGCGCGGGCAAGCGTCCTTGACCACGGACAACACGGCCAGCGTCAGCCCAACAAATACTTGACCGATGAGATGCGATCTTAGTCGCCAGCCCGACCTTGGTTTTATGCCCGCCGACGCCCGACCTCACCGCCCCCTCGCCGGGTCGCCGCCGAGGGGGACCGGGGGGCGGGAACGGGGATCGAGGGCGTCCACGTCGTAGAGGCGGTGCAATTGCCAACCCGCGCGGAAGGGGTCGCCGCGCTCCTTCACCCATTCACTGATCGAGCGCTGCACCGCCGCATCACCCCGTCGCGACCACTCCGGGTGCAGCCAGACGTGCCGCGCCTTCGACGCCCGCTCCCCTACCCTCGCCCACCACGTGGCGATGCTCGTGGCGTCCTCCACGATCAGCTTCAACTCGTCCGCCCGAGCCAGTGTTTCGTCCAGCGGCAGTCGCGCACGTTTCGGGCTGACCGTCACCCAGTCGAAGTCTCCACGCAACGGATACGCCCCGGAGGTCTCCAGATGCACCGGCAGGCCGGCCGCGTGCAGCGCGGCGGTCAAGGGGCCCAGGTCGTGGATGGCCGGCTCACCGCCCGTAACGACCACAAACGCCGGACGCGCCGCGCGGGCGGCCTCCGCCAGCTCCGCCACCGGCACGCGCTCGATCTTTTCCGGCGTCCAATCCGGGTGCCAGGTGCCGGCCGAATCGCACCATTCGCAGCGCAGCGGGCACCCCTGGGTGCGGATGAAAAACGCCGCGCGCCCCAGGTGCGCCCCCTCGCCTTGCCAGGCGTGAAAGGTCTCGTGAATGGGCAGGGTGTCGCTCATGCCGCGTCGGCCGGCGGCGTCACCGTGTAGGTGGCCGAATTCTTCGCGTCTTCCACCACCTCGACCGCCAACAAAAAGGCCCGGCCAGCCGTCTGCTCGCGCACCAGGGCGTCAAACACGCCGTGCAAGTGCCGGGCCAGCCCTTCGCAGGAACAGCTCTCGACCAGATAAACCTTCCACGCCCCGGGCGCGGCCGCCACCAGGGCTTCGCGCAGCGGGTCGTCGGCGTTGAAGACGCAGGCGTGGTCCAGGTGGCGCTCAATCCAAGTGCGCAAGAAACGCAATTTGCCGAAGTCCACCACAAAGCCGTTCTCGTCCGGCGCGCGGCAGCCAAAGGTCAGGGTGAAGCTCCAGTTGTGCCCGTGCACCAGGGCGCAGTGCCCGTCGTGCCGGTGCTGGCGATGGGCGAAAGGGATGTCGGCGTAGGTTTTTCGGCAGGTGATCATGGCTCGGTCGGCCCGGCTAGGGGCGGAAGGGCGGCTTCGTAATCAGTGGGATCAGGCACGCCGGCGAGCTCGAACGCTTCGCGGCGCTCCACGCAGGTGCCGCAGCGCCCGCAGTGGCGCGCCCGACCTTGGTAACACGACCAGGTCTCCGCCAGCGGCGCTCCCAGCGCTGCGCCGCGGCGCACGATGTCGGCTTTGGTCAAATTCACAAAGGGCCGCAGCAGCTCCACCCGGTGCCAATCGGCCAGACCAATGGCGTGGCGCATGGCGTCGGCGAACTCGGGCCGGCAGTCCGGATAAATCGCGTGGTCGCCGCCGTGCGCCGCGTAGGCGATGGCCCCGGCCTTTTGCGAGATGGCCCAGCCGGCGGCGAGCGCGAGCAGGATCATGTTTCGGTTCGGCACCACGGTGGCCTTCATCGACTCCTCCTGGTAGTGGCCCTCCGGCACGGCGATCTCGGCAGACGTCAAGCTGCTGCCCGCCAGCAGGCCGGCGACCGCGCGGAGATCGGCGAGTTCATGCCGCACCCCGGCCCGCCGGGCGATGGCGGCCGCTGCGTCCAGCTCGCGCGCGTGGCGCTGACCGTAATGCACGGAGAGGGCGAGGACCTCATGCCCCTCCGCCAGCAGGTGGTGCAGCAGAACGGTGGAGTCGAGGCCGCCGGAGAAAACGAGCACGGTCCGAGGCGGATTCATGTTGGAAAACGCGCACCTTGGCCGGCCTCAGCGCACTTGTCGCGCCGGAATCGCGCAAAACCGGAGGAGTCTGGAGACAATTTAAGGGGCGGAGAAACCAGGAATGGCTCGACTACGCTTTCGGGAGGCCAAGCGAGGCCTTTTCGCTGAACCGTCCCCGACAGAACGAAACGATCCGCATCCCCAAAAGCGGGTGAATTACGAAAATCATCGGCCGATCGCTTGATAGGATACGACCGGGGACGATCCAGATCGTTGAAACCCTCATGATACCTGCCTCCCTCATGCCACCCGGCGTCCTTCGCGTCCTTACCCTGCTCAAGTTTATCTTTCCGACCGTTGTGGTGGCCTTAATCGCGTTTGTAACCGGTTACGACGGACTCAGATCCCTGCGAAAGGCGGAACGAGGCCTGCAGTCCGTCTATCAAGACAGAGTCGTTCCCCTAAAGAAGCTTAAGAGCATAGCTGACGACTATGCAGTGTTCATCATTGATGCGGTCAACAAGGGTGATGCCGGGCTCATTCCAGCGGTTCAGGTGACGGAAGGCATACGAGCCGCCCAGCTGCGTATCTCCGAGAACTGGCACGCCTATACCGCGAACCATCTGAACCAAGAGGAACAGAAACTGGTCGATGATCTGCGCGACCTGTTCAGGCCGGCGGACGAAATGATCGCACGGCTGCTAACAAGCCTCGATCACTCGCCGCCGGAACAAACCGGCGACCGCTTGGCGGATTTCGATGGGGAATTGTATGCTGTTATCGATCCGATCTCAGAAAAAGTGACAGAGCTCTGCGATCTACAACTCCGGATCGCCGGTGAGCGATACGCCGCAACGGTTGAGCATGGGATGGCCTCAGAGCGCAGAACCAAAACTCTACTAACGCTCGGTTTGCTGAGCAGCGGTTTGCTAGCGGGCTTTGTAGCTTACAGAACAACACTCTTATTGAACCAGATACGCGCCTCCGTGCGCGAAATAGCGGGTATCGCCGAAGAAACCAGCGGCGCCGCTGCGGAACTATCCACGTCAAGCCACAGCTTAGCGGCCGGCACCAGCGAACAAGCCGCCGCGCTACAGGAAACCTCGGCCACCTTGCAGCAAATTAGTAGCATGTCAGAAAAAAATTCCGAGTCGGCTAAACAGGCAAAGTCGTTCGCAGAAAGCACCCGCTCGGAAGCCGAGATGGGCGCGACACAAATGAGGGAACTCAACCAGGCGATGTTATCCTTGGCCGAAGCCTCGATCTCGGTGAATAGGATTGTGAAAACCATCGACGAGATTGCCTTTCAGACTAGCCTACTCGCCCTCAATGCGGCTGTAGAGGCAGCACGCGCCGGCGAAGCCGGCAGCGGATTCGCGGTGGTGGCTGACGAAGTCAGAGCCCTTGCTCACCGCGCCTCGGTGGCGGCGAAAGAATCCACCGAACTTATCGAACTGACGCTCAATCGCGGAGCGATCGGTAAACGATTGAGCGAAGCCGCAGCCGAAACCTTCACCGGCATCCTCGCCCAAGCACGCGAAACCGAAGAACTGGTCACGAATATCGCCAGCGCAATAAGTGAGCAAACCTTGGGTATATCCCAAATTGGAAACGCTATGAATCAGATCGACAAGGTGACTCAAACCAGCGCCGCATCCTCCGAACGCACGGCGACTGCAGCCGAAGAGTTGAGCTCACAAACCAATCGCCTGCATGATGTTTTGTTATCTTTGTCAAAACTGGCGGGCAGCCACGATGTCGTCCATAGGTCTTGATCGTTTTTCCCGACCGTTTGGGTCTTTTCCCTAAACAAGGGACAGCTTAATTATACTCGACGCACACCTGATTTCCTGCTCTCTCTCCTTCAGCCCTTCCGCTCATGAGAAACGCGCGCATCAAAGTCTCCACCGCCTCGG
>CAYNUW010000252.1:0-5495 GCA_964400455.1 uncultured Akkermansia sp. | reverse complement strand
GGTCCGGTTCTTGATCTTCAACAAGACCACCCGGGCCAATAAACCCGCGATTTCATTGGCCTGCGGACTCTTCGCCACCCCCTCCGCCACCAGCACCTCAAAGGCCCGCTCCAACTCGTCCGGATTGTCCATCCTCCGACACGTTCCCGGCCGCACCTCCGACGCCAACAAACGCGCCGCCACCTCCCCCCCCGCCAGGTTGAGGTAAAACTTGGACAACACTCGCTTCGGATCCGTCTCGATCCGGTGCTCCACCCCGGGCCCGTAGGCAAACAGCATCCCGCGCTCCAACTCGTGCTCGACGCCGCCAAAATACAACCGCCCGCAACCCCCGGCCACAAACTCGATGCTCGCCCACGGAAACGTGCCCCGATGGATGGTGTAATCACTCGCCACCAGTTCCCAACCACCCGACACCACTTCCAGCCCCCCGGCCGCCCCTCCCGCTTCGCGCCCAAAATAAAAACGCCGCGCCCGACTCACCTGGCGCGACATAAACTCCGGCTCCGACCCTTCGTTTCGCAACATAAGGGAGCTGCTAAAATCCGCCCGGTTTAGGCAAGAATCATCATGCTTAGGTCCATAACAGCCATTCACGACCGCCCATTTTTCTGTTAATAATACGCAACCCTGCCCACCCAGACCGCACGTTCACCCCCTGCCCCCACGCCGATGACCATCGATGCCCACCAGCACTTCTGGCATTACGACCCCGTCGCTTACGACTGGATCGACGACTCCATGCGCGTCATCCGGCGCGATTTTCTACCCGCCGACCTCGCCCCCCTCGCCGCCTCCGCCGGCGTGCACGGCACCATCGCCGTCCAGGCCCGCCAATCCCTCGCCGAGACCGATTGGCTGCTCTCCCTCGCCGCCACCCACCCCGACCTGATCCGGGGCGTCGTGGGCTGGCTGCCCCTCCGCGAACACGGTGCCGCCATCGACGCTCTGCTCGACGCCTACGCCGCTCGCCCCGCCCTCAAAGGGCTCCGCCACGTGCTCCAAGGCGAAGCCGACGCCTACTTCTCCGACTCCAGCTTCCACGCCGCCCTCGCCCGCCTAGCCCCCCGCGGCCTCACCTACGATCTCCTCATCCTCGCCCGCCAGCTCCCCCTCGGCATCGCCCTCGCCGACCGCCACCCCGGCCTCCCCATCGTCCTCGACCACATCGCCAAACCCGTCGTCTCCGGCCTCCCCCCCGCCGACTGGCTGCGCAACCTCTACGAACTCGCCCGCCGCCCCCACGTGCTGTGCAAGTTCTCCGGCGTCGTCACCGAGGTGCCCGGCTGGCGCTGGACCCCCGACCTCCTGCGCCCCTACTTCGACGCCGCCCTCGCCGCCTTCGGCCCCCGCCGCCTCCTGTTCGGCTCCGACTGGCCCGTCTGCCAGGTCGCCGCCGACTACCTCGACTGGCACCGCTTTGTCGCCGCTTGCGTCGCTCCCCTGTCGGCCGACGAACGCGCCGCCATCCTCGGTGGCAACGCCGCCCGCTTCTATCGCCTGCCCACCGCCTGACACTCCCGCTCCGCGCCCTCACCATGCTCAAGACCGGCATCCTCAACCCCCAGCTGGCCTCCCTGCTCGCCCGGGTCCGCCACACCAACACGCTCGTGATCGCCGACCGCGGTTTCCCTTCCTGGCCCGGCCTCGAGACCATCGACCTCTCCCTGGTGGACGGCATCCCCACCGTGCTCCAGGTCCTCGACGCCATCCGCGCCAACTTCGTCATCGGCCAGGTCCGCATGGCCGAGCAGTTCCTCGCCCACAACGACGCCGCCACCCGCGCCGCCTTCGCCCGCTCCCTCGACGGCCTGCCCGTCGCCTACGAAGACCACGAGTCCGTCTTTAAACCCCGCGTGCCCCGCGCCATCGGCCTCATCCGCACCGGCGACACCACCCAATACGCCAACCTCCTTCTCACCAGCGCCTGAGAAACCGCCGGCCCCACCCCCGACCAACCATCCCGTATCCAACCATGCAATACCGCGCCCTCGGCACCACCGGCCTCGAAATCTCCGTCCTCGGCTACGGAGCCTCCTCCCTCGGCGGCGTCTTCCGCCAGACCGACGACTCCGAGGGCATCCGCTCCGTGCACGCCGCCCTCGACCACGGCGTCAACTTCATCGACGTCTCCCCCTACTACGGCGCCACCCGCGCCGAGACCGTGCTCGGCCGGGCCCTGCGCGGCGTCTCCCGCGATCGCTACGTGCTCGCCACCAAGGTCGGCCAATACGGCGAGGGCCAGTTCGACTTCTCCGCCGCCCGCGTCACCCGCTCCCTCGACGAAAGCTGCGCCCGCCTCGGCGTGGACTACATCGACCTCCTCCAGTGCCACGACATCGAGTTCGCCGACGTGGACCAGATCGTCAACGAGACCCTGCCCGCCCTGGTCAAACTGCGCGACGCCGGCCGCATCGGCCACATCGGCATCACCGGCCTCCCCCTCAAGGTCCTCGTCGCCGTGCTCGACCGCGTCGGCTCCGGCGTGGTCGAAACCGTGCTCTCCTTCTGCCGTTTCGAGCTCAACGACTCCGCCCTCGCCGACCTCGTGCCCTACTTCCGCGCCAAAGGCGTCGGCATCATCAACGCCTCCCCCACCGGCATGGGCCTGCTCACCGAACGCGGCGTCCCCGCCTGGCATCCCGCCCCGCCCCGCATGATCGAGGTCGCCCGTCTCGCGGTGGACTACTGCCGCTCCGTCGGCGTCGACATCGTCAAGCTCGCCATCCAATACGCCATCAGCCACCCCGGCATCGCCACCACCCTCGTCGGCACCGCCAGCGCCGGCAACATGCTCAAGAACATCGAGCACGCCGAGGCCCCGGTCGAGTTCGAGCACATCGCCCGCGTGCTGGAAATCCTCCGCCCCATCCACAACCACAACTTCACCCGCGGGCTGCCCGAGAATCGCGACGAGATCATCGCCTGAGCCCCGTTCGTCCCCGCCCGCCCCCGCTCCCGCTCGCGCCTCCCTCCCCCCCCCCCGCGCATGAAAACCCTCGTCCTCGAAGCCCCCGGTCGCCTCCTCGCCGCCGACACCCCCGCTCCCGCCGCCCCCAGCCCCGGCCAGGCTCTCGTCCGCGTCCACCGCATCGGCGTCTGCGGCACCGACATCCACGCCTTCCACGGTCGCCAACCCTTCTTCACCTACCCCCGCATCCTCGGCCACGAGCTCGGCGTCGAGGTCCTCGCCACCGCCCCCGACGTCAACTGCGTGCGCGTCGGCGACCGCTGCGCCGTCGAGCCCTACCTCCACTGCGGCAAATGCATCGCCTGCCGCCGCGGCAAACCCAACTGCTGCACGGCCCTCCAGGTCCTCGGCGTGCACACCGACGGCGGCCAGCGCGAACAATTCCTCCTGCCCGCCGCCAAACTCCACCCCTCCACCCGCCTCGACTACGACCAGCTCGCCCTGGTCGAGACCCTCGGCATCGGAGCCCACGCCGTGGAGCGCGCCGCCGTGCGGCCCGGCGAGACCGTGGCCGTCATCGGCGCCGGCCCCATCGGCCTCTCCGCCATCCAATTCGCCCTCGCCGCCGGCGCCCGCGTCCTCGTCATCGACGTCAACGACACCCGCCTCGCCTTCTGCCGCGACCGCCTCGGCGTCGCCGCCGCCGACCTCATCGACGCCCGCACCGCCGACGTCGTCGCCCGCCTCAAGGAGCTCACCGACGGCGACCTCCCCACCGTCGTCTTCGATGCCACCGGCAACCCCAAGTCCATGGCCGCCTCCTTCGAGTATCCCGCCCACGGCGGACGTCTCGTTTTCATCGGCCTCTTCCCCGGCGAAGTCACCTTCAACGACCCCAACTTCCACCGCCGCGAACTCACCCTCCTGGCCAGCCGCAACTCCCGCCCCGAAGACTTCCGCCGCATCATCGAACTGATCGAGACCGGCCGGGTGGACACCACCCCCTGGATCACCCACCGCGCCACCCTCGACGAGGTCCCCGCCATCTTCGAATCCTGGACCCGCCCCGAAACCGGCGTGCTCAAAGCCATCATCACCCTATAAAATCGCCGTTGGTCATTGGTCATTGGCCATTGGTCATCCCCCCTCCCCTTTCCCTCATGAACTCCCCCCAAACCACCCCGACCCCATCCCTCGCGGCCCGCGTGCTCGAACCGCACCTCATCGTGCCGTTCATCCTGGTCACCAGCCTCTTCTCCCTCTGGGGCTTCGCCAACGACATCACCAACCCCATGGTGGCGGCGTTTAAAAACATCCTGCTCATTTCCAATTTCGAGAGCTCGCTGGTCCAGGCCGCCTTCTACGGCGGCTACTGCTTCATGGCCATCCCGGCCGCCCTCTTCATCAAACGTTTCTCCTACAAAGCCGGCATCCTCGTCGGCCTCGCCCTCTACGCCATCGGCTGCCTGCTCTTTATCCCCTCCGGCCACCTCATGGCCTTCTGGGCCTTCCTGCTCTCCTACTTTGTCATGACCTGCGGCCTGTCCTTCCTGGAAACCAGCGCCAACCCCTACGTGCTCTCCATGGGCGACCCGGCCACCGCCACCCGCCGCCTGAACTTCGCCCAAGCCTTTAATCCCCTCGGTTCGCTCACCGGCATGTTCGTGGCCAAGGCCTTTATCCTGGCCAACCTGGCGCCCGCCAGCGAGGCCGAACGCCACGCCTTGCGCGAGGCCGACCCCGCCGCCTTCGCCCAGCTTCAGCAAAGCGACCTCGGCGTCATCATCGGCCCCTACATCACCCTCGGCCTCGTCGTGCTCGCCGTGATGGTGGTCTTCGCCCTCTACCGCCTCCCCTCCACCGCCGGCGAAGAAGACCGCAGCCTCAACGTCGGCCCCACCCTGCGCCGCCTCGCCCGCAACCGCCCCTACATGGAAGGCGTGGTCGCGCAGGCCTTCTACGTCGGCGCCCAGATCATGTGCTGGACCTTCATCATCCAATACGCGGTCAACGAGCTCAACCTCAGCGCCACCACCGCCCAAGGCTACAACATGGTCGCCATGGTCATTTTTGTCTCCTCCCGCTTCATCTGCACCTACCTGTTGAAATTCGTCACCCCCGGACGCCTCCTCTTCGGCCTCTCCGTCGGGGGCGGGCTCCTCGTGCTCGGCACCATCTTCCTCACCGGCATGACCGGCCTCTACTGCCTCATCGGCGTCTCCGCCTGCATGTCCCTCATGTTCCCCACCATCTACGGCATCGCCCTCGACGGCCTGGGCGACGATGCCAAGCTCGGCTCCGCCGGCCTCATCATGGCCATCGGCGGCGGCTGCTTGATGCCCCCCATGCAGGGCTGGATCATGGACCAGTCGATCGACTTCCTCTCCCCCACCCGCGTTTCCTTCGTGCTGCCGCTCCTCTGCTTCGTGGTCATCGCCCTCTACGGCCTGCGCAACGCCCGCCCCCGCGCCACCGCTTAAGCCCCCGCCCGCCTGGGTGGAGCGGGTTGTCCTCGAGGCCGTGTCTGGAGAACAGACTCGTCGTGCGCCAGAGGAGAAAGGCGCTCGGCCAAGGCGACTGAGGC
>CAYNUW010000251.1:0-5527 GCA_964400455.1 uncultured Akkermansia sp. | reverse complement strand
TCATTTCCACTCCATGTCGGCGCCGAGGCTGCGGAGGTTCTCCACGAAGCGGGGGTGGGCGCGCTGGATGATTTCGGCGTGGCGCACGACGGATTTGCCGGAAATGGCGGCGGCGACCATGGCGAGGGCCACGGCGGCGCGGATGATGTAGGGCGAATCCACCACGGCGGGGCGGAGCGGGCGGTTGCCGAACACGATCAGGCGGTGCGGGTCGCTGACGACGGCGTGGGCGCCGAACTTCGCCAGCTCGGGGATCCAGGAGAACCCGTTTTCGTAAACCTTGTTCCAGAAATGGATCGTGCCCTCGCAACGCACCGCGAGGGCGATGAGCAGGGGGAGCAGATCGACGGAGAAGTAGGGCCAGGGCGCGGCCTCGATCTTGGGCAGCAAGTTGGAGGTGTAGGGTTCCTCGATGCGCAGGCGCTGGCCGCGCCGGACCACGGCGGTGTGGGTGCCGTCGGCCTCGGGCTCGTGCTCGACGACCACGCCGAGTTTGGCGAAGGCGCGCACGATCAGGTCGAAATGGTGGGGCAGGGCTTTTTTGACCCGCACCTCGCCGCCGGTGATGGCGCCGAGGGCGAGGAAGGTGACGATCTCGTGGTAATCGGTGCCGATGGTGAGGTCGGCGCCGTGCAGCGTATCGACGCCGGTGATACGCAGCATGGAGGTGCCGAGGCCCTCGATCCTGGCGCCCATGGCGACGAGCGCGGCGCAGAGTTCCTGGACGTGGGGCTCGCTGGCGGCGTTGATCAGGGTGGAGTCGCCGGAGGCGAGGGCGGCGGCCATGGCGAAGTTCTCCGTCACCGTGACCGACATGTAGTCGCACCAGTGTCTCGCGCCGGCAAAGCCGGAGGGCAGGGCGATGACGAGCGGGTCGCCGGAGCCGACGGTGGCTCCGAGCGCGGACAGGATTTCCAGGTGGGGGTCGATCTCGCGCACGCCGAGCGAGCAGCCTTTGGCGTTGGCCAGGATGGTGATGCGACGCAGGCGGTGGAGCAGGGCGGGGAAGAGCAGCACCGTGGAGCGCATGTCGGAGGGCAGCTCATCGTTGGCCAGCGTGCTGCGGAAACCGGAGTGGTCGAGGCGCATGACGCCGGCGGCGCGGTCCCAGTCGATGCGAGAACCCTGCGAGGCAAGAAAGGCCACCAACTTGTTGAGGTCGGTGATATCCGGGACGTTGCGCAGCGTCACGGGCTCGTTGGTGAGCAGGGTGGCGCAGAAGATGGGCAGCACGGAGTTCTTGTTGCCCGAGGGGATGATGGTGCCGCTGAGCGGTTTGCCACCTTGCACGTGAAGGTCAGCCATGGAGAGCGAGGGGGAGGGAAAAGCGGAGGTCGGGACGGCGAAAAGGGGGCTGCCCGGGAGGGAAGCCCCTTGAATCCGCGTGTGGACGCGGGCCTTGGCAAGTTTTTTGCCGACCCTGAGCCGGATGCGTTTGCCCCCGGGGCGCGTGGTGGGTGGGTCGCTGGCGGGTCGGGCGTTTACCCGGCGAGTTCGCGTTGCAGAGAGAAGACGTCGCGCAAGGCCAGTCCGAGGCGGTCCTGCACGGCCTGGATCTTGCGATAGCGGGCGGCGGTTTTCTTGTCGGGTTTGCACCGGGTGGCCTCGTCGACGGCGACGACGGCCTTGGCCAGGTCGGCGAGGCGGATTTTTTTGCCTTCGGCCAGGCCGACGCACCAAGCGGCTTGGAGGGCTCCGCCGAGGGCGGCGCCCTCGTCTTCACGCATGGCCACGACGGGGACGCCGAAGATGTCGGCCATGATCTGCCGCCAGACGGGGGATTTGGCTCCGCCGCCGGTGACGCGGATTTCCTTGGGTTTGACGCCGAGGTCGGCGAGGCGGCGCAGGCCGTAGTTCATGCCGAGGGTGACGCCCTCCATGGCGGCGCGGGCGAGATGGGCGGCGTTAAAGGTGCGGTCCGAAAGGCCGAGCAATACGCCGGAGCCGTCGGGCACGTTGGGGGTGCGTTCGCCGGCGAGGTAGGGGAGGAGCACGAGTCCGTCGGCACCGGGGGGCACGGAGGCGACGTCGGCGGCGAGGCCGGCGTGGTCGCGACCGAAGAGGGCGCGCACGCGCTCGGTCACGGTGGTGACGTTCATGGTGCAGAGCAGAGGCAGCCAGCCGCCGTCGGAGGAGCAGAAGCCGGCGATTTCGCCGGAGGGATCGACCACCGGTTGGGCGGCGCGGGCGTAGATGGTGCCGCTGGTGCCGAAGCTGGCGCTGACGACGCCGGGGGTTACGTTGCCGGTGCCGATGGCCCCCATCATGTTGTCGCCGCCGCCGGCGGAGACGACCACGCCGTGGGGCAGGCCGAGGCGCTGCGCGAGCTCGGGGCGGACGACGCCGGGGGAGGCGTGGGAGGGCGAGATGGCGGGCAGCCAGTCGGCCAGGCGGGGATCCACCGCGCGGATGGCGGCGGCGGACCAAACCCGGCGGCGCACGTCGAAGAGGGCGGTGCCGGAGGCGTCTCCCGCCTCCATGAAATACGTCCCGGTGAGGTGGAAATTCAAGTAGTCGTGGGGCAGCAGGACGTGGCGAAGGCGGCGGTAGTTTTTGGGCTCGTGGCGTTTCAGCCAGAGGATCTTGGGGGCGGTGAAGCCCGGGAGGATGTGGCTGCCGGTGTGGCGGAGCGCGCCCTTGGGGCCGCCGAGTTTTTTGGTGATGAGGGCGCATTCGGCGACGGTGGAGGTGTCGCACCAGAGTTTGGCGGGGCGGATGACCCGGCCGTCGGCGTCAAGCGGGACGAAGCCGTGTTGCTGGCCGGAGACGCCGACGCCGCGGATGCGGGCGGCTTGGGCGGGCCCGATTTTCTGCACGACCTCGGCGATGGTCTGTTCAAGCGCGGCGACCCATTCGGCGGGGTGCTGCTCCAGGTGGCCGGCGGGCAGGCCGGCGATGAGAGAGTGGGGGGCGCGGGCCTCGGCGATGACCTGACGGGTGTCGAGGTCGAGCACGATGGCTTTGGTGGATTGGGTGCCGGAATCGATACCGAGGTAGAGGCTCATGGTGGGAGTGGAGGGGAGGTGATCCGCAAGCGGGCGAGCGGGCGAGCGCGCGCCCGTTCCAATAGTTGAACGCCCGGGTGCGGCGGAGTCTATTTGGCGGCGGCGGCGAGGGCTTTTTTGGAGAGTTCGAGCGCCTTGGAGATGTTGCCGACGTAGGACTTTTCCAGGTCCGGGTAGAGGGCGATGGCGGCCTGGATGGCCTTGGTATAGTTTTCGGCCCCGGCGAGTTTGGCGTGCAGGTAGACGGCGTAGTCGGAGATCGAATCGAAGGAGAGGGAGGAGGCCTGCTTGACGAAGTCGGCGCCGCCGAGGGCGGTCATGGCGCCGGTTTCCTTGCCTTTCTTTTTGAGCAGACCGCCGGCGAGGCTGCCGCCGGGCACGACGCTGCCCAGGCCCTTGGCGGCGGCGGCGCCGGCCTGTTCCCCGGCGATGTTGCCCAGCTGGGCGGCGAGGGCCTTTTCGGCCCAGGCGGTGAGGGTGCCGTCGGCGTTGATCGGCAGCAGGTATTTGCCGGTGGATCCGGCGATGGGTTCGGGTGCGTCGAGGGTGACGTTGGCGGCGGAGAACTTTTGATTCAGTTCGACCACGCGTTGAACGAGGGCGGCGGCGCGGGCGAGGTCGCCGGCGTCGGCGCGAGCGGCTTGAGGTGCGGCGAGTGCGGCGGTGGCGAGCAGGGCGGCGATACGGAGGGAGCGAGAAACGTAGTGCATGAGGAAGCCGGGTGGGTGGATCAGGGAGGACGGGTGGGGCTTAGGCGATTTGGTTGCGGGCGGCGGCGCCGCTGAACAATTCGCGCACGGCGCCCCAGGCTTTGAGCAGGCCGGCGTCGCGCACGCCCCCTCCGAGACCGAGGGCGGCGGCGAAAGCGGCTTCATGGCCGCGATAACGGGGAGGCAGGACGAAGGCGGTGCGTTCGCCGTCCTGGACGGTGCTGAAGAACAGGCCTTTGCCCACGGCGGGGGTGTCAAGTTTCACGGCGAGCGTGCGTTCGGGCAGGACGAGCCAAGGGCGGTAGCGGAAAACGACGCGGCCGTTTTCAGGTTCGTGGCTCGCCTGGCCCCAGGTGCGCAGGGGCACGCCCCGGCGCGCGAGGGTGTCGCTGGAGAAAACGGGTTGGGGGACCTGGGGACGCACCTGGCAGCGCTTTTTGCCCAAGGTGAGGAAGTCCCAGGAGAAGATGGTGCCGAAGACGGTCAGGCGAAAGGCCCAGCCGGCGACCAGATAGGCGACGAGCACGACCACGAGGGACAAGGCCGCTCCGATCCAGGGGTTGAGAGTGGCGGACAGGGTGACCAAGCCGAGGAGGGCGGTGCGCGCGCCTTTAAGCACCGCGTCGATGGCGCCCCAAGGGCTGAGCAGGATGAGGGCATTGATGGCGTGGGAAGCCATCCAGACGACGGCGAAGACGGCCACGCCGAAGGGAACGGTGAGGAGATTGAGCAACCAGGCCCCGTCGATGGCGCCGACCGCGATCGTGGCGGTGCCACTGTGCAGCAGCAGGTCAGGCGAGGGGGCTTCGCCGACAATCATTTTGGAGAGCGAGCCCATGGTGAACGGCACGACTGCCCCGGCGGCGACCAGGCCGGAGGCTTTGTTTTCCAGGGTTTCGAGCACATCGAGGGGTTTTTTCAGGCCTGGGGGCACCACGGCGCCGAACGAGTCTTTGGCGGCGCAGGCCCCCACGACGAGGAGGGCGGGTAGAATGAAGCTCCATTGCGCATACCAAGGCAGCGCGGCTTTCTCCGCGTCGGTCTCGGCTTGCAGGTTTTGGTAGAGGCCGAGGGCACCGGTGCCGAGCAGCGGGGAGATGGCCACGCCGGTGACGGTGGCGAGGGCGGTGGCGTAGGGAGCAGCGGGAGATTTGTCCGAGGTCGAGGCCTTGGTCTCGGCGGCGCTGGACACCGGCGAGGTGGCGGCGAGGAGGGCGAAGAGCAGGAGCCAGGAGGCGGAGGATTTCATGGTGGCGAGTCGGCGAAGTGGGGGACATAGAGAACGGTTCGCGTGAAAATGCAGCCGCATTTTCACGCGTGTTTCGCCCGGTTGGCTTGCGCCGGCGCGGGCGGGGGTTTCGATTGCCCGGATGCCGCTCAACCACGCCTCGCTCAAGCAAGCCCTCGCACAAACCACTCTTTTCGAGGCGAAGAGCTGGCGCCTGTCGCCGGAGGCGTGGCCGTTGACGCCGGCGCAGGCGACGGAGGTCAGGGAGATCGGCCAGGCCTGTCTGGATTATCACCGGGCGCTGGAGAATCTTTACCTGCGGAGCGCGCAGGGGAAAAATTTACTGCGGAACAAGACGTTGTTCGCGCCTTGGGCGGCGGAGTATCTGGACCGCGGCAAACCGGAGATGCTGGTCGACCACGGCCGGGATGCGCGCAATCGCGGAGCGCTGCCGGCGGTGTTGCGCCCCGACCTGCTTCTGACCGAAGAGGGCTGGGCGCTGACCGAGCTGGACTCGGTGCCAGGGGGGGTAGGGTTGGTGGCCTTCCTCAATCGGCTGTATTCAGAACGCGGTGACGTCGTGG
>CAYNUW010000250.1:0-5547 GCA_964400455.1 uncultured Akkermansia sp. | reverse complement strand
AGCACGGATCGAAAAATCGGGGGCGACCCGGAGAGCGTGCCACCCAGCTGGCCGGACGCCGTGCGGGCGGGCGCGGGTGGCGAGGCCACCTTGCTCGCCCCGACCGCGCCCGGCGCCTACCGGCTGTTTCTGCGGGTGCGCGACGGCGCCGGTTCGGCGGCCGTCGCCAATTTCCCGTTTCTAGTCGCTTGATCGCCTTCCGGTTCAGGCCGGGAACATCACCTCGATGCGGGCGAGGGAGCCGTCGCGGGCGAAGAGGGCGGCGGCTTCGGCGGCGGGCAGGGCGAGGCGGGGAGCGCAGACCTCCAGCGAGGTGCCGTCGGTTCGGAACACCCGTAGCCGGCGCGGGCTGTGATCGAAAGTCTTCCGACACAGCACCGGGACGCCGCAGAGGGTGAAGGCGAGGCCGCCGGCCGGGACCGGCAGCGTGGCGTCGTCGGCTTTGCCCGGGTCGGGTGTTGAAAACAGGAAGGGTTCGGTCGCGAATTCCTCCGGTTCGATGCGTTCCGGGACGAAGACGACGGTGCCGGCTTGATGCAACACGCCGAGTTCGGCCAGACGGGTGAGCAGCTCCTCTTTCACCTGACCGGTCATGCCGGGTTGCTGGGCGCCGGCGTGGCCCGGGGTGTGGGAATAGGGATCGGTGGGGAAGGCGCCGTAAACGCGGGCCGATTTGCGGTAGCCTAGTCCGTCGCGGATGTCGCGGTAGCGCTCGCCCAGTTCGGCGGCGGCGGGGTCGCCGGTTTGTTCGGCGGCGAGCAGGTTCTCCTGGGTGGCGAGGAGCAGCTTGGCCACCATGTGCCAGTAAATGCAGCCCAGGCCCTCGTAGCCGAACATGGAGCTGCTGCGCCCGGTGAAGGCGTGGTGGTTGAACACCGTTTCGTAGGCGGCGGCCATGCCTTCGCGTCCAGCTTCGATCTCACGACTCCAGGAAGGTTCACGGGCGAGCTGGTCGAGTCGGGCGGCGAGAGCATCGGCATTGACCAAGTCGGGGTTGAAACGCGCGATGCCTTCGGCGTCGCGAGCCACGAGGCGGGTTTCGCCGCGCCGGAGGGCCTCGGCCAGCAATGGCGAAGCGGCGACGGCGGACTCCGGGATGCAGTTGCGCTCCAGGAATCCTGCCGCCTGGCGGTCGGGGTAGAGCAGATAGCTGTGCTGATCGGATCGATACAGGGGGCTGGCGCGCAAGGCGCGGAGCAGGGTTGCGGCCTCGGTGGGCGTGAGCAGGCCGGCCCCGAGCACGGCGACCTGTCCCTCGAGCATGGGAGCGAGGTGGCCGACCTCCACGGCCGGTGGTTGGTCGGTGAAGCGGATCAGGTTGTAGCTGTGCCAGAGGCCGTCGGCGCGGCGGTTGGCGTGAAGGGAGCGGGCGGCGAGGCCGCGGGCGCGGGCGAGGAAGGCGGCGATTCGGGATGGCGCGATGGGTTCCTGGTTCCCGATTTCGCCGGCGTAGATCCGGGCCCGGTGCCGGGTTCCCGCGGCGCCGGCCGCGTCCACGAACGCTCGGCGACGAAGCGGAGCGTCCGGCGCGGCCGCATCGTGGTCGGCATGGCGGATCAGAAGGTCGTCGAGGTCGCCGAGGAGCGCGACGGTGGCGACGGAGAGCAGCACCGGCTCAGCGCCGAGCGCGGGCAAGATCACCTGCTCGAGATGGGCGAGGTAGCGGTGAAGGTGGGCGAGTGTGACCACGGACAGGCCGTAACCGGCGAGGGCGTTGTTGGCGTCGTTCCACTCGGGGCGCTGGGTGTTCATCCACACGCCGCCGTCGGGCACGAGGTTGTAAACGCGGACAAGGGCGACCAGCAGAAGTTTTTCGACCAGGTTGACGCGGAGGGGCCGTCCGTCGGCACCAGGGACCAGGCGGCCGTCGCCGCCGAGCTCGCGCTCGCGGGCGAGGGCTCGGCGATGCGCCTCGGCGTCGAAGGCGATGGTGGCGCGTGGATTCCTCCGCACGGCTTCGTAGTCGGCGATTCGATACGGCACATCCGCGAAGACAAACACGTCGCGTCGGGCGAGTCCGGCCAGGCGTCCGGGGTGAAGGCGGGCCGACCATTCGAGCAGGCGCAGAAGGTAAACGGTCTGGTGGTCGCCCCAATAGCCGATGGAAGCCCACGGGTCCTCGGGTTCGGGGACCTCCCAGTCGACGCCGGCGCGGGCGATGCGGTAGGGGTTGTGGCCGTCGGCGGTCGACGCGTTGAGGAAACGGGCGACGGCGCTTTCGCAAAAGTCCGGAAAGGCGACGCAAAGGGCCTCCCAATTCTGGAAGATGTCGCGCCAGTTGCCCTCGTGGTCGAGGATGCGGGCGCCGGAGGCGTCGCGCACGCGGATGTTGAAACGATTCCACGGGCGGCTCGGGTCGCCGTGGCGGCGGCTGAAGGTGAGAGGCAGGTGCTCGCGGGCGAGGCGTTCCAGGTCGGGGTCGCCGGCGGCTTCGACGCGGGCGAGGAAGTCGGCGTGGGCGAGACGATCGGGCCAGGCGGCCAGCCAGGCTGCGTGGCGGCCGGCTACGGCGCGATTTCGCACCCGCACAAAGTCGGCGAAGTCGCTGGCGTCCACCTGGGAGCCGAAGGCGAACACGCCGCCGCGCATGATGTTGAAGAGGGTGTTGGCGAAGTGGTGCGCGGCGGCGGTCTCGTCTCCGCCCTGTTGCAGGCCGTCGGCGGAGCCCACGAGCGCGCGCAAGGCGGCGGTGGAGCGGGCCAGGGCGAGATTGAGCTCCTCGTGGGCGTGGCGTCGTCCGGCCTCGGTGCGCAACCGGGCGGCGAGGGTGGCGACCTGGAGTTGGCTGCGGTCGGTATCGATGATCAGGCGCCAGCGCCGGGTCTCGCCGGGGCGGAGCGCGATTTCACCGCGCAGGGCGCAGGCGGCGCGCACTCCGCGGGAGCGGCCGGTGAGCGGGGATTCGTCGCGCCGCGCGAACCGCTCGGCGGCGTCCGGTGCGAGGATGAGTTGGGCCTCGGGCCAGCCGTCGGTCCAGACGGTGGTGGCCAGCAGGGACTCCATCGGGATGGGGCGGTCAACGATCGCGGCGGCGAGGGCGAAGACGGCGAGGGGGGCGCCGGGCGAAAGTTCGGCGCTCTTGTAGGCGTCGGTGAGGCAGGAGAACTCGTTTTGCAGGCGGCGCGACACTCCGGGCACCATCAGGTTGCGCACGCCGTCCAGCACGGAGACCGCGGTCACGGTCGGGCCGCTGTTTTCGATCTCGGCGAAGCGGACCAGCCCGTGTTCGGCCGTGGCGGTCCAGCCCTGGCGGAAGACGAGGCCCAAACTGGGGTGCAGTTCCTCGAACCAGACCCGGTCCCCCTCGACGGTTTTGTAAAGATGGCGGCGGATGGGCTGGGTGCGGCTGCCGTGAAGGGCGAACGGTTCCCAGAGGATCGAGCCGCCGGGGGTGGCGACGCGGAGCGCCGTGAAGGCACCGGTGTGGCCTGCGGAGTCGTGGATGCGGTCCACGGTCTGGTAGGGGAAAAACGCATGGTCGGCGTTGCCGCGGCCGGCGGTGAGCGCGCCGTTGCTGGAAACAAACAGCCAGACGTCGGATGGGCTGACCACGCTCATAAAGAACGCGGGCATTCGATCCACGTCGGCGATGCGCAGACAACGCCTGCCGCACCAGTCGACGAAACCGTCGCCCGGCTCGCCGGCGGGTGGCGACGAAGCGCGGCTGGCGCGGGATCGTGGAGGCAAAATGGTCTGCGGAGGCGGGGCGAGGTTCATGGAGTCGCGGGGGGTTCGACGTAAAAGGGGAAATTGTCCGCGCTGGCACCGCCCTGGCGGTCGCGGATCACGACGAAAAGGCGGTAGGGGCCGGGCTGTTCCGGCGCGAGGAACTCGACCCGGCCGTCCCGGGCGCGGCGTATCCGGTCGGGAATGACAGGCGGGACGGCCTCGCGGTCGCCGCCCTCGCGCCGGTCGGTGGTCTCGGCCTGGACAAACCACTCGGCGGTCCAGGCGTCGCCCTCGGGCTCGCGGACCACGACGCGGGCGGTCTGGGTGGAGCCGGCGGGCACGCGGGCGAGGCGGGCGGAGGAGTCGAGTTTCTCGATCAGGGGGCTGCGGTTTTCGGGCCAGCGACCGGTCCAGGCGTAGGCCATGGCGTCGACGGAGGGCAGCTTCTCGCCGCCGGGCAGAAACATGCCATACCAAGTGCCGGTGGTTTCCTGCTTATGGCCCCAGACGAAGGCGAAGGTGCCCAGGCAGAGCCCCCGGCCCTCGGCGAGGGCGCGGCGATGCGTCATGAGGTAGCGCGCGGCTTTGTCGGCGCTGGAAGGCTCGATCGGGGCGCCCCAGGGCGCGGTGGGGACTTCCCAATGGCCGAGCGGGCCGAATTCGGCGAGGAGAAACGGTTTTTTCCAGCCGGCGCGGCGAAGTTGGTCGGCCACATCGGGCGCGTTGCCGTAGGCGTTGACGCCGAGGATATCGATGGTGGGCGCGAGATCGCGCAAGGCGGCGACCTCCTCGACCTCGCCGACGGCCACGACGGTGGAGATGGGGTGGTCGGGATCTTCCTCGCGCACGATGCGGGCCAGCACTTCGAGTTCGTTAAAGATGAGGCGGGCGCGTTCCGATCCGGGCGGGCCCTCCATTTCGTTGCCCAGGCCCCAGAGGAGCAGGGCGGGGTGGCGGCGGTATTTTCGCACGGCGGCCCGGACTTCGTCGCGTTGGCGGGCCAGGTGGTCGGGCTTGGTGTAGTCGAAGCCGTGGCGCTCGTGGCCGAGCCACAAGCCGACCATCACGGCGAGTCCGTGGTGGTGGAGGGTGTCGAGCAGCGGGCGACCCTCGACGGTCTTTTCCAGTTGGTCCACTCCCCAGGTGCGCACGGTGGTCGCGCCCAGGCGGGCGGCCAAGGCGGGGTGGGCGTAGCCGCCCACGCCATGAACGGCGAAAGGGGAGCCGTCGCGAGTCAGGGACCAGACGTGGTCGGTCTCGACGAGCCGCACCTCGCCGGCACCGAGCGAGCCGCCCAGCAGGAGGGCGGGGAGCAGGCGCGCCGCGGTGAGGAGCGGACGCCACCTACGGGACGAGAAGGGCGGGGTGGACTTCACACCGACAGCGAAGTCGTAAATCGCCGTGAAACAAGTCAAAAATTGCACAAAATTGCACTTAAATACAAGGGTGTCGGCGGAGGGGTTAAAGGGTGGAGTCGAGGCTGGTGGCGATGGCGAGGCGCAGGCCCTCGATCACTTGTCTGGTGGGAAGGGAGGGCGGAGGCGGAAGGCTTGTGGCGGCTTGCTCGGGAGTGACGGGGATGTGGATGAAGCCGGCGGGCGTGCCCGGGCGGTCGCGGAGGGCGTGGAGCAGGGCGTAGAAAAGGTGGTTGCAGACGAAGGTTCCGGCGCTGAGGGAGAGGCCGGCGGGCAGGCCGGCGGCGCGCAGGGTGTCGCGAATGGGGAGAACGGGGAGGGTGCTCCAGTAGGCGGCGGGGCCGTCGGGGTGGACGGGGCGGGGGGCGGGGGCCAGGCCGGCGGTGTCGGGGGCGGAGGACTCCTCGAGGGGGCTGGCGCTGCGGTCGACGGTGCTCTCGGCGCGGCCGGCGGCCGGGGCGTC
>CAYNUW010000249.1:0-5575 GCA_964400455.1 uncultured Akkermansia sp. | reverse complement strand
GGACTCTGGCTCCGCGGCGCCGCCGCCCGCGGCGACGCGCCGGACGGACGCGTGCCCATCATCACCTTCGGCAGCATGGTCTACGACAACGCCGGCGCCTGGGTGGAGCGCTTCATCCGCGCCTGGCCGCAGGGCCGCAAGGTCGTGCTGCAACGCGGCTGGGCCCAGTTTCCCCAGTTCGGCGGCGCCGACCACATCAAGGTCGTGGGCAAAGTGTCCCACGACCAGCTTTTCCGCCACGCCTCCGCCATCATCCACCACGGCGGCGCGGGCACCACCGCCAGCGCGCTCCACGCCGGCGTGCCCCAGATCGTGGTCCCGCATATCGGCGACCAAAACTACTTCGGTGAACAAATGGAACGCATCGGCGTGGGCCAACGCGTGCGCAAACCGCACTGGCCCGAGCAACTGCACCTCGCCCTCGACCGCTTGCTCGCCTCGCCCGAACGCCTCGCACGCGCGGCGTCCGTGGCGGAGGCCTTGCGCCGGGAAAACGGCCCGGAAAAGGCCGCGCACGAGTTGGAGGCCTTTGTCGGGGCCCCCAACCGATCCTGACCTGCGGATCGAGCCGGCGAAACGCCGGGCTAGTCCTCGGCTTATGGCTCAGCGGACCGCGACGGCGGGCAGGCTCCAGATATCCCGCGCGTATTCGTGAATGGTGCGGTCGCTGGAGAACTTGCCCACGCGGGCGGTGTTGAGGATCGCCATCCTGGCCCAACGCCGGCGGTCGCGGAAGGCCGCGTCCGCCCGTTCGTGAGCCTGCACGTAGGAGCGGAAGTCGGCCAGCACCTTGTAATGGTCGCCGCCTCCGGTCAGGCTGTGATGCAACGCGCCAAACGCATGGTGCTCGCCCGGCGTGAAGTAGTCGCTGCCCAGCCAGTCGATCACGGCCCGCAGCTCCTCGTCCCGGTGATAGTAGTCCCAAGGCGAATACCCGCGCGCGTCGAGCGCCTCGACTTCCGGCACGGTCAGGCCGAAGATAAAGATGTTTTCGTCGCCGACCTCCTCGCGGATCTCGACGTTCGCCCCGTCCAACGTGCCGATGGTCAGGGCACCGTTCAGCGCCAGCTTCATGTTGCCGGTGCCGGACGCCTCCTTACCGGCGGTGGAGATTTGCTCCGACAAGTCGGCGGCGGGCACGATCTTCTCCGCCAGCGAAACGCGGTAGTTCGGCAGGTAGGCGACCTTGAGTTTGCCGCCGATGCGCGCGTCCTCGTTGATGCGTTTGCCGATGACGTTGATCGCCCGGATGATGTTCTTGGCCAGATCGTAGCCCGGAGCGGCCTTCGCGCCGAAGACAAACACCCGCGGCACGATGTCCAGCGCCGGATTTTGCAGCAAACGTCGGTAAAGCGTCAGGATATGCAGTAGGTTAAGATGTTGACGCTTATACTCATGCAGACGCTTGATCTGCACGTCGAAAAGCGCGTCGGGCGAGACGGTCACGCCGCATTCGCGGGCGATCACGTCGGCCAGGAAACGTTTGTTTTCGCGCTTCACCGCCATGAAGCGGTCTTGGAACACGGGATCGTCGGCGTAGTTCTCCAGGGCGCGTAGCTGGTCCAAATCGCGCGCCCAGTCGGCGTGCCCCAAGGTCTCGCGCAGCAGGGCGGCGAGGTCGGGATTGCAATCGAGCAGCCAGCGGCGCGGCGTGACGCCGTTGGTCTTGTTCTGGAACTTGCCCGGGTAGAGTTCGTCAAACTCGGGAAACAAATCCTTCTTTAACAACTGGGTATGCAAGGCGGCCACGCCATTCACCGCATGCGAACCAACCACCGACAAATTCGCCATGCGGAAGGCCTTGGCGCCGCCCTCCTCGACCAGCGAGCAAATGCGCTTCTTGTCGTTGTCGCCCGGCCACCGGGCCTCGACCGTCTCCATCACCCGCCGGTTGATCTCGAAAATGATCTGGGTGTGGCGCGGCAACACCCGGGTGAAAAGCGGCAGACTCCACTTTTCCAATGCCTCGGGCAGCAGGGTGTGATTGGTATAGCCGAAGGTGCGGGTGACGATGCTCCACGCCGAGTCCCACGCCATGCGCTCCTCGTCGATCAGGATGCGCTGCAACTCCGCCACCGCGACCGCCGGATGCGTATCGTTGAGTTGAATCACGACCTTGTCGGCGAAGTTGTTCCAACCATTGCCAGGCACCCGGAAGTGACGGCGGATCAAGTCGCGCAGCGAACAAGCGACAAAGAAATACTGCTGGATCAGGCGCAGCTCCTTGCCGTTCTCGGTCTTATCATTGGGGTAGAGAACCTTGGAAATGGTTTCGCCGATGGCTTTCTCACGCACCGCCTCGACGTAGCCGCCGGAGTTGAAGGCGCTGAGGTCAAAGTCCTCGGTCGAGCGTGAGGCCCACAGACGAAGGAAATTGCAGGTGCGCGTGCCGTAGCCGGCGATGGGAATGTCGTAAGGCACCCCGAGGATCTGCTTGGTATCCACCCAACGCGGTTGGTAGTTACCCCGGTCGTCGAACACATTCTCCACCCGGCCGTAGAGCTGGATGTGCTGGGTGTATTCCGCCCGGCAAATCTCCCACGGCGTGCCGAAAATCATCCAGTTATCGGGATGCTCGACCTGGTGGCCGTTGATGAACTCCTGCTTAAATAGACCAAACTCGTAATGGATGCCGTAGCCGACCGCCGGATAATCCAGCGTGGCGAGCGAATCCAGGAAACAGGCCGCGAGCCGACCAAGCCCGCCGTTGCCCAAACCCATATCCACTTCGAGTTCGGAAATCTGGTCCAAATCCACGCCCAGACCCGAGAGCGCATTACGCGCCGCCTCCGTCAGGCCGGTGTTCTGAAGATTCGCCTCCATCAGGCGGCCCATGAGATATTCCAAAGACAAGTAGTAGAGGCGCCGGACATTGGCCTCGTTATGCACCTGCTGGGTTTGGATCAAACGGCTGCTGATTTCCTCCCGCACCGCCATCGCGGTCGCAATCCACCAATCCCGGGGCGTGGCCGAACCTTGGTCGCGCGCCAAGGTATGCAACAGATGACGCAAAATGGCCTCCTTTAAACGCGCCGACACCGCCGGGTCGGTGACGGGTACTGCAGGGGATGCGACCGGTGCGGGTGCGGAAGCGCGGGACTTGGTTTTAACGGCTTTTGACATGCGTAAATTCGATGGTTAATAAAATAGGACCTGCAACTCAGACCACGAAGCGTGCCACGCACAGCCCGGTTCGGGCACGACAATTTTTGCGATTTTACCGTGACACCGGCGAATTCGTAAATCGTGCGCTTTTACCCTTGCCGCACCCTCCCTGAAGCCGCGACGCTTACCTCTCGCGGCATTTTCTTTGGTCAAGGTCGACGTCGCCGCCCCGCTCCCGTCGACCCAACACGTTAGCAACCTTCAACCCGCGCGTCGCAAGGCGCGCCGCAGTTCGACGACGCCCCTCGGAGCGAGGACGCCGCCGCACCGCACGTTCATCGCAAGTTATGAGTTCCATCATGCAAGAGCTGCTCGCCGGCTCCAACCTAGGCCAGCTGCAACAGGGAAAGATCGTCACCGGTGTCATTACCGAGATCCGCCAAAACGAAGTCGTCGTCGACATCGGCGGCAAATCCGAGGGCGTCATCCCCGCCAACGAGTTTATCGACATCGGCGACCTCCAGATCGGCGGCACCATCGAGGTCCTGGTCGAAAAGCTGGAAGACAAGTCCGGCAAGCCCGTGCTCTCCTACGATAAGGCCGAGCAAAAGAAAAACTGGGACAACATCCTCACCAAGTTCCCCGAGGGCTCCGTCGCCACCGGCCGCGTCAAGGCCAAGGTCAAGGGCGGCCTCATCATCTCCATCGGCGTCGACGCCTTCATCCCCGCTTCCCACGTCGACATCCAGCCCCCCAAGAACCTCGACCAATACGTCGGCCAGACCTACGACTTTAAGGTCATCAAGATCGACCAGATCCGCAAAAACGTCGTCCTCTCCCGCCGCGAACTCATCGAGGAACAGCGCTCCGCCAAGCGCAAGTCCCTGCTCGACTCCATCCAGCCCGGCCAGGTCCGCAAGGGTGTGGTCAAGAACATCACCGACTTCGGCGCCTTCATCGACCTCGACGGCATGGACGGCCTCCTCCACATCACCGACATGTCCTGGGGCCGCATCGCGCACCCCTCCGACGTCCTCAAGCAGGGCGAAGAAATCAATGTCATGGTCATCGAGGTCAACCGCGACAAGGAACGCGTCTCCCTCGGCCTCAAGCAGACCACCAAGAACCCCTGGGACGAGATCGAGCACAAGTTCCCCGTCGGCGCCAAGGTCGCCGGCAAGATCGTCAACCTCGTCCCCTACGGCGCGTTCCTCGAGATCGAGCCCGGCGTCGAGGGCCTCATCCACATCACCGAGATGTCCTGGACCAAGCGCATCACCAAGCCCTCCGAGGTGCTCAAGGTCGGCCAGGAACTCGAGGCCGTCGTCCTCGGCATCCAGAAGGAAGACCAAAAGATCTCCCTCGGCCTCCGCCAGCTCGAACCCAACCCCTGGGACATGGTCCGCCACAACTACCCGATGGGCGCCCGCGTCCGCGGCAAGGTGCGCAACATGACCACCTACGGAGCCTTCATCGAACTCGAAGAGGGCATCGACGGCATGGTGCACGTCTCCGACATGACCTGGAACCGCAAGGTCAACCACCCGTCCGAATTCCTCAAGAAGGGCGACGAGGTCGACGCCATCGTGCTCGACGTCGATCCTTCCCAGCAGCGCATCAGCCTCGGCATGAAGCAGCTCGCCGAGGATCCGTGGTCCGACATCGACGCCCACTTCAAGATCGGCGACGTCGTCAAGGGCGCCGTCTCCAAGATCACCGCCTTCGGCGCCTTCGTGGAGCTCAAGGACGGCATCGATGGCCTCGTCCACATCTCGCAAATCAGCGAGGACCGCATCGAGAAGGTCAAAGACCACCTCAAGCCCGGCCAGGAAGTCACCGCCCGCGTGGTCAAGATCGACCGCGAAGAGCGCCGCCTCGGCCTCTCCATCAAGGCCGCCAACTACAGCGCCGAACAGATCGCCGCCGAGACCTCCGCCTACGAGGCCCTCAACCGCGACAGCTCCGGCGACATGATGAACCTCGGCGACCTGCTCGACGCCGCTTCCGACAAGAAGTAATCGCGTCCCAAGCGCTAAACTTCTGTTCGTTCACTCGCGCCTGGCCTCCCCCGGAGGCCAGGCGTTTTTTTCGTTACCTAGACCAAATTGATAGCACGCCATCGGCCTCCCCCTCCGCCAAGTGCGTAACCGGGATACGACGGACACTCCCAATACAAACCGGCTTGGACGCACGAAGGCGCGAACACGCTCAAAACCGAGCGAACAAGCCCGCAGGAAAGCCAGCCGATCCAACTTCGCGCCTTACCGTCTTCGCGTGAGCTACTCCCGTTTCTGTTTTAACCGCTATCCGCGAGCACCCCTGCCATCCGCAGTGGCGCACTCCGGCTGACCGGAAGTCCCGAAGAGCGGGGGAAGCCGGGCGTTTAAGCCGGTGTGGGCGCGGGCGCGCCCGCGATGTCTTCGGGTCCAGCGCGCTCGCTCACCGGAGCAGGCTTCGGGGCCGGCGCGTC
>CAYNUW010000248.1:3524-5640 GCA_964400455.1 uncultured Akkermansia sp. | reverse complement strand
TCGTTCAGGAGGCGGTGCGCGCCGGACTCCGCTCCGTCACGCTGCCTCCGGGCGACCACCGCGTATCCGGAAAACTGTTACCCGAACGCCAGCTGTGGATCAGCAACAACGACTCCGGCTGGAAACCCGTTCTGCTCGATCTGACCGGAGTGGAGGACTTCACCGTCGAGGGCAACGGCGCCCGACTTCTCGTCGAGGGGGTGCTGATTCCCCTTGTCCTGCAAAACTCCCGCCGCGTCATCGTGCGGGACCTCACCATCGACTGGGTCCGCCCCGCCTTCACCGAGGCCGAAGTGACCGCCCACGTGCCCGGAGGTTTCGAATTCACCACCCCCGCCGGCGCCGACACCTTCGTCGTCAATGCCGGCCGCCTGACCGCCGCCGGCGGCGGTGACTGGCCCTCGGGCCACCTCTACAACGTGCTGGCCTTTGATCGCGCCCGCCGTGAACCCCTCGCCCGCTCGCAAGAAAGCTGGCAAATCGAGCGCACCCACCGCGCCGCCGACCTGGGCGGCGGCCGCTTCCGCCTCGAGGCCGACTTCTCCGCCCTCCCGCCCGTCGGCGGCCCGGTCGTCTTCATGCACGGCGACCGCGTCGCCCCGGCCGTGGTGCTCGATCACTCCGACCAGGCCGAACTGCACGACGTCACCATCCATCACGCCCTCGGCATGGGCGTGATCGCCCAGGCCTGCCGGGATCTGCTCTGCCAACGCGTCCGCGTCGTCCCCTCCGGCAACCGTTTGTTCAGCACCTGGGTCGATGCCGTCCACACCGTGGACTGCGGCGGCTCGTTGCGTCTGCTCGACTGTGAATTCAGCGGCATGTTCGACGACGGAGCCAACCTCCACGGCGCCCATCGCCGGGTCGCCGCCTGGCCCGCTCCGGATCGGGTGCTGGTCGAGGCCATGCACCACCAACAGGTCGGCGTCACCTACCTGCGCCCGGGCGACACCGCCCGTTTTTCCAACCTCGTCAGCCTGGATCGCGTCGCGGAAGCCCGCGTGCTCGAAGTCTCCGTCGTGAACTCGCGTTTCCAAGAACTGAAACTCGATCGTTCCCTGCCCAAAATCGCCGGACAGCCTCTCGCTGTTCACCGCCACGAACCCGACCAGTCGACCGAGATTCGCGGGTGCGTGATCGGCCCCAACCGCGGCCGCGGCCTCTTGCTCACCACCCCCGGAAAAATCATCGTCGAAAACAACCGCTTTCATACCTCCGGCAACGCCATCGAAATCCCCCCCGACACCTCCTACTGGTGGGAATCCGGCGCGGTGGACGATGTCACCATCTCCCGCAATACCTTCGACGCCTGCGGCTTCGCCATGTGCGGCCGCCACGTTCTGGTCGTCCAGGCGCCGACCGGCCATGCGTCCCTCCACGGCCGGGTCTCCTTCACCGACAATGATGTCCGTCTGGCCGGCGACGCCTTCGTCATCGCCCGCCGAGCGGCTCGCCTGGAGATCAAAAACAACCGCTTCAGCCGCCATCCCGATTACCCCTGGCTCCCCGACGCACACCCGATGGACCTTTTTTCCATTCAACAGGTCGATCTTGATCCGCTTCCGCCCACCCTCAGCTTTCCCTCTTGATACCTCGCCTCGGACCGCCACCTAAGCCCCGTCCTTGATTTCCCGTTCCTCCGTGAAGATTTATCGCTCCATCAATGCCTGCGCCGTGTCCCCCACCGTCCAAGCGCTCCGTCGCACTCTGATTTTACCATGACCCACCTCCCCCGACTCCTCGCCTGCCTCCTCTTCCTCATGCTCGCCCATACCTCGCCGGCCGCTCCCGTTGCCCTGAAAATAACCTCCGCCGCCGCCAGCAGCTCCCGCCCCGAGACCCCCGCCGCGCTCGCGCATGACGGACGCGCCGACGACGACTCGCGCTGGGTCAGCGCCGCCGGCGCCGCCGCCCCCCACTGGATCGCCTTCAAGCTCGACTCCGTGCAACGCCTCGGCGGCATCCACCTCTACTCCGGTTACCAAGGCAAATTCACCCTCGCCGATTTCACCGTCCAGTTCTGGTCCGGCGAGGCTTGGCGCGACATCCCTTCCGCCCAGGTCACCGGCAACCAGGCCGCCCGGCTTCGCCTGGCCTTCGATGACACCATTCCTGT
>CAYNUW010000248.1:0-3514 GCA_964400455.1 uncultured Akkermansia sp. | reverse complement strand
CGTGACCGACCGGATACGGCTGTTCATCACCGCCACCTCCGACGGCGTCGCCCGCGTCGCCGAAGTGTCCGTCTGGCCCTACGCCGCCGACGGCATTCCACCCTTGCCGCTCACCGCCGACAAACAGGCGCCCGTTTCCGTGTTTCTGAACCAAAGCGGCTTCAACCTCGGCGCCCCCAAACGCTTCACCGTGCCCGGCGCGCCCGACGGCGCCCCCTTCGAGGTTCGCCCCGCCTCCGGCGGACCCGCTCTCTTCACCGGCTCCCTCAAGGACCAGATCGGCGACTTCACCCCCTTTAATCCCGCCGACCACCGCGAGTTTGTCGTCGCCGTCGGCGACAAGACCTCCGTCCCCTTCCGCATCGGACCCTCCTGGCTGGAACGGGTCACCACCCAGCGCGTCATCGACTTCATGGTCGATAGCCGCCACTACGTTGGCAACGATCGCCGCAAGTGCCAGGGCTCCTACGGCTGGCGCGACGACCACCACTTCGGCTGGGAACTCCACACCCTGGTGCCCCAATGGCTCGCCAATCCCTCCGCCTTCGCCCGCCTTCCCCGCCAGGTCGTCTACGAGGCCCCCACCGACCCCAAACTCTGGGGCAAACTCCTGCCCCCCGCCGCCGACGCGCCCGACATCATCAAACTCATCCACTGGGGCGCCGATGTCATCGTCACCCAGGGCCTGACCCACGAACTGCTAAAATCCCAGCTCGCCTACTTTCTCTACGCCTGGCCCGAACTCCAAGCCTACCTGCCCGAGCAGAACTACACCGTGGTTCTCGATTACGCCTTCTCCACTTGGACGCAGACCCAGGCCGACCACCGCTACCCCTACGACGAATCCCCCGAACACGACCTCCTCGCCCTCAAGACCAAGATCGGCAACACCAAGGGTGCCTACCCGCCCGGCTTTTCCATCCAGCCCAACCTCCTGCTCCATGAAGTCGCCCTCCGCGAGGGTCGCCCCGACGCCGCCATCTACTTCGAGGCCGCCCACCGCCAGACCGCGTGGATCGTGCAGAATCTGGATTGGAACGACCCGCTCACCACCAAGGGCCAGCGCATGAGCGAATTCATCACGCTCACCGCCCTCGGCCACTTCCTCGCCTCCTATCCTGATCGCTCCCCCGCCGGCCTGCGGGAAAAAATCGCCGCCTGGGCCGAGGTCGTCGTCCGCCGCTCCAACAACCTCTGGGACTTCCGCAAACTCGGCGACGCACCCGACCAGTGGACCCCCATGGGCGAACGTCCCACCATGTGGAACGAACCCGGCAACGTCGTCGGCCTCCCCGCCGCCATCTTCGCCGCCCTCCCTCATCTATCCCCCACCCTCCAGCCGCGCCTGCTCGAAATCGCCTGGTCACACTTTGACGCCCTCTTCGGCCGCAACCCCACCGGACGTCACTTCTCCTACGACGCCCCCCGCGAACTCGAAGGGGTCGAACATGGTTGGTATAACCAGTATATCGGCGGCATCGGTCGGCTGGAGGAGGCCCGTTTCGTGATCGATGGCAGTCCCAAGAACCAACACTTCCCGTTTCATCCCGAGGTGGGCAACGTCGGCTGGACCGAGGGCTGGATCCAACACAACACGCCCTTCAACCTCTCGCTCGCTTACCTCGCCCGGAGCCAGACCCGCTTGGAGGCCACCCTCTCCGGCGACACCCTCGAGGTCCGCCTCACCGCTCCGCTAAACTTCGACTACGAACGCCCCGAAATCGCCTTCGTCACCGTCACCTCCGCCGCCGGAGATCGAGAGTCCCTCACCCTCACCGAAACCGGCCCCAACACCGGCGTCTTCGAAGGCCGCCTTTCGGTCCGTGCCGCCTCCACCGCCCGCCCCGGCGACGGCCGCCTCCAACACGCGCGCGGCTCCCTGCCCGAGGTTCGTCATGGCTTCGGATACCTCGCCACCACCGCCATCCCCACCCGCGTCCGCTAAGTCCCGCCTACCCCCGGTCATGCCCACGCCCAGACTCCTGCTGGCCAACCTGCTCGGACTGCTCCTGGTCGCTAGCCTCTCCGCCGCTCCGGTGCTTGATTTCACCAACCGCCTCGCACCCCCTCCCGCCCACGCCCGCTACAGCGAGCCCGATCACTTCGTCTGGTGCGGCGCCCCGGTGAAGGGGCGCGACGGCAGATACCACCTGTTCTACGCCCGCTGGCCCCTCGCCAGCACCTTCGCTCCCGGCTGGGCCCTTCGCTCCGAAATCGCCTACGCCGTCGCCGACTCCCCCCTCGGCCCCTACCGCCATGTCAACGTCGCCCTCCCCGCCCGCGGCCTCAACCCCGCCACCGGCCGCAAATTTTGGGACGCCGACGCCACCCACAATCCCAACATCCTCCTCCACCCCGACGGTCGCTACTACCTCTATTACATGGGCAATCACGGGGACGGCCAAGACTACCCGACTCACCGGAACCACCAGCGCATCGGCGTCGCCGTCGCCGAGCGCCCCGAAGGCCCCTGGACCCGCTTCGACCATCCCATCGTGGACGTCTCCGCCGATCCCGCCGCGTTCGACTCCCTCGTCGTCACCAACCCCGCCGCCGCCCTCCGACCCGACGGCGGCGTCATCCTGCTCTACAAGGCCGTGCAAATCATCCCCGGCAAACCCATGGGCGGCAACGTCCGCTACGGCGCCGCCCTCGCCGACCAGCCCGCGGGTCCTTTCGTCAAGACTCCCGGCCGCATCTTCGAATCCTCCGACCCAGCCGCCGCCAAACATTGGATGCTCGCCGAGGATCCGTTCATTTGGTTCAGCGAAAAATACGGCCGGCGTTACTACGCGCTCGCCCGTGACGTCATCGGCCACTTCACCGGCGACAAGGGCGCCATCGCCCTTTTCGAGTCCACCGACGGCCTCGACTGGAAACCCGCTCCCGCCCCCCTGGTCGTTCCATCCACCTACACCCTGGGCGACGGCTCCAAGAGCCTCACCAAACTGGAACGTCCCGCCCTCCTGATCGAAAACGACGAACCCGTCGCCCTCTTCGGCGCCGCCGACGGTTATCAAATCAAGGGCCGCATCTCCTCCAACCTGGCCTTCCCCATCCGCCCCATGCCCGAAGTATCCGCCTCCGCTCCCGCCGCCCTGCCCGACCTTTCCCGCTGGCTCCAGCCCCTGCGCGAAACCTCCGTCTTCTCCGATCCGGTCTACGACGTCTGGTGCGGCTCCGTCGTCGAGGGCGACGACGGCAAATACCACCTGTTCTATTCCCGTTGGCCCCGCGCCCTCGGCCACCTCGCCTGGGTCACCCACTCCGAGGTCGCCCGCGCCGTATCCGCTTCCCCCTACGGCCCCTTTGTCCACGCCGACGTCGTCCTGCCCGAGCGCGACCTCGCCTACTGGGACGGCAAATGCACCCACAACCCCACCGTCGTCCGCATCGGCGCCAAGTTCTACCTCTACTACATGGGCAACACCGGCGACCGCGCCAAAACCAACGGCCTCAACTGGCAGCACCGCAACAACCAGCGCATCGGCGTCGCCGTCGCCGACCGCCCCGA
>CAYNUW010000247.1:0-5644 GCA_964400455.1 uncultured Akkermansia sp. | reverse complement strand
TCCGTGCCCATCCGTGCAATCCGTGGTTAAAGTCTGAAAGCTTGGGGTGTTTGGTATAAGCCGCGCCGCCGGCCCGTCGCCGGCCGCGCCTGCAAACGATTTCCGCCCTTTCCCCCGCCCCGGCGGGATGCGCGGCTTGGCCTGCCCGCGCCGCTCGTCCTACCCTGGCCTCCTCCCCACCCCGACACCCCATGCGCGTCCTCCGCCTCGTCCTGCTCCTCACCCTCTCCACCGTCGCCGCCTTCGCCGCCCCCACCCTCTTCCTAGTCGGCGACTCCACCATGGCCGACAAACGCGACCTCCTCCACCCCGAGCGCGGCTGGGGCCAGCTCCTCCCCGAAATCGTCCTCCCACCCGCCCGGGTCGACAACCACGCCCAGAACGGCCGCAGCACCAAATCCTTCATCGACGAGGGCCGCTGGGACACCGTCCTCTCCCGCCTCCAACCCGACGACTGGGTCATTATTCAATTCGGCCACAACGACCAAAAAGCCGACAAACCCGCCGTCCACGCCCCCGCCCGCGGCGCCTATCGCGACCACCTGCTTCGCTTCATCGCCGACACCCGCGCGCGCGGCGCCCACCCCGTGCTCGCCACCTCCGTCGCCCGCCGCAAATGGAACGACGCCGGCACCGCCCTCCTGCCCACCCACGGCGAGTATCCCGCCGTCGTGCGCGAGATCGCCACCGAGACCGGCGTGCCCCTGCTCGACCTCGAACCCCTCACCACCGCCCTGACCGAGAGTTATGGCGTCGAAGGCTCGAAACGCCTCCACCTCTGGTTCACCCCCGGCGAACACCCCGCCATCACCCAGGAGCTCCAGGACAACACCCACTACTCCGCCCTCGGCGCCCGCCGCGTCGCCGCCCTCGCCGCCGACGAGATCAAACGCCTCGGCCTGCCCTTCGCCGCCTGGCTCCAGACCCCCGACGTCATCGTCGCCGCCGACGGCTCCGGCGACTACACCTCCCTCCAGGAAGCCATCGCCAAGGCCCCCATGCGGACCGGCGCAAACGACCCCCGGTGGTTCATCCGGGTTAAACCCGGGGTCTACCGCGAACGCATCTACGTGCAGCGCGAACGCGGCCGCATCCGCGTCGCCGGCGACGATCCCCTCTCCACCACCGTCGCCTTCGACCTCCACGCCGGCGTGCTCGGCCCCGACGGCAAACCCATCGGCACCTTCGCCACCCCCACCGTCCAGATCGACGGCGACGGCATGATTTGGGAAGACATCACCCTAGCCAACACCGCCGGCCCCGTCGGCCAGGCCCTCGCCCTCCGCGCCGACGGCGACCGCCTCGTCTTCCGCCGCTGCCGCTTCCTCGGCTGGCAGGACACCATCCTGGTCAACCGCGGCCGCCACTACTTCGAGGACTGCTACATCGAAGGCCACGTCGACTTCATCTTCGGCGCCGCCACCGCCTACTTCTCCCGCTGCCACCTCCACGTCCTGCGCGACGGCTACATCACCGCCGCCAGCACCCCCGAAGGCGCTCCCCACGGCTACGTCTTCGCCGACTGCCGCGTCACCACCGGCCCCGAGGTCAACAAGGGCGTCTACCTCGGCCGCCCTTGGCGCGACTTCGCTCGCACCGTTTTCCTGCGCACCCACCTCGACGGCCGCATCCGCGCCGAGGGCTGGCACAACTGGGGCAAACCCCACGCCGAACGCACCACCTTCTACGCCGAGTTCGGCAGCACCGGTCCCGGCGCCGCCTCCGCCGCCCGCGTGCCGTGGGCGCGCGTCATGACCGCATCCGACGCCGCCGCCCTCACGCCCAACACTGTGCTGGCCGGACCTGACGGCTGGGATCCTCTCGCGCCCTGAAAGCGACTGCCGCCGCGCTCAACCCACTCGATCCAGCCGGCGGAACAGCCAGACCCCCGCCCCCACGTAAATCACCGGCGGCAACCACGCCCAAAGCTCCGGCCGCAAATCCGGATTCCCCTCCGCCAGCCCGGTCAGCTCGCGCAGGAAGTAATATCCCAACATCAACGCGACTGCGATCCCGAGATTGGCCGACGTTTCTTTCCTCGACACCTTGATGCCCAGCGGCACCGCCACCAACGCAAAAGCCAGCACCGCGAAACTCGCCGCGCCTTTTTCACCGAGCGTGGCCTTGACCCGGCCCAAGTCGCGACGCTCCGCCGCCGTGGCCTCGGCCCCCTTCGCCGCCAGCGCGTCGCGCCGCTCCGTCAGCTCCGCGTAGGTCATCCATTTGAACTTTTTCGTCACGCTCTGCCGTTGGCCAAAAAACGCCTCCACCGGCAACTCCACCGTCAACGAATCCGAGTTCGCGATCGGCTGCGGCCGCGAAAAATCCTCCGGCCGCTCCCGATCCCGCGTCTCCACGCTCACCTCGCGCAGGGTGAGCACCAGCCGATTATCCTCCTCGCGAAACTCCACGCGCCCCGACCGCGCATGAACCACATCGATCACCCGCTTGGCCTTATCCAGACGCCAAACCCAAAGGTCGCGAAGCTCCGGCCCCTGCCGCTCACCCGCGTAGACCACCTGATTGCCAAACTCGCGGATAAAGGTCTTCGGCACGATAAAATTGACCGGGTTGCTGCGCAACGCATCCACGCGAATCTGCTGATAGGTCGCCTGCGTTCGGGGCATGGCCTCGAAGTTTAAGTATAACGATGCCAACACGCCGAGCCCCGCCAAGAGCCATACCGGCCGGGCGATGTAGCCCAGACTCAGCCCCGCCGCCCGCATCGCGGTAATCTCGTGCTGACTCGACATCCGACCCAGCACCAACAGCACCGCCGTCAACAGTCCCACCGGCAGCGCGTGCACCGCCACGTAAGGCAGCAGTAAAGCCAGCAACCGCAAAGCCGTGCCCAGATCGATCTGTCCGGCCAATACATACCCCAGCAGATCTCGCAGGCCCTGCGCCGCCATCAGAAGAAACGCAAACACCCCCACGGTCAGCGCGCACGCTCCGGCCACGGCATAAAAAAGATGACGATGCAACAAACCCATCGGTCGCGCACCCTGCGGTCCGATCAGGTCAGGTGCAAGCCGGACCCCAACCCCCCGCGCATTTCCCATTCGCCCGGCGCCCAGCCCCAGGCAAACTCGCCACCACCATGAATGCTTGGAAATCCGAACTCGATGCGATCCTCGGCTCCCGCCACGGCGGACGCACCGACCACGTCTTGCCCGCCCTGCGCGCGCTCGACACCCGACACCCTCACGTGGCCGAGATCGCCTTTCAGCTCGGTTACACCCTGGACCTAGCCGGCCGGCCCGCCGAGGCCGTGCCCCACTACGAACGTGCCCTCGCCCTCGGCCTTTCGCCTGCGGAACACCTCAACACCCTCGTCGGCCTCGGGGACGCGCTACGTCGCTCCGGGCGCCCCGACCAGGCCGACGAACTTCTCGCCCGCGCCGAACTTCAATTCCCCGAAGCCCGGGAACTCGCCGCCTACCGCGCCCTGGCCCAACGCGACGCCGGCCAGCCCACCGCCGCCTTCGCCACCCTCATGGAGCTCGTGCTCGAGGTCGGCTCCGAAGATCTCGGCCTAGCCGCTCACCAACGCACGTTGCGCCACCACGCCCGCAACCCAGCCGCTCAGGCGGATAAGCTCCGGTAAACGGCCCGGTTATCGACCTCGGAATTATTTGGCGTAAACTTAGCCCCTTTCTCGCTTATGGAGCTCGCAGGCTATTCCAGCCTATCCAACCCCACATGAAAAAACCTACCCTCGATAATCGTGCCCGTGCAGGGCTTTTCGCTGCCCTGAGCACCCTCGGAGCCGTCTCCTTGCAGGCCCAAGCCACCTGGACTGGCGCGACCAGCCAAGACTGGAACGACGCCACCAATTGGAGTAGCTCACCCTCCGTCCCGACCGGTAACTTCAACATCAACACCGCCACCGGTAACTACCCGGTGCTTAGTGCGGCCTCGAGCTTTAGCCCCGTTGACATTTTTGTCGGAAACAACGCTGCGGGCCGTCTCGACCACGACGCCGGTCTGCTTTCTGCCGGAGCCGGCAATTGGTCCTTTGTCGGCAACGGTGGCGCTGGTAACGGCGTTTACAACCTGACTGGATCGGCCAGCTTCACCTCCGGTCGCCTTCTGATCGCCCAAGGCGGTAGCACCGGGACGGTCACTATGAACTCCAGCGGCACCCTCACGGTTAACGCGGCCGGAGCAGACTGGTGGAACAGCAGTGCCCTTACCGTCGGTATCGACAACGGGAGTAATGCGACACTCAACCTTCAAGCCGGCACCGTCACCACCACCGGCACCAATGCCAACGTCTGGGTAGGAACTCTAGGGAGCACGGGCGTCATTAATCAAACTGGTGGCGTCATGAACATCGCGGGAACCCTAAGCCTCGCCCGCTATTTGGGGACCGGAACCGTCAATGTGAGCAATGCCGTGATCAATGCGGGGCAAGTGAACCTCTCCCATGCAGGGAACGCAAACGACCAGGTCACCGGCGTGATGAATCTCAATGCCGGCGGTGTTGTTAATAGCGAAGGGGATATGGCTGTAGGCTTCGCCGGAAACTCAACCTCGCAAGGCACGCTCAACGTAAACACCGGCGGCGCGCTCAACGTAGGCAGCAACCAAAAACGCTGGGTGGTCGTTAACCAATGGGATGCAGCGAAAGGCGCGATTAACGTGGATGGAGGCAACATAAACCTCAATTCCAACACCGACTTGGTGTTTAGTGCGGGCAACAGTGGCAGCGTCGGAGCTAGTGTGGTTTCACTCAACAGCGGTGCCATCACCGCTTACAGTGGCAACGGCACCGGAGCCGGGGCGACCAGTGTAGTTAACCTCAACAACGCGGGAGGAGCCACGGCCAACAACACCTTCAATCTGAATGGAGGCGTGCTCACCGTTGGCCAAGTTATCACGGCCAACAACAGCGGCACGGCCACTTTCAACTTTAACGGTGGCACCCTTCGTGCCGCTGGTAACCAAGCCAACTTCATCGACCTCGGCGGCGCACTCCAAACGGCGGTTGTTAGGGCCGGCGGTGCCAACATCGATACCAACGGCTACGATGTCACCATACCCGAGTCCCTCGTGGATGGTGGAGGCAACGGCGGCCTGACCAAGAGCGGCCTTGGCATCCTCAGTCTCACCGGAGTCAACACCTTCACCGGCGATATTCTAGTGAACGCCGGCACGCTCAGCCTCGCCTCGGCATTCATCGGCGACACGGCCGATGTCAGCTTGGTCACCGGCTCCATGCTCAACCTTAACTACATTGGCACCGACACGATTGGGTCGCTCTTTGTCGGCGGAGCTGCCCAACCCATCGGCACCTATGGTGGCGTTGGCAGCGGAGCCAACTATGAGCTCGCGGCCATCACCGGGTCCGGCTGGCTGAACGTCACGGCGTCGGCCATCCCCGAGCCGTCTTCCTTCGCCGCGCTCGCTGGCTTGGCCGGTCTAGGCCTGGCCGCCAGCCGCCGTCGCCGCCGCTAAGCGGGCAAAACTGCAGTCCCCCAAAGCCCGACGCCAACCTGCGTCGGGCTTTTTTCTGCGGAAAAGGATTCCCCTAAACAAGGGACAGCTTAATTATACTCGACGCACACCTGATTTCCTGCTCTCTCTCCTCCAGCCCTTCCGCTCATGAGAAACGCGCGCATCAAAGTCTCCACCGCCTCGG
>CAYNUW010000246.1:512-5645 GCA_964400455.1 uncultured Akkermansia sp. | reverse complement strand
CTTCGCGCCGGAGACAACACCCTCAAGCTCTACACCTGGGACGGCGCCCGCGCCGACTTCTGCATCGACCGCCTCTGGCTCCAGCCCGCCACCTCTTAAAGCCACCCATGCTTTCACTGCGCCCCCTCGCCACAGGTCTGCTCGCCCTTGCCATGCTCGCCACCGCCGCCACCTCCGCCGCCCCGCTGCGCTACTCCGCCGAAAACGGCGCGGTCATCGGCCGCAACCTGCCCGACTTCAACAACCGCCCGCTCTACGTCGGCAACACCAACGCCTTCGTCCTCACCGGCGACCGCCCCTTCGCCCGCTTCTGCCGCAGCTTCCGCCACTACGGCGCCCTCATGGTCGGCGTCACCCGCGGCGACACCGCCTTCTGGCTCCACGAGGCCGCCGAGGTCGAGTCCGCCTTCCGCGCCGGCTCCATGCGCTGGACCATCCGCGACCCGCGCCTGCCCGGACTCACCCTCACGTGGGATGTCATGCCCGCCGGCTCCGGCGTGGGCTTCGTCACCCGCGTCCACGCCGAGGGCGCCGCTCCCGGCGACCGCCTTGTTTGGACCTATGGCGGCGCCTCGCCCGCCATCCGCAGCAACCTCAACTGGGGCCTCGACACCCTCACCAACGCCCACGTCCGCCGCCAGTCCTTCACCCCCGACGACTGCAAAGAAAACCGCGTCGAGCTCGCCGCCGACGGCTTCACCCTCACCGCCTCCGACGACAAAGCCCCCGCCATCCTCGTCCGCGCCAGCGCCGGCGACGCGCCCCGCCTCGCCGACGCCTCCGCCTGGCAATCCCCCGCCGCCCTCCTCGCCTCCTCCGCAAGCGAGCGCCCGCTCGCCGCCGCGACCACCGACCTCACCGCCCGGCCCGAGCTCTTCCTCAGCGTCACCGTGCGCGAGACGTCCGAACCCGTGGTCGCGCTCCCCGCCCCCGCCGACGCCTTCCGCGCCGGCCTCGCCCGCATCGAGGACCTCGCCTCGCGCATCGCCATCCAGACGCCCGATCCCTACGTCAACGCCACCGCCGGCGCCGCCGCCCACGCCATCGACGGCGTCTGGTATCCGCCCTCCTTCGTCCACGGCGCCATGCTTTGGAACGCCCGCTACCCCGGCTGGCGCACCACCTACGGCGCCACCGTCGCCGGCTGGCACGATCGCGTCCTCACCCAGGCCCGCTACTACCTCCATTCGCAGGTCAAAACCCCCACGCACACCGCGCTGACCCTCGACCCCGAAAAACTCCTCACCAAGGCCGCCCTCGACTCCCGCTACTACGGCAAGGGTCGCATCAACCAGGACCACGGGTTCTACAACATGCAGACCCAGCTCTTCGCCCAGCTTATCCATGCCTGGCGCTGGACCGGCGACGCCGAGCTGGAGAAAATCCTCCGACCCGCCCTCGAACTCCACCTCGAATGGATGCAGGAGTGCTTCGACCCCAATCTCGACGGCACCTACGAGAGCTACATCAACACCTGGCCCACCGACTCCATCTGGTTCAGCGGCGGCGGCACCCCCGACGAAACCGCCTACGCCTACAAGAGCCACCTCGCCGCCCGCGACCTCGCCCGCCGCGCCAACGACTCCGCCTCCGTCGCCCGCCACGAAAAAATCCTCGAACGCATCCGCACCGGTTTCTTCCAACAACTCTGGAGCGCCGAGCGCGGTCACCCCGGCCTCGTCCGCGAGCAATCCGGCCACCGCCGCCTCAAGCTCGACCCCTGGCTCTACGGCATCTTCCTTCCCGTCGAGTCCGGCCTGCTCGACGAGAAGCAGATGCTCACCACCCTCCGCTACACCGAGTGGGCCCTGCAAAACGACCCCGCCCCCACCGGCGGCCGCCGCGTCTGGACCTCAAACTTCGTCCCCGGCATCTGGTCCGTTCGCGAACTCTGGGCCGGCGACAACTACCACCTCGCCCTCGCCTACTTCCAGGCCGGCCTCCCCCGCGACGGCTGGGACGTCCTCCGCGGCACCTTCGTGACCGGCGCCTTCAACCAACCCGGCCCCGGCAACCTCGGCTCGCCCCAGGGCGGCACCGATTTCGGCGACATCATCCACCCCTTCGCCCGCACCCTCGTCGAGGGCCTCTTCGGTTTCGAGCCCGACTACCCCAACAACGTCGTCCGCGTCGCCCCTCGCTTCCCCGCCGAGTGGGACCACGCCTCCATTCGCACGCCCGACTTCTCCCTCGCCTACAAACGCGAGGACAACTCCACCTCGCTCCGCCTCGGCCTCGTTCGCCCCGCTCCGGCCCAGCTCCGCCTGCCCGTCTCCACCAGTCGCGTCACCCGCGTCACGGTCAACCAGCGCCCGGTCGCGCACCGCCTCACCCCAGGCTTCGGCCTCTCCGTTCTCCACGTCGAGCTCCCCTCCGCCGCCGAATCCGTCGTTGTCATCGAGACCACCGACCAGATCCCCGCCGCCGAGGCCGTCGAACTCGATCTCGTCGCCGGCTCCGCCGCGCGCATCACCCTGCCCGACGGCCCCATCGCCGGCTTCGCCGATCCCCAAGGCATCCTCGCCGACGCCCGCCTGGAAAACGGCGCGCTCACCGGCACCGTCGTCCCCCGCCACGAGCACGCCACCCTGCTCGCCGGCGTGAAGGTCGGCGAAACCCCGCAATGGCGCGTATTCAAAGTTCGGATATCCGACCCCGCCGCCGAGGCCGCCCGCCGCGCCGAGACCCTCCCCGCCCCGCCCGCCGGCGCCCGCTGGGAAGCCCTCGACCTCTCCGCCGCCCTCAACGCCGACATCCGCGAGATCCACCAGCAGCAATACCTATCGCCCCGCCCCGCCACCATCTCCGTGCGCATCGGCACCGACGGCTTCTCGCCCTGGACCTTCCCGCACTGGCGCTCCGGCGCGCCCGAGATCAAGCTCGACGCCGTCGCCCCGCTCCTCGACCCCGCCGACGCCACCCGGCTGCGCACCCCGCAGGGCGTGCCCTTCCGCTGGCCCGGCGAAGCGCGCAACATCGCCTTGACCTCCCTCTGGGACAACTTCCCCGACTCCGTCACCATCCCCGTCGGCCGCCGCGCCGAGGCCGCCTACTTCCTCGTCGCCGGCTCGACCAACGTGATGCAGAACCGCATCGCCAACGCCGTCCTCCGCCTGCGCTACGCCGACGGCGTCGAGCACCGCCTGGAGCTCGTTCCACCCTACAACTTCTGGAACCTCTCCCCCATCCGCCACCGCAGCGGCGCGCCGGGCCAGAACCTGCGCCCCGACTACACCGACCCCATCGACGCCTTTGCCGTCCCCCAGCCCTGGCCCGAACGCGTGCAACTTGGTGAAAACTGCCGCGCCATCCTGCTCAATCGCGTCCTTCGCCCCGACGTCGTGCTCGAAAGCGTCACCCTCGAAACCTTGTCGCCCGAGGTCGTAATTGGCTTGATGGGACTCACCCTGCTCAACCCCGCACGCTGATTGGCCAAAATCGCTTTATCCGAGCTTAACTCCGGCGATACGAAGGTAGTCGCGCGCGGCCCGGGATCCTTGACCGATCGTTTCACCAGTCGCGATTCATTCCAATTCCAGCAAGGCGCGTAGTTCGTGCTCCGGATCCTCGTGCGCTTGCTCGATCGCCAGCGCCAACGCCGCCTCCAACACGGGTCTCGCCTCTTCTTTGTTTCCGCTTCGAAGCAAAGCTTTTCCCAAAAGAATCCGAGGCATCATCCAGTCCTTTTTATGCTCGGCGCACCGACGGTAATGCTCAATCGCTTCACCGTCCGCGCCCGCCGCTTCCAAGGCCTGGCCAAGGCTAAACCGGAACAAGACATTGTCGGGCTGGGCGGCGACCAAACTTCGAAACTGTTGGATACGATCGTTCATGCGCGATGGATTGGTTCCTCAACTCGGGAAGCGCTCAGCCATCAAGCGAGCAAATTCCACCGGAGGTCGCACCGGCCGCCCCTCCCGGTTGATAAAGGTGTGCACGGTGAAGCCTGAAGCCAGGAGCTCTCCACCCTTTCTCAATTCATAATCCAGCCGCAACCGAACCGACGGTTTTTCAAGGATGCGAGTCACCACCTCCACCACGTCCGGATACCGCACCGGCTTCAAGTAGCGGAGCCCCACCTCCACCACCGGGAGAAAGTATCCCCTGGTCTCCAATTCCCGGTAGGGCAACCCCTCCGCAGCCAGAAGTCGCGTGCGCCCAACTTCCAGCCAGGGCAGGTAGCTGCCGTGGTAAACCACCCCCATCATGTCCGTCTCCGCGTAACGAACCTCAATTTCCGTGCGATGCTCGAGCATCGCGGCAGCCAAACATCAACCAACCGGATAACGCAAGGTGAGGCTTGCTCTGCCGACCATCCCCTTGCTGCACTGCCGCATGAACCCTCCGCGTCCAGTGCTACTCATCGACGACGAGCGCGGCCAAGCAAAGATCGTCGAGGCCGCCTTTCGAAAGTTCACCGGGGAGAGTTTCGCGCTTCATTGGGCGCCCTCCTACGAAGAGGGGCTCGCGCACCTGCGTTCCGGCCATTACGCGGCTTGCCTCCTCGATTACCAACTCGGCGAACGAGACGGTTTATCCCTGCTCCGCGAAGCCACCGACGCAGGCGCCCAAACCCCGGTTATCTTCCTGACCAGCGAGACCTCCGATGACGTCGACCGCCAGGCGCTGGAAGCCGGTGCCTTGGACTATCTGGTCAAAAGCGAACTGCATCCGCGAGCATTGGAACGTTCCTTGCGCTACGCGATCCGCCTGCATGAAACGATCCAGGAGTTGAAGCGACTCGCTACCCGCGACATGCTCACCGGGCTGTTTAACCGCCGTGAAGGCCTGCGCCTTCTGGAACGCGAAATCGATCGCGCCAAGCGTCACGGCCACCCGCTCTCCGCCCTGCTCCTCGATCTCGACCATTTCAAAACCATCAACGACACACAGGGTCACGCCGCCGGGGATCAGACCTTGTGCGCCGTCGCCCTTGCCCTCGGCAGCAGCGTCAGGGCGGAAGATCAAGTCGTGCGCTGGGCCGGAGATGAATTCGCGGTCTGGTTGCCCGACTGCGACGCCGCCCAGGCCGCACGCGTCGCCACACGCATCCTCAACGCCGCCCGCCCCCTCGGCGTCACTCTCTCGGCCGGAGTGGCGGAATGGAATGTTCGCCGCCGCGACGCGGGCGAC
>CAYNUW010000246.1:0-502 GCA_964400455.1 uncultured Akkermansia sp. | reverse complement strand
ATGGGCCGGTCGGGATCGGGTGGCCTGAGCAAGTTTTGGCAACGCCAGCGAGTGTCGGTCCTGCCGGCCGGCGGCTTTTGGCCAAAATTTGACCGGCCCCCGGGCTTGGCAGAAAGGCAAACTGATGTTGGATCAACGACTCACCAAGCGCCGCCATGCCTTCACCCGCAAACATTCAAATCGTCGGTTCCGAGGTCGCCATCGCCTGGGATGACGGCGCCGAAACGTATTTTTCCGGCGAATACCTCCGAGCCGCTTCGCCCAGCGCCGAAAACATGGGGGAACGTGACATTCTCGGCGTGCTCCACGGCGGCCAGGGCCCCAAGCGCTTCCCCGGGGTCTCCGTAGTCGGCTGGGCCCTGGTGGGCAACTACGCCATCCGCTTCGATTTCAGCGACGGCCACCGCACCGGGCTCTACTCCTTTTCCTACCTTCGTGAACTTGCCGCCCGCCCCGGCTCCAACTGAATCCACCCACCGACCCATGGAATTCCCCGCCCGCA
>CAYNUW010000245.1:0-5667 GCA_964400455.1 uncultured Akkermansia sp. | reverse complement strand
GTTGGCTCACAATGTTACCTCGGTATCAGTAGGTTATCGCAACCTAGTCTATGTCACTTTAGACCACCAACTCTGGGCCTTGGGCAACCGTCGCCCCGATGTCGCTAACTCGAGTTACTCCGATCCTAGCCACATGCCGAGACTGATCGCCACCGACACGGTTGACGCCAAAATCAGCGACGAAGGCTCTGTCGTTTACCGCAACACGTCAGGCCAACTTCGCCGAGTATCTTACTCCTCTTTCTTACCCGTAATCACCCTGGTCCACGACGTGGTGGATTACGGTTTCGAAGCTAATAATATTTGGATTTTGTCTCCCACCCGACAAGTCGTGCAACGGTTCGATCCACGTGCCGTAACCGGGGCCTCCGAACGCACCGCCCTGGCCTTTCTCGGCGCCGCGCCGCCCACCCCTGTTGCGACCGCGCGCACTGGCTGGCGCTTTGTCGGGTGGCACGACGCACCCGAACGCATCCTAGAAGACATAGCCCTCACCGCCCGCTACCTCTCGCCCTTTGCCCAGTGGGCGGCCAGCCAGAACCTGACCGACGACTCCCCCTACTCCACTTCCTTTAACGACGCCGTCCCTAATCTCCTTGCCTACGCGCTGGGGCGCCCGACATCCGCCGCATACGCTAACAACGTTTGGGCTACGCTAACCCCGCGCCTCTCCACCCACGCAAACGAGCCTAGATTCTCCTTCACCCACAGACGAAGAAAATCCGCCCTTGCCCAGATCATCTACGAACAAAGCCACGACCTGTCCGATTCTGCGGGCTGGATGCCCGTAGATCTCACTCCGACCGTCCTATCCGCCGACACCGACGGAGACGGCCTCACCGAACTGGTCGAAGTCACTTTACCCATGTCCACCTCCTACGATCGTCCAGTCTTTCTACGATTGCGGGTCGTCGAGTAAAATGTCCCCGGTTTTGCCTCCACACCGCCTCGTCCCACCCGTGCAATAGTGGCCATGACGGACCTCCTCTACTCCGCCCTCGGACTCCTGCTTGGTGCCGGCGGCGGCCTGCTCCTCGCCCGCTCCACTCGGATCGCCCTCCGCGAACGCCTCCTCGCCCGCGAGGCCGACTGCGCCCGCCTCGCCGCCGACCTCACCGCCGCCTCCGCCGCCCGAGACCTCGCCCTCCGCGACCTAGCCGACTCCCGCGCCACCCTCGCCGCCGAGCGCGCCGCCTCCACCGAAAGAATCGCCGCCCTCGCCGAAGCCCGCGAACGCCTCCTCTCCGAGTTCCGCGCCCTCTCCGCCGACGCCCTCGCGGCCAACAACGCCCGCTTCCTCGAACTCGCGCGCGAATCTCTCGGCGGCGTCCGTCAGGCCGTCGACGGCGACCTCGAAAAACGCCAGCTCGCCATCGCCGCCCTCGTCCAACCCCTCCGCGAAACCCTGGGCCAGGTCGAGGCCCGGCTCACCGCCTTCGACCAGTCGCGCGTCGCCTCCGCCTCCGCCCTCGCCCAGCATCTGCAAACCCTCGCCCAGAGCCAGGCCGCCCTCCAGCACGAAACCGCGCGCCTCTCCACCGCCCTCCGCTCCACCACCACCGCCGGCACCTGGGGCGAACTCCAGCTCCGCCGCGTCGTCGAGCTCGCCGGCATGACCGACTACTGCGACTTCACCGAACAAAGCTCCGTCACCGCCGAACGCGACGAGGGCCGCGCCCGGCTCCGCCCCGACCTCGTCGTGCGCCTCCCCGGCGGCCAGCGCATCGTCATCGACGCCAAGGCCCCCAACGAGGCCTACCGCGACGCCGCCTCCGCCCCCGACGAGCCCACCCGCGCCGCCCGCCTCGCCGACCACGCCGCCAAGGTCGCCGGCCACGTCGCCGCGCTCTCCGCCAAAGCTTATTGGGAGCAATTTCAACCCTCCCCCGAATTCGTCGTGCTCTTCCTGCCCGGCGACCAGTTCCTCGCCGCCGCCCTCTCCGCCGACCCCGACCTGCTCGAACGCGCCATCCAGAAACGCGTCCTCCTCGCCACCCCAGCCACCCTGATCGCCCTGCTCAAGGCCGCCGCCTACGGCTGGCGCCAGGAGACCGCCGCCCAAAACGCCGAGGACATCGCCGCGCGCGCCCGCGACTTCCACGAGCGCGTCGTGCTTTTCGTCGAACACCTCGCCAAAATCGGCCCCGCGCTCGACCAAGCCGCCAAGGCCTACAACGCCGCCCTCGGCTCCCTCGAAGCCCGCGTGCTCCCCGCCGGCCGCCGCCTCGAAGACCTCGGCGCCCGCGGTGGCAAAAGCCTGACCCCACCCACCCCCGCCGACATCGCACCCCGCGACGCCCCGTCGCCCCGCGATTAGGCGCGCCGCCGCCGCCGTGCGCCGGCCAATCCCAGCGCACCCAGCCCCGCCAGACCCGCCCACGCCGCGGGCTCGGGTATGGCCGTCGCCGTCATCCCCCACGCCAGACCGTAGCTCGCCGCCAGCCCCGCCGCACCGTCGAAGTTATACACCAGCTCGTCGAAACGAACCCGCAGCCACAGCCCGGCCGTATCCGTTACCGAGATACGCAAGAACTCCATGGTGTTGAACGCCGTGCGCGAGGCCGCCAGCAGCGTCCCCGCCCCGCCGCCCGCGCCCGCCGACCACACCTCCAGGTTCAAATCCGCGAAACTGCCGAACTCCGTCAGGCCGCTGACCGAGTCGAAATGCTCGCTGACCTGCCAGTTGAGCGACACCGCCAGCTCCCCCGGCCCCGCCGCCGCCAGCGCCGCCGCATCGATGCCGTAATCATTGAATGCACCCAGCGTCACCGACCCAAAATCCCACCCCTCCTCCGCCAGTCCCGCCGCTCCGCCCGTGCCCGGCACATCCCGCACCCCGTTCACCAAGATCTCCGCCGCCCGCGCCACGTCGAAAGCCCCCGCCCCCGTGCGATAATCCACCGCCCGCGTCGTAACCGCCGCCCCCGCCCCGTCCACGACCTGGCCGTTGTCCCAGCCCTCCGTTCGCCTCGCCCCCGCCATCACCACCGAACGAATCACCCGCGCATCCAGCGCCGTCTCCGAAGGCAACACGGCGGGATTCTCCTTGGCCACGTTCTTCAACAACGCCACCCCACCCGCCACGATAGGCGCGGCAAAACTCGTCCCGCTGGCCGAGAAAATGAAGTAAAGATCGTTCGCCGTTGTCTCGATCTCCGGCGTAAGCAGCGGCGTCAGCCCGCCCGTCGATTGAAGATAGGCCGCCAGCGCGTAGTTCTCGCCCGGCGCCGCGATATGCACCGCCGCCCTCGCCTCGGGCACCAACATTTGGGTGCCCGGGTGATAAAACGCGACCGGTCCGCCCGACGAAAACTCCGAGGGCGTCAGCCCCGCCGCACCTCCTAGCGAACCCACCGCGATCACGTTGGCCGAGATCCCCGGACCGGCCACCGTGTCCACCCCCGCCCCCGTGTTGCCCGCGCTGAAGACCGCCGTCACCATCGGGTTCTCCGCCGCCAGCGCCGTGATCACCCGCGTCTCCTCCGCCGAGTCGCCCAACTCCGACCCGCCCCAGCTGCTGTTGATCACATCCGCCCGCCCCTGCGCCCCGCCCGCGAAAAACTCCACGTAGGGCGTGCGAAACGACTCAGCGCTGAGTGAAAACGCCCCCACCTCTTCCGGGTCGGTCGAGTAGGACGTCGCGATCGCGCCCGACCACAGCGTGGCGAAAGGAGCCATGCCCGCGCCCACCGCCGTCAAGCTCAAGCCCGCCTCGGTCTGCACCGTGCGCGCGCCCACCAGCACATGCCCCACCATGGTGGCGTGAAAATCCACCTCGCCGAGACTCGGGGTGGTCTCGTTCGGACTCGCATTGACCAGCCGCACCGGACTGGCGGGCAAGGAAAGCCCAAGCGCGAGATTGATCGCCGTGCGGTCGAAGACCTCGTGCCCCGACCAGACATGACCGGCCTCGACATTGGCGATGACCACTCCCTGTCCGTAAAAACCCGCCCCCCACAACAGATCCGTGCCGACCGTGCTGTTTACGAACTCAGGATTTTCTAGCGTGCCATTAAGCAGATGGGATTCGCCCGCAGTGAGCGAGGCCACACTGGCCAACGAGACGATGAAAGGCGTAACGACGCAGGGGCGGGCGACGGTCAGGGGCATCCCCGGAGAGGATTCACCCGCCCCAAGAGGTCAAGCCCGGGGCTTACACCGCGAAGCACCGTTTCACCGGGGAAAGGTGGACTCGGCGATGGCACGCGCACACGCCGCTTGGTTCATCCCAACGAAAGCGGCTTTCCTGAGATGGACAAATTCGGATCAGCCGAGACTGGGATCAGCGCACCTGAGCTTCCTCTCGCTTATTGATGCTGGAGTCAGATGCAGTGAAAGCAAAGAGCGATCAGCCTTTTGCCGAAATAGACGGCTCGTTTCGCATGTCCGCCACCAAGCAGGATGGGAAGGTCAGCGCCTACCACTAAGGTTACTGCGATAGCCAGTCGAACCCGCACTAGTCCCTGAAACGTAAAACCTCTAACGAATGTTACCCCCGGAGGCTATTGCCCGAACCATCTGAATCCCTCGCTTCAAGCCGCGAAATCTTTCACTCACGGCGCTCATCGAGCCTGCCGATTTAGTGGTTCAGTCCCTCCGAGCTCACTGAACTAACGACCGAAACAACTTACCCGACGTGCCGACAGCTCCACAGCTTTGCCGTCCACATCCCGCAAGCTACGTCTCGAAGGCCTTGCCGTCCACGTCTCCTCACGCGCAATCTGCCTTTCTGCCATGACCTCCCGCGAACGTTTCCTCGCCGCCCTCGCCTGCCAACCACTCGAACGCCCTCCCCTCTGGGTCATGCGCCAGGCCGGCCGCTACCTGCCCGAATACCGCGCCCTCAAGGCCAAGTCTTCCTTTCTCGAAATGGTCCGCACCCCGGAACTCGCCACCGAGGTCACTTTGCAACCGCTGCGCCGTTTCCCCGGTCTCGACGCCGCCATCCTCTTTTCCGACATCCTCGTCATCCCCGAAGCCCTCGGCCTGCCCTACGCCTTTCGCGACACGGGCGGCATTCAAATGGCCCGCCGTCTCGAATCCCGCGCCGATATCGAGGCCCTCGCCCCCGCCCACGCCGTGCCCGAACGCCTCGCCTACGTCGCCGGCGCACTCCGTCTGCTCCGCGCCGAGGTCGCCGCCAGCGGCCACATGCTGCTGGGTTTCGGCGGCTCCCCCTGGACCCTCGCCGCCTACATGCTCGAAGGCGGCTCGTCCGAGGACTTCGCCCGGGCCAAGTTGCTCTTCTACACCGACCGCCCGGCCTTCGACGCGCTCATGACCCGCCTCTCCGACGCTCTCGTCGCCTACTTCCGCATGCAGATCGAGGCCGGGGCCGACGCCATCCAGATTTTCGACTCCTGGGGCGGCATCCTTGCCGGCCCCGACTACGAAGCGGCCTCGCTCGCCTGGATCCGTCGCATCGTCGCCGCCCTGCCCTCCGGCTTCCCCGTCATCCTCTACGCCAAGGCCACCGCTCCCCACCTCGCCGCCCAGTCCGCCTGCGGCGTGCGCGCCGTCAGTGTGGACTGGACCGCCGACCTCGCCGCCGTGCGCGCCAGCCTGCCCGCCAAGGTCGCCGTGCAGGGCAACCTCGATCCCGTGCTCATGACCACCACGCCGGACATCGTCGCCACCCAGTCCCGCCGCCTGCTCGAAAGCCTGCGC
>CAYNUW010000244.1:0-5728 GCA_964400455.1 uncultured Akkermansia sp. | reverse complement strand
GTCGGCGAGCGTGAGGCCGGTCATGGAGAACATGAACAACGAAAGGCAGCCAAAGAACCGGGCCTGGTTCTCCTCATGGCTCATATAGCCGAGGGAGAAAACATGCACGAGCAGACCGACCAAGGCGACGACGGCGAGCAACAGTTTGGAAAGCGGATCGAGCAGGAAACCCAGCTTCACCGTCAGCGGCCCGATGGTGAGCCACTCGGCGGCGACAGTGAAGTCCTCGGTGGCAAAGATCAGTTGGCCGGCCAGCAGCGCGATGGCACTCGCCGCCGTGAGCGACAAGGCCTTGGCAATGGCGGGTTGGCGCCGGAAGAAGCAACCGATCAACACGGCCGAAACAAGCGGCGTGAAGAGGAGCGTGAGGGCGAGCTGGGAAGGCGACATTTGGAAAGGGTCTCCGGGGGAAGCTTAGTTTTTCAGAGCGTTGAGTTCCTCGACCTGCACCGTCTGGCGGCGGCGGAAGAGGGCGACGATGATGGCGAGACCGACCGCCACCTCCGCGGCCGCCACCGTGAGGATAAAGAAAACAAACACGTTGCCATCCATCACCCCATTGTAGCGGGAAAACGCGACCAAAGCCACGGTGCTGGCCACCAACATGAGTTCCAAGCACATGTAAATGACCAACGTATTCTTGCGCAGCAGCACCCCGAAGAAGCCGACGGCAAAAAGCACGGCGCTCAGATACAGATAGGAGTTAAGCGAAACCACAAAAGGGCTGGCTTGGGCGAAAAAAGGGAAGGCGGACATCGGGAAAAATTGGCGGTTAAACGGAGGCCGTAAGTTTCGTGCGCGGGCTTACTTCGTTTCGTCCAGCCCCTCGAAGCGTTTACTGAGGACGATCACGCCCAACATGGCGATCAGGAGTAGAAAACCGACAATCTGCACGGGCAGCAGGTAGACGGTGAACAGTTGTTCGGCGTATGCACGCAGCGAGCTGCCGACCAGCGCGACGTCCGAGGGATCGGCCGTTTCCACGTGGCCGCGGGTGGCAAACATCGCCAGACCGGTAACCATCAGAGCACCGGCCAGGCCGGCGGACGCCACCGTGGTCTTGGTGAAGCGCTTGCGCTCCCCGCCCTTCACGTCGAGCAACATGATGATAAAGAGAAACAAAGCTACGACGGCGCCGGCGTAGACGAGAACCATCAGCACGGCCAGCAAGAAGGCGTCGAGCAGCACAAAAAGACCGGCCACGCCGACCAAGGCGCTGAGCAGGCAGATGGCCGAGTTTACGGCGTTCTTATTGAACACCACACCCAAGGCGCAGGCCACGGTGACGACGGCGAAAAGGTGAAAGAGAAGGTCGGACATTGCGGAAAGATCGGGTGAGTGATTGGCCAAGAAGCTTAGTGATGGCCCCCATGGGCGGCGGCTTCTTCGGCGGCTTTTTTCTTATCCCACTTGAAGTGCTGGTCGGGCAAGGTCCCGCCCATCTCGTAGAGCTTGGCCTTGTTGTGCTTAAAGTCTTCGCGGGTATAGCCCGAGATGGAGTAGGAATTCTGCAGCCAAATCGCTTCTTCAGGACAGACCTCCTGGCACATGCCGCAGTAGATGCAGCGGAGCATGTCGATCTCGAACTCCTTGGGACGCTTCTCAACGTGAGCGTTGGGATCTTCCGGTGCGATCTCGCCGGGGGTGATGCGAATAGCCTTGGGCGGGCAGACAAACTCGCAGAGCTGGCAGGAGACACACTTCTCGCGACCATTCGGGTCGTAAACCAGGGTCGGTGCACCGCGATAGCCTTGCGGAATCTCGGGACGAACCTCCGGGTATTCGAGCGTGATGGGCTTGCGGAAGAGGTGGCGCAGCGTGGTCTTGAGCCCGCCGACGATCTGCGGGATGTAGGTGCGCTCGGCAAGGCTGAGCGGTTTGCGTTCGACGGGAATGACGGCCATGGCGAATTACGATTTACGGGGGACGGTTTACGATGGGGCCGAAGGGTCAGCGGGTATCCAGCCAAGCGATGGCCAGCGCGTAGAAAATGAGATTGGCGATGGAGAGGGGCAGCAGCTTCTTCCAGCCGATCGACATGACTTGGTCGTAGCGGAAGCGCGGGAGCGTCCAACGCACCCACATGAAGAAAAAGATCATGGCGAGCACCTTACCCATGAAAACACCGATGCCGATCAGGCCGGCGACCAGTGGCAGGTGAGCGACCCCAAGCAAGTTGACCAAGTCGGCCAAGGTAAACCAGGGCAAGGGATTCCAGCCACCGCCAAAAAGGAGCATAAACACGGCGGAGCCGACGATCATATGGCAATACTCCGCGACGTAAAAGAGCGACCACTTAAAGGCGCCATATTCGGAGGCGAAGCTGTTCACCAGGTCGGCTTCGGACTCAACGGTGTCGAAGGGGGCGCGGTTGGTCTCGGCGAATAGGGCGACCAAATAGATGAAAGCCGAGATGGGCATAAGGAAACCAAACCAGAGCCCACCAAAGAGGCCGGGCTGGGATTGAAACTCGACCACGCGGGCGAGGCCGAGGGTGCCGCTAAAACTGCCGGCGATTTCACCGGCCAGCGGACCGTTGATCCAAAGGAAAACGGGCAGGACGGAGAGCGTCATGGAGAGCTCATAGGAGATGAGCTGGGCGGAAGCGCGCACGCTGCCGAGAAAGGGATATTTCGAATTGGAGGCCCAACCGGCGAGGATCACGGAATAGACGCTGAGCGAAGAGATGGCGAAGACGGCGAGCAGGCCGACATCGACGTTGGCGAGGATGAGGGGAACCACCTGTCCGGCGGCGTCGAGATAGGCGCCGAAGGGAATAAAGGCGACGGTAGTGAGGGCGGGGATGACGGCGAGGATGGGCGCGGCGATGAAGTAGGCCTTGTTCACATGGCCGGGCACGATGTCCTCTTTGAACATAAATTTGCCGCCGTCGGCCGCGAGCTGGAAGATGCCGAGGCGTTGGAGAAATTGGATGCCGGGTATCCAAGCAAGGATGGGGGCCACGGTGCGGTTGGGGCCGGGGCGATCCTGCACCCAGGCCGCCACTTTGCGCTCAGCCATGGAGCACGCGGCGGCGATGGGGAAGAGCGTGAGCATGACGGCCGCGCCTTGCAGGACGAGGCGGATCCAGTGCGGTATCTAGAAGTAGAAGTCGAACATGTCGGAAGGTGTTTTTAAGCGCTGAGACGCTAAGGCGCGAAGATCGGGGGAAGAGGTTTTAGACTTTAACTGGGTTAATCAGACTTAGCGGCTTCGCGTCTTTGCCCTAGATTTCGGAATCAGGCGGCGGCGGCAGGCACGGCGGGCTTGTATTTAAGCGACGGGCCCTCGATGAAGGTCCAGCCAGACCACGGGGAAGTATCGAGCGCCACGCCGGTGTCGGGGATGGCCTTGTAGGAAAGGCCGGCGAGCACGGGAACGTTCGCGGCAAGCGCGGTCCAGACGCCGGCCACGTCAGCGATGGGAACAGAAGCTCCGCCGGCGGCGGCGAGTTTAGCGAGGACGACAAGGTCGTTGGTCGCGCCCTGCGGCCCGGGCACGGCGGCGGCAAACTTTTGGAGCCGGAACTGCTGGTTCACGAAGCTGCCGGCCTTTTCAAAGGTGTGGAGCGTCGGGATGACGACCTGGGCGGCAGCGCTGGTGGCATTGGCGTGGGTGCCTAGATAGATGATGGCCACCTTGGCGAGCTGAGCGGCAGAGAGGCCGGCGGCGGCGAGATCTTCGCCGTGAGAAACGATGACCCGGGTGTAGCCGTTGTCGATGTCGGCCGCAAGGGCGGAGAGTTGCGCGGCCGGAAGCTGGTTGATCAGGCCGGTGACGAGGGCGCCGCGAACGTTGGGGTTGCGGTCGGCGGAGATGAGCAGTCCGTCGCCCTGACCAGTGCGGGCCACCAGGGCGGCGGGGGCTTGAAGGGCGGCGGCGAGTTGTTTGGTGAGGAACTGCTCCTCGACCGAGGCGCGACCGGAGCCAACCACGGTAATCTTGCCGGCGTGCGCCTTAAAAAGTTCGGCGGCGGCGGCGACGGCTTGTTCGAGCGTGGCGGGGGCCCCTTTGACCGTGATGCCGGCGGTGAGGCGGTCGGCGGCGGCGACCTGTTTGTAAAACATACGACCGGAATCGGACATCCAGGTGTCATTGACCTCGTCGTTGCGGCGCGGGGTAAGACGGTAAATGACTCCTTCGCGCGACCAGATGACGGCGTTGGCGCCGACGGAGGACTCGATATCGATGGTGTTGGTCTGCTTGAGGAACCAAACGCGCATCTTAAAACGGAAGTCGGTGCTGGTCAGCGCTCCGACCGGGCAGATATCGACTGTGTTGAGCGAGTAATTATTTTCGAGCTTCTTACCGGGGTGGCAGGTGAGGGTCGAGTAGCTGCCACGGTCCACAAAACCGAGCACCTCGTCCTTGGCGACCTCCCGGCAGAAGCGGATGCAGCGCGAGCAGAGAATGCAGCGCTCGTCGTCCAGGGTGACACGAGGCCCGAGCTGGGTGCGCTTCGGCTTGACGTTCTTTTCCTCGATGAAGCGGGAGTAGCCGCGACCGTAGCCGGTCGCCTGCTCCTGGAGTTTACACTCGCCGGCCTGATCACAGATGGGGCAGTCGAGCGGGTGATTGATGAGCAGAAACTCCATCACCCCTTCGCGGGCGTCCTTCACCATTTGGGAGGACGTCTTGATGTGCATACCGGGGGCGACATTGGTGCCGCAGCCGATCTGGGGGCGGGGTATCCAGTTGATCTTCTGCTTGCCGGTGGCCGGGTCCATGACCGGCTGCTTGGTCGCTGGATCCACGGCGGGCATTCCCATCTCGACCATGCACATTCGGCAGTTGCCGGCGACGGTGAGTTTGGGGTGGTAGCAGTAGTGCGGGACGTCCTTCTGGAGGAGCTTGGCGGCCTCGATGACGTTGGTGCCCTTCGGCACGGCGATGTCTACGCCGTCGATGTTGACGGTGACGAGGTCGATTTTGGGAGCGGCGGTCATTGCGAGGAGGAGAGTCGGAGAGGATTAACCACGGAGGGCGCTTAGAAACACGGAGAGAAAAGGCGGCGGAATGGCGGGTGGTGCTAAGTGAGCCTCAGTGTTCTCAGTGGTTGTAGAGTTAGACGAGTTGGCGGCGGTCGGCGGGGAGGTTTTTTTTAACCTCGGCGTAACCCTCAAACTCATCCTTGAACTTGATGAGGAAGCTTTGAGTGGGCCAAGAGCACGCTTCGCCGAAGGCACAGATGGTGCGGCCGGGAATCTGGTCCGCCACGCCCTTGATGAGGGCGGCATCTTCCTTGCGGGCCTCGCCGTGCACCATGCGAGAGCTGATCTTTTTCATCCAGAGCGAGCCTTCGCGGCAGGGCGTGCACTGGCCGCAGGACTCGTGGGAGTAGAAGGCGTTGATGTTGGCCAGGGCCTCGACCATGTTGACGGAATCATCCATGACGATGACCCCGCCGGAGCCGCCCATGGAACCGATCATGGCCAGTGAATCGAAGTCCATCGGGACGTCCTCGACCCCCCAGTCGTAGTCCACCATGTCGGCGCCGACCTTGCGCTTACCCTTGTAACGTTCGCCAAAGCGGAGGACTTTGGCGGAGGAGCCGCCGGGGATGACAGCCTTGAACGCGCGGCCTGGCAAAGGGCCACCGCAGACCTCGTTCAGCAGCTGGCCCATGGTGATCGTGCCGGCGGGAAACTCGTAGTAGCCGGGACGCTGGACATGGCCGGAAACGCAGAAGATGCGCGTGCCGGTGTTGCCCGGGGTGCCGGTCTTGGCG
>CAYNUW010000243.1:1015-5745 GCA_964400455.1 uncultured Akkermansia sp. | reverse complement strand
GGCCGGAGTGTCGATGGCGCCGGGGTCGCGCACCAGGCGGACGCCGTCGGTGGCGAAGGCGGCGGCGTCGACCGCGAAGCGATCGGGGGTGGTGGAGGCGGGCAGTTCGGCTTGAAGCGCGAGGGAGCGGGTGGAGAAGTCGCCGACGGTGGCGCTGACGCGTCCGGCGGGGGTGTCGCCGGGCGGGCGCGAGACCAGGTGGACGACGCCGCCGAGCGCGGCGGGCCCCCAGGCGGCGGAGCCGCCGCCGCGCACGAGCTCCACGCGCTGAAGCGACTCGACCGGGAGCTTGGACCAGACGACCCAGCCGCCGAAGGGGTCGTTGACCGGCACGCCGTCGAGCAGGACGAGGGCGCGGCCGGCGCCGCTGGGACCGATGCCGCGCAGGGAGACGCCCTGGGCGGTTGGATTGGCGGTGGCGGAGCCGGTGCGGCGGAAGAGGGAGAAGGCCGCCGAGGCGCGCAGGGCCTCGTCCAGCGGCTGGCCGGGGAAGCGGGTCAGGTCGTCGTCGGTGACGACATCGACCGCGAGGGGCAGGGTGTCGGCGGGCTGGGGGGCGCGGGTGGCGGCGACGAGCAGCGGGGGCAGTTCGACCGTCGGCTCGGCGGCGACGGTGGCGGTGGCGCAGGCGAGGGCGGCGAGGGCGGCGCGCGTGGTCATGCGGGGTCGAGGTCGGCGAGGGCGAGTTCGCGCCAGGCGCCGGGCGGCAGGTCGCCGAGGGCGAGACGGCCGAACTCCCGGCGGTGCAGGCGGACGACGGTGGCGCCGAGGGCGGCGAACATGCGTCGCACCTGGTGGTATTTTCCCTCGATGAGCACGAGGTCGGCGGTGCGCGCTCCGGTGACGCGGAGCTCGGCCGGGGCGCAGGGGGCGGCTTCGCCGTCGAGCACGAGGTCGCCGGCGGCGAAGCGGGTGGTCCAGGCGGGGTCGAGGGGCCGGTCGAGGGTGACCTCGTAGATTTTGGGCACCTTGTGCCTGGGGGAGGTGAGGCGGTGGACCAGTTCGGTGTGGTCGGTGAGCAGGAGCAGGCCGGAGGTCTCCTTGTCGAGCCGGCCGATGGAGGTGACCTGCGGGTTGCGGGCGCGCCAGCGCGCGGGGAGGAGGTCGTAGACGAGGGGGGCTTCGCGCGGGTCGTGGGAGCAGGTGAGGCCGAGGGGCTTGTGCACAAGCAGGAGGAGACCGTCGGGGTGATCGAGCGGCTCGCCGTCGACGCGCACGGCGGCGGGGGACGGTTTCGCTCCGGGGTCGTCGGCGCGTTTGCCGGCGACGGCCACGCGGCCGGCTTTCAGCCAGTCGCGCACCTCGCGGCGGGAGCAGTAGCCGAGGTTGGCCAGCAGTTGGTCGAGGCGACGGGCGGACATGGGGCGGCGGGGCGGCTCAGGCGCGGTGGAGGCGGCGCTGGAGTTCGCGGGCCAGGGCGATGGCGGACTCGGTGTCGCCGGCGGTGACGGTGAAGTGGCCCATCTTGCGGCCGGGGCGGGGCGAGCGTTTGCCGTAGAGATGGAGATGGGCGGCGGGGTGGGCGAGCACGGCGGACCAGTCGGGCTCGCCGACGCAGCGGTCGCCGTCCCACGACCAGGCGTCGCCGAGGATGTTGACCATGACGGCGGCCGGGGCGGTGAGGCGCACGTCGCCGAGGGGCAGGCCGGCGATGGCGCGGACGTGTTGTTCAAACTGGGTGGTGGCGCAGGCGTCGAGGGTCCAGTGGCCGCTGTTGTGCGGGCGGGGGGCGAGTTCGTTGACCAGGATCTCGCCGTCCTCGGCGAGGAAGAGCTCGACGGCGAGCAGCCCGACCACGCCGATGCGTTCCGCGATGCGCACGGCGAGGGCCTGGGCGGCGGCCTGGGTCTCGGCGGGCACGCGGGCGGGCAGGATGGAGAGGTCGAGGATGTGGTGGGTGTGGATGTTTTCCGCCACCGGGAAGCAGCGGGTGGCGCCGTCGGCGGAGCGGGCGACGATGACAGAGAGTTCGCAGCGGAACGTGATCCAGCGCTCGACCACGGCGCGTTGGCCGGCGAAGGCGGCGACGGCGCGGTGCAAGGACGGCTCGTCCACCACTTTCAGCTGGCCCTTGCCGTCGTAGCCGAAGTCGGCGGTCTTGACCACGCAGGGCAGGCCGACGGTGCGGATGGCGGCGGCGAGATCGCCGTCGGCGGCGCACTCCTCGAAGCGGGCGTGGGGGAAGCCGTTGGCGCGCAGCCAGCCTTTTTCGCGGGAGCGGTTTTGCGCGATTTCGAGCACGCGCCAGGAGGGGTGGAAGACGGCGGCCGCCTCGACCGCGCGCAGCGGGGCGGCGGGGATGTTTTCGAATTCGTAGGTGACGGCGTCGCAGCCGCGGACAAAGGCCTCCAAGCTGGCGGTGTCCTCGTAGGGGGCGTGCACGGCGTGGGCGCTGACCTCGGCGGCGGGGGAGTCGGTGGAGGGCTCGTAGATGTGGACGCGGTAACCGAGGCGCTCCGCCGCGTGGGCGAACATGCGGCCGAGCTGGCCGCCGCCGAGGACTCCGAGGGTTTTGCCGGGGGAAATCATGCGCGAAAAAGGGAAGGCAGGGCAGCACGCACGGCCCGGGCGGCGGGGTCAAACCCTCGCTTAGGCAGCGGGGCGACGCGGGGCGGAATGCAAAACCACCCTTGCGCCGGACGGAGGGTGACTTTCACTTGAATCTTTTCCCATGGCTTACGACTGGCTCAAAGGCTGCGCAGATGAATACGACGTGATCGTTATTGGTTCCGGACTCGGTGGTCTCACCGGGGCCAACGTCCTCGCGAAGGCCGGCCACAAGGTGCTGCTGCTGGAGCATCACTACCAATTCGGCGGTCTGGCCACCTGGTTTACCCGCAAGGGCGGGCACATCTTCGATATCTCCCTGCACGGTTTCCCGAGCGGCATGATCAAGAGTTGCCGGCGTTACTGGACCAAGGAGATCGCCGACTCGATCCACCAGCTGAAAGACGTGCGGTTCGTGAATCCGCAAATGGATGTATGGACTACGTTTACGCGAGAGGATTACACCCGGGTGTTGGTGGAGCAGTTCAAGCTGCCGCGTGAGCAGGTGGAGTCGTTCTACGATCATCTGCGGCAGATGAATTACTACGACAACAACCCCGAGACCACGGGGCAGATGTTCCAGCGCTTTTTCCCGGGGCGGCCGGACGTGTGGCGTTTGCTGATGGAGCCGATTTCCTACGCCAACGGGTCGACCTTCGACGACCCGGCCATCACCTTCGGAATCGTGTTCAGCAACTTCATGGGTTCGGGCGTGTTCACCTTTCAGGGCGGCTCCGACCTGTTGATCGAGAAGATGTGCGACGAGCTGCGCAAAAACGGGGTGGAGCTGCGCACAAAGGTGCTGGTCGAGCGCGTGTTGGTGGAGGAGCGCGACGGTCGCAAGGTCGCCTGCGGCATCGTGGCGAAAAACGGCCGGGTGATTCGGGCCAAGGCGGTGTTGTCGAACGCCAACATTAAGAACACCATCTTCCGGCTGGCCGGAGAGGAAAATTTCCCGGCTGATTTCGTCGAGCAGGCCCGGCAGGTGCGCATCAACTCCAGCTCGTGTCAGGTCTACCTCGGCATTCGCAAGGGTGAGACCATACCGAACATCGGCGACCTGGTGTTTACATCCGATGCGCCGGCCTACAGCCCGGAGGAGCTGAAGGGTCTGCACACCACCAGCCGCACCTTCTCGGTCTATTACCCGGAGACGCGCCCGGGCTCGGAGCGCTACACGGTGGTGGCGTCGTTGAATGGTCACTACGAAGACTGGTCGGCGATGGACGAGGCCACCTATGAGACGCACAAGCAGCGCCTGGTCGAGGAGAGCATCGTGGCGCTGGAGAAATACATCCCCGGGGTGCGGGCCAAGATCGACTGGATGGAGGCCGCCACGCCGCGCACGATCGAGCGTTACACCACGCATTTTTCCGGCACGTCGTTCGGCACCAAGTTCGAAGGGCTGCCGGTCTCGATGAATCTGTCCGAAAAGCTGCCCGGGCTGTTCCACGCCGGCAGCGTGGGGATCATCATGAGCGGCTGGCTGGGCACGATCAATTACGGCGTGATCACCGCGAACAAGATCGACAAGTATCTCTTTGGGTTGAAGCACCCGGCGCAGCCCGCCGCGACGGCCCCGGTTTCGGCGGCCACGGCTTGATTCTGGGGCACGGTTTATGATCGGCCAGGTGCAGTTCAAAGTTTGCGGCCTCACTCGGGTGGGGGACGCCGCGTTGGCGGCGGAGTTGGGTGCGGATGCGCTTGGGTTTATTCTTTGGCCCGGCTCGCCCCGTCACCTCGGGCTTGAGGATTATGTCGCCATGAGCGGCGCTTTGCCTCGTGGGCCGCTGCGGGTGGCCGTGCTGGTCGAGCCGGCGGCGGACGAGCTGGCCCGGGTGATTGCCGCAGGCTTTGATCGGCTGCAGATCCACGCGAAGCATACGATCGATACCGCGTTGGTGCGAACCTGGAGCGAGGTAGCCGGGCCGGCGCGGTTGTGGTTGGCGCCCAAGCTTCCTCCCGGAGTCGCCTTTCCCGACGACTGGCTGGAGTTGGCGCACACCTTCCTGGCTGATACGTATCACGCCGGTGGTTACGGGGGCTCGGGCCGCACCGGAGACTGGGCTGGTTTTCGTGCCTGTCGCGCGCTGCGACCCGACCGGGGCTGGATCTTGGCCGGCGGCTTGGGGCCGGGCAATCTGGCGGCGGCTTTGGAGGAGAGCGGGGCGAATTTTGTGGAT
>CAYNUW010000243.1:0-1005 GCA_964400455.1 uncultured Akkermansia sp. | reverse complement strand
TTGTGGATCTAAACAGCGGGGTGGAGTCAGCCCCAGGGATAAAGGAGGCCACCAAACTACACGCGGCGGCGGCCGTGTTGCAGGCAAGAGCCAGGGCGCTTGGACCCGGGTAAAGAAAAACTCGGGCGCTGGCGGATCAGCGCGCGGCGGTGCGATTCTGGTGGTCGAGGGGCTTCTAACCACCGTCCGGCGGCGGGGGGAGCGTGACACTGGCCGGATTCAGCCAATTCACGTAGACGCGTTCCTTCGTGGAGTTTGGTTGTTCGTTGGCGCCGGGTGAAGCGCATCCGCCCAGCCAGAGGCAGGCGAGGAGGGCGCTGTGGGTGAGCGCCATGCGCTTTGCGCGGGGCCTGGTGGTGGTTGACCGTGGCAGGGCAGTCATGGAGTGGCGGGGCGAATTTGCAGATTATGTTTATCCGAGCTTGGTCCAGGCGTGGGCACGAGCTCGTAGAGTCCGAAAGCGGCACCGGCGGGATCGGTCAACACGGCCACACGGCCACCGATCAGATCCACGCCCGGTTCACGCACGATGCGGGCACCGGCGCGCCAGCAGGTTTTCACGACGGCGTCCAAATCCGCGACTCCGAAAAGCAGGAGCCAGCCGGAAGATTGATCGGCGGGGGCGGGTCCGGGTGCCTGATAGGTCAGGCCCGCCTGGCGTCGACCGTCGCGCGACCAGATGAAATCCCCCTCAAAAAGCGGCGTGCGTGCGTCCGGCTGCGCCGTCCAATCCAGAAGCTGGGCGTAGAACTCGAGGGCGACCCCGGGCTGAGGCGTGAGCAGCACAGGCCAGATCGAGGGCCGCACTTGCTGGCGAGGGTCCGGGGAGTGTTCGAGCGCGGCGATACCGAGCGGGCTGCCGAGCGGGTCCAGGCCGACCCAGCCTTGTTCGTCCTCCGCCAGGGTGGTGAGGTCGGGTCGCGAGGCCAGCGGGCCCAAGGAAGAGGCCGAGGCAAAGATGGGTATCCATCTAGTCGCTACATATCCGGCCCGGCGGGCGTCGTG
>CAYNUW010000242.1:0-5763 GCA_964400455.1 uncultured Akkermansia sp. | reverse complement strand
GAGAGAGAGCAGGAAATCAGGTGTGCGTCGAGTATAATTAAGCTGTCCCTTGTTTGTAGGATCCATCCGATTAAACGCTGTCTGGTTTAGTCCTCCAAACCGAAGACCGCTTTCGCGTAAGCCTCGGGATCGAAACGTTGCAGATCCTCCTTTTGTTCCCCCAAGCCAACGTAATGGATTGGCAGTTTTAATGCGCGCCAGATTCCCACCACCGCTCCACCTCGACTGGTGCCGTCTAGTTTTGTAACCACCAACCCCGTAATCCCAAAGCTTTTGTGGAAAACTCGCGCCTGCTCAATCGAATTGCTTCCCAACGACCCGTCTACCACTAACCACGCCTGGTGCGGCGCCGAGGGGTCGAGTTTTTGCAGCACACGGCGAATCTTCGCTAACTCTTCCATCAGGTTGCTTTTGGTGTGCAAGCGACCGGCCGTATCAATAATGAGCACATCCTTGCCCCGCCCTCGCGCCGCCTGAAGCGCGTCATACGCCACGGCTGCCGCATCCGCTCCGGTATGGCTCGAGACCATATCGATCTGAAGTCGTTCCGCCCAACTCTTTAGCTGTTCAACCGCCGCAGCGCGAAACGTGTCACACGCCGCCACCAACACCGACCTGCCTTCCTGTTGCAGTGCCCAGGCCAGCTTCGCCGTGGTGGTAGTCTTACCCGACCCATTGACGCCAATCATCACCAGAACGACCGGCGATCCGTCGGCGCGGCGGGTCAATTCCGGCGCGGCTGCACAACCGGCCAGCGCACGGCCCAAGACCGCGGAGCCAAGTTCGGCCGCTTTCTTGCCCTGCAATTGCGGGTCACGGCGGTAGGCCTCCTTAATTTCGGTCAGAATCTCCCCGGTGGTCTCTACGCCGAAATCTGCGGTTATCAGCGCCTCCTCCAACTCCTCCAACGAGGAGGCATCGATCTTGCGCCCGCCGAACAGAGAACGCGTGCGCGTGCTGATGGCCGCGACCGTCTTGGCCAGGCCATCTTTGAATTTTTTAATAAGACCGAACATCGATGATAGAAAAAGTTTGAGGTCTACGACCGGGCCGAAACGAAAGCCAATTTGTAATGTGGTGGAGATGCGTCGACCACGTGGGCGTGCCGATGGAATCGCAAAAGTGGCCGCGCCCGGCTCCACCACGTTCAGTTGTCGTTTCTTCCAGACATGCCACGTAAGTTCGAAAGCGGCTACGATTCGGTGTCCTCAAGTGACCTTGCGGGCGTCGCGGCCGGCTTGATCCTTGATGCGGTCGAGGATGCCGTTGATGAAACGCTTCGAGTCCGCGTTGGAGTAAATCTTGGAGAGGTCGATCGCTTCGTTGATCGAGACGATGGGCGGTATGTCCTGACGATGCAGGATCTCGTAAATGGCCATACGCAAAAGAGTTAGATCTATCTTGGCGATGCGCTCGAAATCCCAGTTCTTGGCCAGCACGCGAATGCGGCCGTCGATATCGTCGCACTGTTCGATCACCCCGTGGATGATCTCTTCACCAAAGGCATAGTGTTCGCGCGGTTTGCCGTCGGCCGCCTCCAAGTTTGCGAAGAAAATCGCGAGATCGTCAGCCAAATGCGCCGGTCGGTTCATCGACCAGGCAAAAAGAAACTGCAGGGCGGCGATGCGACCATCGCGGCGGCGGGCAAAGAGTGCTTTATGGTTGCTCATCTCAGGGAAGGGTTCGGTGCAAAGCAGCCAGTTCCAGGGCGGCGGCGGCAAACTCGGCTCCACGGTCAATGGGCCCCGCCGTCCGGGCTTCAGCCTGCGCCGTCGTATTCGCCACGATCACCCCGTTGACCATCGGCACTCCGGTGCGCGCGGCGGCGGCCTGCAAGGCATGGGCAACGGCGTCGCCCACCATCTCGTGGTGATTCGTGTCGCCGGCGATCAACACGCCCAGTCCCACCACAACGTCGTAGCGCCCGGACCCCGCCAAGCGGCCGGCCGCCCAAGGCACTTCATGGGATCCCGGGACGCGCACCACCGTCAGTCCGGCCTCAGGCACCCCGGCGGCACGCAGCACGGCGAGGGCGCGTCCGAGCAAAGTGTCCACCAAGCCGGCGTTAAAGCGGGCCGCGACCAAGGCGACGCGGTAGCTGGCGGCGTCTGGTGAGGCTAAAGGAACGGGCGCATCGAGGCTCATGGCAAAGAAGAGCGTGCAGCGAGGCACGCCGAACGCGCCGAGGCAAAGGGGAAAACAGCGGCTGGCAAAAGTAGCCTCTAAAATGCATTCCTGTCGCCGGTGGGTATTCTTGCCTTTGCTTGTGCGGCTGCGCCAACTGGTGCCTCCCTCTCCTCCAGACCACCGCCCATGCGCTTCCGCATCGTCCACCATACCCGCTATCGCTACGCCGGCGAAGCCAGCGAGTCGTTCATGGAGGCGCGGCTCACCCCGGTAAACGATGACCGTCAGCACCTGCTCAGCCGGGCTTTCGCCACCCGGCCGGCTGGCAAGGTCCATACCTACACCGACTATTTTGGCAACACGGTCGAATCCTTCGCGCTCGCCCAGCGCCACGGCGAGCTTGTCCTCGAAAGCCGTTCCGAGGTCGAAACCCGGCCGTGGGAACCGCCTCGCGCCGCCTTGGAGGTGAGCGTCTCGGAGGCCCGTCAGATCTACCGCGGAGACCGCCTGCGCCTTTACGAGTTTCTGATGCCCTCCCCGGCGATCGAGCTCAACGCTGCGGTCAACCGACTGGCCAATAAATTCTTTTCGCCCGCTGCGCCGCTCGGGGAGGCGCTGCTTCGTCTCAATGCCTGGATCAAGACCGAGTTTCGTTATGTGCCCGGCAGCACCCGCATCGACACCCCCGTGGCTGCCGTGCTCGCTCAGCGTCGCGGGGTGTGCCAGGACTTCGCGCAGGTCATGATCGCCATCCTGCGCTCGGCCGAGATTCCCGCTCGCTACGTCACCGGCTACATCGAAACCGACGCCCAGAAAGCCGCGGCGGAAAACTCCGCCGCGCCCGCCCCGTTGGTCGGCTCCGCCGAAAGTCACGCCTGGGTCGAGATATGCCTGCCCGGCGGCTACTGGTGGGGCCTCGATCCGACCAACGATTGCCCCGCCGGTGAACGCCACGTCAAGGTCGCCATCGGTCGCGACTACCTCGACGGCACCCCGACCCGCGGCGTATTCAAAGGCACTTACACCCAGCGGTTGGAGGTGGCCGTTACGATGGTTCGCCAGGCGGACCCGACACCGGCGTCGGCCGGACGAGCAGGTTGAAGTTCACCGGGTAAGACTCGGCTTCTTCATTTTCGCCCCGCACCAGCACCACCACGCCCATGAATTTGAAGGGCGGGGACAATACCGGCGGCGAGATGAAGCTGTCGGGGGCATCGGCCCGCAACACCGCGCGCCTCGGTTTGCCGTCGTGCCAGCGCGCCACGACTCGCAGCACATCCGCCGGCTCTTTTTTGCGCTCCTTATCATAGAAGGTCACCCGTAAGGAAGCTCCCTCGACGCTCAATCCGAGAAACCCACCGCCCGTGCGGGCCACCACCAGCCCGGTTATCTCGGACGGTTCGGCCGTGGCCGCCGCCGTCTGAGGTGAGGCTGGCTGGGTTTCGGACCGCCCCGGTGCCCCGGCGGCGAGCAGCAGGGCCAAGCCAAACAACCGGGCGCAGCGTGAGGGCGGTAAAGGCATGTGATCACGGTGACCAGGTTCCGGAGGGCAGGCAAGTCCCGGTGAGCGCGGAGGGTGAAGGCCGCATCGGTCGGCGCGAACATAAAACTTGGGGCCGGTCGACCGGGGCGGTCAGCGTTCGTTTACGCGCAAGCGGAGGAAACGCCGGGGGGACTCGGGAGTGAGCGGTAGGGAGTCTTGAACGGTGGTTTCGGCACCGAGCAAACCGGGGTTGGTGGCGATGACGGTCCAGGAGTCGGCGGCGAGGGAGGAAGACGCTTCGACGTGGTAGTCGAGGTCGGCGCGGTGGCGGGTGAAGCTCAGGCTCAGGCGGTTGCTGATGATTTGTAGCTGGTGATTGGGGGCGGAGGCGACGGTGGGGTCGGAAGCGAGGGCGTATTCGAGGAGGTTGGGCAGGCCGTCGGCGTCTGGGTCGGCGGTGGGGGCTCGGTGCTCGGGCGCGGGCGGCGTGGGGAGGCCGGCCAGCCAGGTGTCGTAGTTGACGGGTGCGGCGGACGGCGCATACAGGGCCGAGATTTCCGCCGGGGTGAGGGCGCGTTTGTAGATGCGCAGGTCGTCGAGCTGGCCGTTCCAGCCGTTGTAACCGTTGCTGGTGTCGCCGATGGCCAGCAGGCGGGAAACTCGGCCGCCCGGCCCCGTGCTCCACTGGGTGAAGTTTGTGCCGCCGTTGACGTAGAGGCGGGAGCGCCAGGTGGCGCCGTCGAGAAAGTTGACCAAGGTCAACAGGTGCCACTGGCCGTTGTTGAGCGGGGCGGCGGGCGCGGTGGCGAGGCCGCCGCTCCAGCCGCTGCCGGAAACGCCTTGGAGGGTCGTGCCGGGGTTGGTGGTCCAGAGGCGGTATTGCGTGTTCCAGTTCTCGTCGGCGAAACCGTTTTTGCTGAAAATGGTGCGGTAACCGTCGGGCGTGGTGGTGCGCACCCAGACGGAAATCGTGAAGGGCTCGGCGCGGGGATCGAAGTCGAGGTCGTCTTGGTTGGCGGGGAAGAAGGGCGTGAGGCCGGCGGCGAGGTTGCTCGAACCGTAGGCGCCGCCAAAGCGGCCGTCGGGGCTCCAGGTGGCGGTGCCGCTGAGGGGGAAACCGGCGGGAATGTTGGGCACGTCGGTGGCGTGGTTGTTGCCGGCGACGGCGGCGTCCCACACGCGGTTGCCCGCGCCTTCATCGAAGGTGTAGTGGAGCACGAGGTCGGGGTCGGTCGAGAAACCGCCGCGCGGGCGAACGTCGAGGGCGACCACGCGGGTGGCGGTTCCGGAGCTGTCGGCCACGCGGAAGGTCAACGCTGCGCGGGCGGGCGCGACGGGCGTGCCGCTGAGCGAGCCGTCGGCCGACAGGGAAAGGCCGGGAGGCAAGGTCGAGGCGACGAGGCTCCAGGCGCGAGTGTCGACTCCTCCAAGCGCGGCGAGGGTGAACTGGTAGGGCCGGCCGACGGTGGCTCGGGGCAGCTCAGTTGTGGTGATGGAGAGGGTTGGATTGATCGTCAGAACCGCCTGTGCGGAAAATGTTTCCCCAACAATGTTCGTAATACGAACATTGTAAGTTCCGGCGTCGGCGGGGGTGGCGGAGGGGATTTCGAGGATGGGGGAGTTGAGGCCGACCGGGGTGGCGCTGCGGAACCATTGGTAGGTGAAGGGGCCGGTGCCGGAGACGGTGACGTGGAAACTCACGGAGTTGCCGACGGCGATGGTGCGCGGGGCGGGCGGGGTGAGCACGACGGGTGCGCCGGGCGCAGGCGGGGCGGGCGCGGAGAGGGACGCGCCGGCGTCGTCGCGACCGTCGAGGGTGAGGAGGTAGGCGGTGAGGTCGTCGCGTTGGCCGGCGGGCAGGGTTAGCACGCGGCGGTGGGGGTGGGCGGCGGCGAGGTCGTCGGCGTTGGCCACGAGCAGGGCGTTCAACACGAGGTCCATGGAGCCGCGCAGGACCTCGATGGTGTTGGTCGCGCCGGGGTTGAGCGGGGCCTCGGCCACGACCCAACGCCAGCCGGAGGTCATCCAGCCGGCGTCGGGGGTCTGGCGGAGCACGGCGAGGGATTGTTGAGCGCCGTTGACGCTGAGCAGGGCGGTGCCGCCGTGGTATAGGGCGACGTAGCGAAGGGCGATGCGGGCGGTGCCACCGGAGA
>CAYNUW010000241.1:0-5789 GCA_964400455.1 uncultured Akkermansia sp. | reverse complement strand
GTCCGGCGGCAGGGCGTCCAGAGGCAGGTTAAAACGGTGCATCTGACGCCAATCCACCGCCAGGCGGGCGGTGCTGTTGGTTTCGATCGGGATCGTGTCGGCTGGTTCGCCACGCAGCACCCGCAGGGCCAGTTCCCCGACGCGTTCACCGTGCAGGTCGCTGGCGGCCAGACTGCCGCCCACGCCCGACCAGACGGCGGTATCCCAGCTGCCTTCGCCAAACAGGGGCACGATGGGTTCGGAGATCAAGTAGATGGGCACCGCGCAACGTCGCGCGACCTCCTGGAGAAAGTGAACGTCGTCGGTCAACAACTCGCCGTCGCGAGCACGGTTCGATCCCAGGCTGATGGCGGCGGTATCGGGTCCCAGTTTTTCCAGGGCCTGAAACAGCTCTTCGCTCGTCCAGTTTTCCAAGAAACGAAGCTTCAGTTCGGGAGCGTGGGCGGGCAGCGCCTCCTCCAAGGAACGGCGGTTGGCCAGTGAGCTTTCCGTGTCGTCATGGAAACCGACGAGTTCGCGCACCTCCGGTTGCAGGCGGCGGATCAAATCGAGCGTGCGGACCATGTCCTTCGCCTCGACCACGCCGGTTACATTACGATGGCCGGCCGTGCGCAGGGAATCGGGCTCGAGGTAATTCACGCCGCCAAAAATCAGGGCGACCTCTTCGCCTCCGAGCAGAGAGCGATTATTCAGGACAAACTCGAAGGCTTTGTCATCGAGCGTGATGATGGCGCGCAACGGGTGGCCGGCGTATTTTAACCGGAGGGTCTCGAGAAAGAGACGCTCCTGCTCCGGAGTCGGATACCGTTTCCAATCCAAGTATTCTATGCCCGGCAGCAGATTGGGCATATCGCGGGTGAGGGATCGGAGCACGCCGCGCATCTCCCCGTCGCTCCAGGCGTAGCCGGGATGATAGGAGTTTATGATCAACACCTGGGCCGCCTCCTGGGCACGGGCGGGGCCGGTGGCGGTGGCCAGGGCCAGAACGGTCAGGACCAGGCTGCAGCCGTGCTGGATAAATAGGGCGAACGTCCGACGCATCCGCCGGCAGGTGTTGGCAAACTGGCCGGTCATCTGCGTCAAAGCTGGCGATCCACTTTGCGGGGCTCAACGCCCAAAGCTCCAAGCGAGGAAACGGCTTCAGAACCTGGGATACCTTGTGAAAAGGTTTGGATTAACTTGCTACCGGGGGTTTGTGCGCACGCCCTTGCGCATGGCACCTTCATTCGCCTACGGGATCCGGTTTACACTTCTGCTATTGGTTTTTAAAACAGTCATGTGCGCCCACTCGGTTTATTTTGGTAACTACGCGGATTCGTTGCGGGTCGCGGATTTTGATTCCGCAACCGGAGTTTTGTCCGGTGAGCGTCCGGCGGTGGATCTGGCGCGGGCGTCCTTTTTAACCAAATCCAAGGACGGTCGTTTCCTGTATGCCGTGTCGGAGGTCGCCGGGGGGAGCCTTCATGCTTTTGGCATTAATCCGGATGGAAAACTGTCCCGCTTGAACTCGGTCGCTTCCGGCGGCGCGGGGCCCTGTGCGCTGGCGCTATCTCCGGATGGTCGTTGGCTGGCGGCGGCCAATTATGGGGGTGGCAGCGTGATCATGTATCGGGTGGAAGCGGACGGGCGGCTGGGTGAGCGGGCGGGTTTTTTTCAGCATACTCACGCGACCGATGTTTTTCCCGGCCGGCAAAAGCGGGCGCACGCCCATGGAGTTGCCTGGTCCCCGGATGGCCGACGACTGCACGTTCCCGATCTAGGCGCGGACCGGGTGTATGTTTATGTTCAAGGAGCCGATGGCTTCAGCCCGCATCCTGGCCAGCCTTGGTTGGAGCTGCCGCCCGGCAGTGGGCCGCGCCATGCCTTATGCTCACCCGACGGGCTCTATCTTTATGTGATCAACGAATTGGCCAATACCGTTGGGGTGGCGGTGAGCTTGGCTGGCGGTGACAGCTGGGAGCTTGTGCAGACCATTTCGACCCTGCCGGCGGGCGGCTTCGCCGGTCCGACCAAGACCGCCGAAATCGCCCTGCATCCCGCCGGGCATACCCTCTATGCTTCCAACCGCGGCGCGGATACGCTCGCACTTTTTCATCGGGATCGGGCCACCGGCCGGCTGGTGGCGGCCGGCCATGTGGCGGTTCCGCCTGTGCCGCGGCATTTCAGTCTGAGCCCCGATGGCCGCTGGTTGTTGAGCGCGGGACAGGATAGTGATGTGGTGGCGGTGTTCGCGGTCGATGCAACCACGGGTGCCTTAACCCGGGTTAACGATGCTTTCGTGACGCCTAAGCCGGTTTGTGTGCGTTTTTGATGACTGCATGGTTGTCCGGGTCGGTATGTCGGTGCCCGGGCTTGATGGTCGTTTTTGATTTAACCGCTAGCTACTGCGGCCGCCGCTGGTGTAGCCTCCCCGGGTGGCCGAAGCCGCACCGGCCGAGCCCATTCCCCGTCGATGCCCTGTTTCCCCCGTCTTTCTTTCGCACTGACCGCCGCGTTCACGTTGCTGTTCTCCGCCGTCTTTACCCCTCGGACCACGCTTCAGGCTGCGCCACCCACGGGTAGTGGTTGGACTTTGGTTTGGAACGACGACTTTAACGGCACATCACTCGACCTCACCAAATGGCGTCATTGGCTGCTCGGCCCCCGCCGCAGCGCGGTCAACTCCCCCAGTTCCGTTGCTGTCGCCGATGGGGTCCTCACGCTTTCCACCCACACCACCGGCGGCGTTCATTACACCGGCATGATCGCCACGGATAAGTCCTACCTCTTCACCTACGGATACATCGAAGCGCGCATCAACTATGACAGCGCTCCCGGCATGTGGTCCGCCTTTTGGCTTCAATCGCCCACCATGGGTTCGCCCCTTGGCGACCCTCAAACCGCCGGCACGGAAATCGACATCTGCGAACATCGTTCCCACGACGGCAACGGCAATGCCCGCGACGGGAACATCGGCGGCGTTATTCATTGGGACGGTTACGGTGCCAGTCACAGATCCCACGGTTATGATTCCGGCAACCTCGGCCTTGGAGACGGCTATCACATCTATGGCATGGAGTGGACCCCGACGCGCCAGCGTTTCTACATCAACGGGGTGCTGCGCTGGACGATCAACAACTCCGCCAATACGCCGGTCTCCCAGCGCAGCGAGTTTATCATCCTGAGTAACGAGGTTCAGGATGGTGGTTGGTCGGGTGCGGTCCCGGCCGGCGGCTATGGCACGCTCGCCACCACCACCACGCGGATGCAGGTGGACTATGTGCGGGTCTATCAACGCACGGAAACCGTCGTGAACGGCGATTTCGAGGGGCGCCTCGCTCCCTTTGGCTCCGCCGGGCAGGGCACCTGGTCCGCCACCGGCGGCCGCACCGCTCCGGCCGCCGCCAAACTGGCTCCGGTCACGGCCGTGGAGTCGTCCGTCAACCAAACCGTTTTCGGGCTGCTCCCCGACACCGCTTACATTCTCACCGGCTGGGGCAACCCCGGTCCCACCGCGCCCGCCCTCCGGCTCGGCGTGCGCGATTACGGTGGATCCGACACCGCGCAGCTTCTTTCCACGCCCGATACGTTTGCTTCCGCCACCCTACCCTTCACCACCGGTCCCACCCACCGCAGCGCCCAGATCTACGCCGCGTCCACCAGCCCGGGCTCCATCGGTTACGCCGACGACTTTCTGCTGCGCCGCGCCGCGTCGGTGAACAACGGGCAGCTTGAAACCGGCGACGCGCTCGCCTGGAACAGCGTGTATGGCGGTGCGGCCGTTGCTTCGGAAGGCATCCATTACGGTGGATCCCACGCTTGGAAAATCCCGGCCGGCACCTCCTCCGCCGGGGTCGAGCAAACCGTCCTTGGCCTCGCCCCGTCGACCGCCTACCGCCTTAGCGCTTGGACGGTCAACGGCGGCGCCGGCCTTACTTTTGGCGTCAAGAACCACGGCGCCAGCCAGGTGACGTCCACCGTGCCCGCTTCGACCTGGACCCGCGCCACCGTCAATTTTACCACCGGCGCCTCCGCCACTTCCGCCACCATCTTTGCCTTCCGGGGCTCCGGCACGCAGGTCGCCTACGCCGATGCCTTCTTTCTCAGTCAGCCGCTTGCCGCCCCGTGGTCCTCCGAAGAGGTCTACGCCAACCCGCTTACCGGCACCGCCGGCCGGCGCGGCGCCCAGTTCGTCCTCCAGTCCGGCGGCGCCAACGTGTCGGGCAGCTCCGATCGCGCCCACTTCGTCCGTCAGTTCGCCTCCGGCGATGTGACGCTCACGGCTCGTATCCTTGGTGTCGATACGACCGCCTATCATGCCAAGGCCGGCCTCATGATTCGTGAATCCGCCGCCGACACCGCCCGCTCCGCCTCCATCGCCTGGGGTCCGGTCAGTCAGCTGGTCGATTTTCAAACCCGCGCCACCGTCGCCGCCACCGCCGCCGGCACCACCACCGAGCGCGACTTCCCCGACCCGCCGTGGCTTCGTCTTACCCGGCGCGGCAACGTTTTCACCGCCTACCACTCACCCGATGGCGCGGCCTGGACGCGCCTCGGCGCTCCGCGCACCGTGGCCATGGGAGCCTCCACCTTCGTGGGCCTTTTCGCGTGCTCGGGCGACGGCGCCCGTCTCGCCGAGGCCGCCCTGGATCACGTCTCCGTCACCCGCGCCTTGCCGGACGTCACCATCCTCTCCCCTGTCGAGGGCGCGAGTGTCTATGCCGACGGCTCGGCTCTCCGTCTGACGGCCGCCGTGACTGATTCCGGTTTCCCGGTGGTCCGCTGGAGCGCGGTGAGTGGACCCGGTCCGGTGAATTTCATGGACTCCGCCGTCGCCGATACCTTCGCCGTTTTTTCCGCGCCCGGCACCCATGTTCTGCGCTGCACCGCCACCACCGCGACCGGCACCGGCTCCGACGACATCACCGTTCATGTGGTCGCTCCGTCGCCTACGGATCCAGCGTTGGCGCTGCATCTCCGTCTCGACGAGGCCGCGGGCAGCATCGCCAGCGATAGCTCCCCCTTGGCCAACCACGCGACCGCCTCCGGTCCGCTCGCCTGGTCGCCCACGGCGGGCCGTCTCGCCGGCGCGGCCGGCTTTAACGGGACCGATTCCTTTCTCACCGTCCCTGACGCTCCGAGTCTCGACGGCGCCGCCGCGCTTACCCTCTCCTTCTGGTTTCGAGCCGACACCTTGGGCGTGAATACCGGGCTCGTCTCCAAACGGGTCACTTTTAACAGCCAAAACGCCTACGGCTGTTTCCTCCATCTCGATGGCAGACTCAGTGTCGATTTCGATTCGAACAACAACCGTTTTACTTCCAACACGATCTTCAACGCCGGGGCCTGGTATCACATCGCCCTTGTCTTCGATGGCGCGCAAACGGCCGATCAACGGGTCAGGCTCTACGTAAACGGCGCGCTCGATAAAACCGCCACTGAGACCAGTATCACCCTGCCCAATACGACCGCCCCGCTTTATCTGGGCACGCTTGCCCCCGGCAGCAGTGTGTTCGCGGGCTTGCTCGACGAAGTTCGTCTGCACCGCCGCGCCCTCGCCGCGACGGAAGTCGCCGCCCTTTTCGTCGAGACCTCCCGTTTTGTGCCGCGCCTTTCGCTCGGGTCCGCCCCCGCCGCCACCATCGGCGTCCCGGCCGCGCTGAACGCCATGGTGTCCGACTTTTCCGTTCCGGTCGCCGTCACGACTTGGTCCCGCCTTTCCGGTCCCGGTTTCGCCGCTTTCGCCGATCCCGATGCGCCCGGGAACACGGTCAACTTCGTTCATCCCGGGTCCTATGTGTTGCGGCTCG
>CAYNUW010000240.1:0-5792 GCA_964400455.1 uncultured Akkermansia sp. | reverse complement strand
AGAGGCTCGCCGGCTTGGTCTCCGCTACCGTCGGAACAAGCGCAGCATTCTACCTGCTGAATGCACTCACCTGACGATTGAAGGGCTAACTATCCAGCCACTTCCATTTCCTCCAATCGAAACCAATCGTTATGAAATCAATAAAACTGTCTATTCTTTGTATTCTCGCCACCTGCGCAACCAATGCTCAAGTGCGCTTTATTCTATCCGGTTATGCGACCCGCTCGACAGTCGACTACGCTTTAGGCCAGCCGGTTTCATTTAGTTTCACCCTAAAGAACGGTTTTGATTTCACCACAGACAGCTATTTTAGTTCGACTGATAATAACTGGAATGAAGAAAGTGCTACGCACGACCAGTTGTGGTCGTCGGTATCAGGAACTGGGATGGGAGGCGCATACACTAGGCCGATGACCTCATTCATCGATCCCTCATCCGCTATAGCAGTCCATTCTTCAGGAGCATTTGGAGTTTTCCAGATAAACGCAGGAGCCGATGAAGTAACGAGTAACATAGGTCTTTCTGTCGCCAGTGGCCCAGTCAGGCGTATTCAAGTAAATCTTGAATCCGGAGGCCCGGGATTCACGTATACTGGTGCCTATGTGGAGCCGAGTTCGTTCTTTCAGGATTTTCTAGGTTCATACTCGGTGACTGGACAGATGTATCTCTTGACTGGGGCGGTCTACAATGAGTTTTCAGCAACCTCCTTAACGATAATTCCCGAGCCTTCAAGCGTCGCATTCGCTTGGGGATATATTGCGATTTTCTGTGCCGTTATGACCATTCGAAATAGAAAGAAGTAGCCTAACGAGGCAGTGGAACCAACTCCGGTATATGTCACGGCTTGTGCTGGCGCACACTCCGCTCCGAGCAACCGTCTCGCTCACTTTTAACGTCAGGCAAAAAGAACATGAAAACAATCGTTGCATTTATCATCTCCATCGGGGTAACGGCCGTAGCATTTGCAGCCGTATCGACCAATAACATAATGCTGTCCACCAATCCCGGATTTGGCAGCGACTACGCGTTGACCGTGTATCAGGATGCGCAAGCGACCAACCCTACTACAATCTTGTTTAATTATACCGATTCGAAGTTGATTTTCGTAACCTCGAACATCGATGAGGGTTCAGATTGGTATCTTGTAACCGCAGGTTCTGTTTTTTCCACCTCAACCATCACAGCCGGTGAGTTCCCGTTGTTTATCAAGGGGGATTTCAGTGGATTTACGACGAATCAAATCGATGCGCCAGAGGGATCGATATTCCTTGGTGTGAATACTGGGCTGGGATTCTCCGAATCCGGTCCCAACCGACAATTTTTTGGCTGGGTCGAACTGCAATCGGACGGAGGAAACCTGAGTTATGTCAAAAGCGCAATCACCTATGCTGCGCCTGGTATCGTCGTAGGCACAACCACGGTGATACCGGAACCCTCGGCTACGGTGCTTGTGTTCGCAGGTATCTCCCTGATGGCAGTTTCCTTTATGAGGAGACGAACGTAAGCAAATACAGCGATGGAGCCACTTCGTAGGCTTGTCACGAATCGGGCTATCCCTCCTTTCTTTCGGCCACGCCTCGCGCCAAGCATACGAATCGGCTCATCTTGAGCGGCAGGCGGGAGAAACAAGTCATGAAGTTCCGCATATTAATCCAGGGTGAAAATTTCCTTCTATCTGTTGAAGGGGCCCCGCCCCGGAAATACGGATTCTACGTCACAGCGCACGTGGAAGCGGCTTCGACGGATCAGGCCGAGGCACTGGCATTCCATCACCTCCGGAACTATGATGATTTACGGAACATGGTGAGAAACAGCTCCGATGATCGCCCGAGGCTCCGCGTGGACGAAACTGAATCGATCACCGACTGGCCCGCGGAGGTAGCCCGTCCACTCACCGGACTATCTATTTATGAAGAAGACTGAGCCTTACAACGCACTAGAGCGAAGCTGATTGCTTGTCACATTTGGTGCTTGCAAACACCCTGCGGAAATTAACCCTCTGGCTAATTTTTCGCGTTAGACAGCAAACCGAACCGGATCACGACAATGAAACCTTATCACCCGCTCTATCTCTTCGGCGCTATTTTGATTATCTTAGACATACGTTTCGCCTTCTCTGGTGATGTCACGGGTTCCGCGAGGCTCGGCTTGGTGAGCAATGGTCTGTTGGGCGTAATCATGTTGACCTGCGGCTCGTCCTTCAGCCGGCAACACCGTGAAATCGAACAGTTAAAGAAACTCGTGGAGCGGCTTCGCGGCCCTGAAATTGATTTGTATTCCGAGGTTATGCGAGACCTTAAAGCTGCGCCAAAAGATGACCGGAATCACCACGCCGTCTAGCCAGGCCCATGCAGCCCAGACGACTGCGGTCACGATCAGTGCTGCTTTCGTGCTGCGCACCGGCGCTGATCGCGCCCACCAACCATCTCTCAGACCGTGAATGTCTGTCCTACGATCGTGAAAACACTACTTCCCCTGGGTTTCCTATTCTTCTCCGCAGCGGGCGCAGCCGTCGTTACGCTCGATTTCAACGGACCGCCCCGGCAGCCCAATAATACCAGTTACGCATACGCTCAATACGACGAAGAAGGTTTCCATGTGCAGCCGTATGGCGAACTCGACCTAGCTCCACCGTATCGAATGGCAATCACGGGAGCCGGCAGCACCAATCGCCCCGATAACGGGTCTCCTCACCTTACTTTAGCATATGGCGACTCAATGGAGGTGAAAGCCGTAAACAATGGGGCCTACACTCTGATCTCAATTGATGTGGCAGAGTATAGCACGGTGTTTGCCAGACCGCAGAGCGTCACCCTAAGTGGCACAAGAAGCGACGGCTCTATCGTCACGACCACCTTCACCACCGATGGTATTATAGATGGCACTGGACCCCTCAACGATTTCCAAACCTTCTATTTACCCGATACCTTCCGGGATATTGTATCACTCACGACAGATAACATCATTGCCCTGGATAACTTGGTTCTATCCACTCAAAGGGTGACGCCGGCAGCGCCCACCGTCGAGATAAGCACCGCTATTAGCCTAAAATGGAAATCCGAGGTTGGCGTCTCTTATCGTCTACAATCATCAACCGACCTTGTTGATTGGACGGATTTCGGCCCACTTATTCAAGGCGACGGCTCCGTGAAGGAGAGCTTCGACCACCCCGATTCATCCAAAAAATTTTGGCGTGTAGTCGTTTACTAAAGCGAAAACAGAGCCGGAAACCGGATGCGGCCACTTCGGTTGGCTTGGAGCGTAACGGGCCATCGCGGGCCCGAACGAGAACCCCCAGTCATGAAAATTTTGATCACTTCACCGAAGTCCTTTGGCCACCTCTTTCGCAAAGTAGGTCAAAATCAGGTCCGCACCGGCCCGTTTGATCGCAAGGAGGGACTCGTCGCGGGTGCGCGCTAAATCCAGCCACCCCAGCTTGGCCGCAGCATGGATTTGCGCATACTCCCCCGACACTTGGTAGGCCGCCACCGGCACCGGACTCGTGTTGGCTACGTCACGAATAATGTCCAGATACGCACCCGCCGGTTTGATCATGATGATATCCGCACCTTGCTCGATGTCCAACGCGGCTTCCCGGCCCGCCTCGCGTCGATTGGCGGGATCCATTTGATAAGTCGCCTTGCTCAACAGCCGGGTGCCCGCCGCCTGCGCACTGCCCACCGCGTCACGAAACGGTCCGTAGTAGGCGGAGTTGAACTTTACCGAATAAGCCAGGATGCCCGTCTCCACAAAACCCGCCGCATCCAGGGCTTTGCGTAGGCACCCCACCCTGCCGTCCATCATGTCGCTCGGGGCCACGAAATCCACGCCCGCGCGCGCCTGACGCACCGCCATGGCGGCCAGGCGCGAAACCGTGCGGTCGTTATCCACATCATCCCCTCGCTCGTTGAGCACGCCGTCGTGGCCATGGGTGGTATACGGGTCCAACGCGACGTCGGTGATCACCACCAACTCCGGCAGCGCCTTTTTTACCGCGCGGACGGCCCGCAGGATCAGCCCGTCCTCGTCGAGCTCCGCGATGCCATCGGCGGTTTTCAGCGCCGGGTCTATCTTGGGGAAAAGCGCCACCGCCCGGACCCCCAGTTTCCAAAGCTGACGGCACTCCTTCACCAGATCCGGAATCGAGAACCGATACTGCCCGGGCATGGACGCGATTTCCTCCGGCGCGGCGCGACCCTCCACCACAAAAAGGGGGGCGATCAAATCCGCCGCGTTCAAGCGGGTCTCGCGCACCAGGTCGCGCCTCGCGGCGCTCCGACGCAAACGGCGCGGTCGTAGTTGAAGGTCAATACGGGTGCTTTCGATGCTTTCCATGGCGGCCTGACTCAACCACCGCAGGCACCCGGAGTCGAGGCGTCAACCCGGCCATTTATCCAGGAATCCGGGTTTAACCCGGAATCCGCGATTATCTCGGGTCATCTCGCGCAATCTGCTGAATGTCCGCTCGCCGCGTCACCGCCGGCCAGCACTCTCCGAGTGCAGGCCGGGGATTCCTAAACGCACGGCCAAATCAGCAGCTTGTGCGATACTCAGCCGATCCAATCACGGAATCCGGGTTTAACGCCGGCCGCGCGCCCCGTTTTTGGACGGGCCGCCGCGGCCGGTTTTTTTGCGCCCGCGGGCGGACAGATCGGATTGGAGGGCGGCGGCCTTGCGCACGTCGCCCGAGCGCAGGGCCTCGATCTGGTCGCGCAGGACGGCGGCGCGCTCGAACTCCAGGCGCGAAGACGCGTCGGCCATGTCTTGTTCGAGCTCGGCGATGACGGCGGCCACGTCTTCGGCGCCGGTCTCGGCCAGGGCGTCCGCCGGTTCTTCGCGCCGGCCGGAGCCGTCGTAGACGTGGAGGCTGGCCTGGTGGGCGCGGCGCACGCCGCGGGGGGTGATGCCATGGGCCTGGTTATAGGCGATTTGTTTGGCGCGGCGGGCGGCGGTGACGTCGAGGGTGCGGCGGATGGAGCCGGTGATGACGTCGGCGTAGAAGATCACGCGGCCCGACTCGTGGCGGGCGGCGCGGCCGGCGGTCTGGATGAGCGAGGTCTCGCTGCGGAGGAAACCCTCCTTGTCGGCATCGAGCACGGCGACGAGGGCGACTTCGGGCAGGTCGAGGCCTTCGCGCAGGAGGTTGATGCCGATGAGCACGTCGAAGTTGCCCTGGCGCAGGTTGCGCAGGATCTCCACGCGCTCGATGGCGTCGATGTCGCTGTGGAGATACTCGACCTTCAGGTCTTGCTCGCGCAGGTGGGCGGTGAGGTCCTCGGCGAGGCGTTTGGTGAGGGTGGTGACGAGGATGCGCTGGCCGGCTTCGACCGCGCGGCGGCACTCGCCGACGAGGTTCTCGACCTGGCCCTTGGTGGGGCGGATGTCGATCTCGGGGTCGAGCAGGCCGGTGGGGCGGATGACCTGCTCGGCCACGACGGCGGAGCGCTCCAGTTCGTAGGCGGCGGGGGTGGCGGAGACGTAAACGAGCTGGTCGGTGATGGAGACAAACTCCTCAAAACTCTGGGGGCGGTTGTCGAGGGCGGAGGGGAGACGGAAGCCGAAGTCGACCAGGACCTGTTTGCGGGCGCGGTCGCCGTTATACATGCCGCCGATCTGGGGCACGGTGGCGTGGCTTTCGTCGATGAGGATGAGGTAGTCCTTGGGGAAAAAATCGAGCAGGCAAAGGGGGCGTTCACCGGCGCGGCGGCCGGCGAGGTGGCGGGAGTAGTTTTCGATGCCGTTGCAGTAGCCCATCTCCTGGATCATCTCGAGGTCGTAGTTCGTCCGCATGC
>CAYNUW010000239.1:0-5873 GCA_964400455.1 uncultured Akkermansia sp. | reverse complement strand
GCCATCTTGGCGGATCCGGTGCGTGCCGCGGTGGTGGATGTGATCGACCTGACCTACTGGTTTCGCACCGATGCGGGCGATGAGTTCGCACCGGCCGGAGGCATTTCGCTTGCGCCGCGTCAGCACCAGCGACTCTGGAAAAAAGGGCGCCCCTCGGCGAATTCGATACTATCGATGGCGCGGGAGTATCGCGCCAAGTATCCGGATAAAGCCGTGGTCACCGGATTGGACCAAGCCGCCGATTTTCAACCCTTCTGAATTTCCCAACCCCCTATGCATGCTTCGCGATACAATCATCTATGGTTCCCCTGCCTCCTGCTCGCTTTGTTGCTCGGTTCTCGGACTGCGTCGGCGGCCGAGACGGTCGAGCGTTGGGGGGTGTTTGAACTCACCCTGAAGGGGCCTGAAAAGGGCAATCCCTTCCTTGAGGTGCGCCACGGGGCGGTGTTCACCGATGGTCGATCCATTGTGGAGGTGCCCGGCTTTTACGACGGCGAAGGCATCTACAAAATACGCTTCAGTCCCGGCGCGGTCGGGGAGTGGCGTTACGAGACGAAGAGCAACCGCTGGGAGCTGACCGGCAAGCTTGGTTCGTTCACGGTCACCGAGCCGACCGGCAGGAACCGCGGGCCCGTTCACGTGCACAACACCTATCACTTCGCCTACGCCGACGGGACGCCGTATAAACAAGTGGGCACGACGATCTACAACTGGACCGACGCGCCCGAGGAGGTGCAGGAGGAGACGCTGCGCACGCTGGCGGCCGCGCCTTACAACAAGGTCCGGATGTTGCTGACACCGCAGCCCACGCCCTATCAGGAGCGGTTTGCCCCGCCGCGTTGGCCGTTTGCGGGGACGCCGCCGCAGGACTGGGATTTCACGCGCTTTAATCCCGATTACTTCCGGCATCTCGACAAACGCGTGGCGCAGCTGGGTGAACTTGGCATCGAGGCGGACGTAATTCTGTTCAACCCCTACGGGAAGTTCGGTTTCGAGACCATGGATGCGGCGGCCGATGAACGGTATGTGCGCTACGTGGTGGCGCGCCTGGGGGCCTTCCGGCATGTTTGGTGGTCGTTGGCGAATGAATACGACTTCCTGCGCACCAAGACCGAGGCCGATTGGGACCGGTTGGGGGCGCTGGTGGCTGCTTGCGATCCCCATCAGCGACTGCGGTCGATTCACAACGGGCATATGATCTTCGATCAGACCAAACCGTGGATCACCCATGTTTCCATGCAGAATGGAGCGGCGGTGGAGGAGTCGGGACGGGCGGAGATGTATCGGCTTTGGCGCAAGCCGGTGGTGTATGATGAGGTCAAATACGAAGGCGTCACCCATTACCGCTGGGGTAATCTCAGCGGCGAAGAAATGGTGCATCGCTTCTGGTGTGGCACCGTGGCGGGCACTTACGTGGGGCATGGCGATTATTTTGCCACGGTGGTTGAGGACACTTGGACCTCTTTCGGCGGCAGGTTGACCGGCACCAGCACGCCGCGTCTGGCCTTTCTCCGGCAAGTCTTGGAGGAAAGTCCGGCGCAGGGGATAGACCCGATCGACAAGTGGCAGGATCCGAACACCGCCGGTGTCCATGGGCTCTATTATTTGACGTATTTCGGCCGGGAGAAACCCACCGAGTGGATGTTTAAACTCTACAAAAACGGCGTAGCCGACGGGCAGCGTTACCAGGTTGAGATTATAGACACTTGGGCCATGACGGTGACTCCGGTTCCCGGCGTGTTCACCACCAAGAAACTGGATAACTATCATTACGTGGATGTCGACGGTCGCGCCGTTTCACTACCCGGCAAGGCCGGTATGGCGGTGCGGGTGCGTCGGGTTGGCGCGGATGGGCAACCGGTCCAGAAGGCCCTGCCAACCGACTGAGTTTTATGCCGACCATGATTGCGATGAACCCGGTCCCGAACCGCACGCCCCGTGTCCGCCGAATCCCCGTGGCGGCAGGCTGTATCTTTGGCTTGGCGCGTTTCGCGCTTCGTCCGTTTCGAGATGCCTTGGCCTGGGGGGCGGGGGCGGTCTTGTGCTGCGTGGTGGCAGGGGGCGCGACCGGGGCGGCCGCGGCGGAGACTGCGCCGTTCGATGACCATTTCCTGTTCGCTTACTTTATCCATGCCGAGGAGGGAGAGGGGTTTCGGCTGGCATGGAGCGCGGACGGTTTGAGTTTTGAGGCGCTGAAGGGCGGCGGGAGTTTCCTGAAGCCCACGGCCGGAGAGCACAAGTTGATGCGCGACCCGCATCTGCTGCGCGGTCCGGACGGGATCTTCCATCTTGTGTGGACCACGGGCTGGACCGGACGAACCATTGGTTATGCCTGGTCGCGCGATTTGGTGAATTGGTCGGAGCAGAAAACCTTGCGGGTCATGGAGCATGAGCCGGAGGCGCAGAACTGCTGGGCTCCGGAGCTGACCTGGGATCCGGAGCGCGGGCATTATTTGGTGCATTGGTCCACGACCATTCTCGGGCGTTTTCCCGAGACCGAGCTGTCGAATCGCCGCCCGGAGCGCAACCATCGTATCTATGCCACCACTACGAAGGATTTTGAAAGCTTCACCCCGACCCGCCTGCTCTACGACGCCGGCTACAATGTGATCGATGCGAACATCGTGCCGGCGGAGGACGGCACCGGAGACTGGTTGATGTTTGTGAAGGACGAGACGCTCTCGCCGGTGACGCAGAAAAACATCCGGCTCGTGCGGGGTCGCACGCCGGAAGGTCCGTGGGATCCGGTGTCGGCCCCGCTGACCGGAGACTACTGGGCGGAAGGCGCGGCCGCGATCAAGGTGGGTGGCGAATATCGGGTGTATTTCGACAAACACATGCTCGATGCGATTGGTCTGGTGCGGTCACGCGATCTTCGCACTTGGGAAGATGTGAGCGACCGGGTGCGATTTCCCGCCCATGCGAGGCATGGGTGTATCTTAGCCGTTCCGCGCGAGCTGGTGGAGCGCTTGAAGGCGCTTGGACCGGTCGGGGCGGCGGCCGAGTAAGCCGCGGCCCCTTCGCACGGACGCCGCGATCGTCTCGCGACGTCGTGCTTAACGAACTGGAAGCACGACGCGCCCGGCGACGCCGGCGGCGGGACAGGGTAACGCGCCGGCAATTCGCCGTGAAGGTCGAAGGCCTTTCCGCAGGGGCTGGACTACTGCTTGATTGCTGGGGTTTCCGGGGCCTGGGGGCGGGGGAAGAGAATCGCGGTTTCGGCGACCTTGGAGCCGGTGAGGGCGGCGCCCCAAAGGAGCTGGTCGCGCCAGGCGCCGGTGGGAGCGTGGCCGAGCACGCCATGGATTTTAACCACGGTGCCGGGCATGACGGCGGTGAGCAGGTGGGCGGCGAGGCGCAGGGCCTCGGCCATGGTGGCGAGGGAAGTTCGCAAGAGGGCCTGGTCGGCGGGTTCGGCGGATTTGCCCAGTTTCCACGGGGCGCGTTGTTCGACGTAGCGGTTGGTGGCGGTGACGAAGGCGAAGGCGCGTTCGAGGGCGATGTGGAACTGGAAGCCTTCGCAGAGGGTGATGAACTCCTCGCGGGTTTTTTCCCACAGGGCGCGCAGCTCTTTTTCCGGTTCGAAGGTCAGGGCGTTTTCGTCGGGCGCGGGCACGACGCCGCCGGCGAAGCGGTTGGTCATGTTGAGGGTGCGGTTGACGAGGTTGCCGAGGTTGTTGGCCAGTTCGGCGTTGTAGCGGGCGAGGAACTGGTTGAGCGAAAAGTCGCTGTCCTGTCCCACGCTCATCTCGCGGATGAGGAAAAAGCGCAGGGCGTCGACGCCGTAGCGTTCGGCGAATTCCATCGGCTCGACGAAATTGCCGGTGCTTTTGGACATTTTTGAGCCGTTGATGGACCACCAGCCATGGGCGAGAATGCTCTTCGGAGTGGGCAGGCCGCAGGCCTTGAGCATGATGGGCCAGTAGACCGCGTGGGGCGGCACGAGGATATCCTTGCCGATGACGTGGAAGTCAGCCGGCCAGATGCCGTGCCTGCCCTCGACGGCGGAGTAGTAGTTCACCAATGCATCGAACCAGCCGTAGGTGACGTAATTGGGGTCGAAGGGCAGGGGGATGCCCCATTCGAGGCGTTCCTTCGGGCGGGAGATGCAGAGGTCGTTGAGCGGCTCGGCGAGGAATTCGAGCACCTGTTTCTGGCGATAGCGCGGGAAAATGAAGTCTTCGTTCTCCTTCAAGTGGGCGATGAGCCAGTCTTGGTATTTGGCGAGTTTGAAGAAGTAGTTGGACTCGGTGATTTCGGTGACTTCGCCAAAAATCTCGGGCCAGGAGCCGTCGGGATTGCGGTCTTTTTCCTGAAGAAACTGTTCCTGGCGGGTGGAGTAGAAACCCTTGTATTCGGCGCGATAGATTTCGCCTTGGTCGAAAAGCTGTTGGAGCAGGCGGGAGACGACGTCCTTATGGCGGGTTTCGGTGGTGCGGATGAAGTCGTCGTTGGATATCTCCAGTTTGGCGCACATGGCGCGGAATTCCTGACTGACCTCGTCGCAGAACTGTTGGGGGGCGATGCCCCGTTTTTTGGCGCTTTGTTGAACCTTCTGGCCGTGCTCGTCGACGCCGGTCAAAAAGTAAACGGAGTCGCCCATCATGCGCCGGAATCGGGCAATGACGTCCGTCAGCACCTTTTCGTAGGCGTGGCCCAGGTGTGGCGAACCGTTCACGTAGTCGATCGCGGTCGTGATGTAGAAGGTTTTCATGCGGTGGACCGGTGAGAAAAAGTCCGCTGGCGGCACTTGTCGAAGGTTTTGACGCAGCGGATTCAGTCGAGGTCGGCCGGGCCGAAGGCGCAGGGGAGTAGGGCGGGGAGGGAGGTTTCGACGAGGGTGGAGGAGCGATTGACCAACAAAACGCGGGCGGTGGGGCCGAATTCGTGGATGACCTGGCGGCAGGCGCCGCAGGGGGCGGTGGGGGAGGGGGTGTCGGCAAAGACGGCCACGCATTCGAGTTTACGGGCGCCGGCGGCCGCGGCGGCGAAGATGGCGGTGCGCTCGGCGCAGTTGGTCAGCCCGTAGGACGCGTTTTCGACGTTGCAGCCGGTGAACAGGCCCTGGTCGGTCCAGATCGCGGCGCCGACGGAAAAACCGCTGTAGGGAGCGTAGGCGTTTTGGGCGGCCTCGCGGGCGAGGTTAGCGAGACGAGCGTCGGAAGGGCGGCGGGGGCGGGGAGACGGTGAGCGAGCCATGCACCCAGCAGGCGGCAAGAATCTGGCCGGGGCAATAGCGGTGAAGGGCAAGTCGATGCGTGGGCTGTGGGCCAGATTGCGGCTGGACTCCACGGTGGGTTTGGCAAGGATTCGTCACCGTAACTTCACCATGGCCAAAGCCACCCGCGTCAATCTTTGCTCGTTTTGCGGCAAGTCCTCATCCGAGGTCCGCAAGATTATTGCCGGTCCGGGGGCCTACATTTGCGACGCGTGCGTCATGGTTTGCAAAACCATCATCGATCGGGAATTCGCGACCCCTCCGGTCGAGCGCAGACCGGCGTTTCGTTTAACCCGGCCCTCGGAGATCAAGCGCGCCTTGGACGAGCACGTGATCGGGCAGGATCACGCCAAAAAGGTTTTGTCGGTTGCGGTTTACAATCACTACAAACGCCTGCAAGGCCTTGCGCCGGCGGCGGATGCGGCGACGGTCCCGGCCGGTCCGGCCTCCGAGTTTCAAGATGTCGAGGTGGAGAAGAGCAACGTGCTCCTGGTGGGCCCGACCGGGTCCGGCAAGACGCTTCTGGCGCGCACGCTGGCTCGCATTCTGGACGTGCCCTTCGCGATCGCCGACGCCACGACGTTGACCGAAGCCGGTTATGTCGGCGAGGACGTCGAGAATGTCGTCGTGCGCCTGTTGCAGGCTGCGAATTACG
>CAYNUW010000238.1:0-5885 GCA_964400455.1 uncultured Akkermansia sp. | reverse complement strand
TGTTGGTGGGGCGGCTGTATGCCTCGGGTCGGGTGGCGCGGGTGTTTCCCCAGCCTTATCCCTTCGATGTGGAACGCGACGTAGACGTGGCGGTTACGGTGCTGCGTTGCGAGGGTCGGTTGAGGACGGACGGCACGGCCGTGGCGGATTTGTTGTGTGCGGTTGAGATCGTCCGGGTGGGTGATCGTGAAGGCGGTGGTGCGGAGGTGTTGCACCGCGAAGCCTTTGTCGCTCCCGAAGTGGCATGGGTGGAGGGTGACTACGCGGGACTGGCTGCGGCGCTGGGAGAGCAGGTGGCGCGTTTGGCGGAGCGAATCGCGCAAATGATGCCGGATGCGACGCCGGCGGGACATTGAGGATGCCAGCGAATTTCGGGTGAACCGCGGCTCGGGCGGGACGCGCCGCGGCAATCGCGGATTCCGGGCTAAAACGCCGGGCAACTTGCGCGGTGACGCGCTTGGCACACGGTGGCGGCGTGATCGCCCCTGTCCTGCTTTGGTTTCGCCAAGATCTGCGTCTGGCCGACAATCCCGCCCTTGCCGCCGCGCTCGCACGCGGTGGGGCGGTGCTTCCGGTGTATGTGCTCGACGACGCGGGCGAGGGGGCCTGGGCGGCGGGCGGGGCAAGCCGCTGGTGGTTGCACCAGTCGCTGCTGGCGCTGGATGCCGACCTGCGCAAACGTGGTTCCCGTTTGATTCTGGCCAAGGGAGACAGCGCGGCGGAGCTGGAGCGGTTGCGTCGGATCAGCGGAGCGACCGCCGTGTATTGGAATCGTCGTTACGAACCGGCGGCGCGGAGGCGTGATGCGGCGTTGAAGGCGGAGCTGGTGGCGGCCGGCGTCGAGGCCCGCAGTTTCAACGCCTCGCTGCTGTTCGAGCCCCACACCATCAAGAACAAGCAGGGCGGTCCGTTCCAGGTGTTTACCCCGTATTGGCGCCATTGTTTGGCCCTGCCGATGCCGGAACCGGCGGGGGAGGCCCCGGCGAAGCTGCCGGCGCCGGCGAGCTGGCCCGCCACGCTTGAGGTGGCTGAGCTGGAGCTCTTGCCCCGAATCCCCTGGGACGCGGGGTTTTCCGTCCGGTGGACGCCGGGGGAGGCGGGTGCTCGGGAGCGTTTGAGGAGCTTTCTCGCGGCTGGCAGGGTGCACGCCTACGACGAGCGGCGTAACTTGCCGGCGGTGGAGGGCACGTCCGGGCTTTCGCCGCATTTGCACTTTGGCGAGATCGGGCCGCGCCAGATTGCGGCGGCGGTGCGGGATTTGGGGCGCGAGGCCGGACTGGAGCCGGCGAGCAACGGGGCGCGGGTTTATCTAAGTGAAGTGGGCTGGCGGGAGTTTGCCCATCATCTCTTGTATCACTTCGAGCATACGCCGGAGCGTCCGCTGCGGTCGGATTACGAACGTTTTCCGTGGGCGGACGATCCCGGGGGAGCAAAGTTGCGCGCCTGGCAGCGAGGGCGGACTGGTTATCCGATCGTGGATGCCGGGATGCGGGAGCTCTGGACGACGGGCTGGATGCACAACCGCGTGCGCATGGTGGTGGCCTCGTTTCTGGTCAAGCACCTGAGGCTGCCCTGGCAGGCGGGCGCGGCGTGGTTTTGGGATACGCTGGTCGACGCGGATCTGGCGGCGAATACGCTCGGCTGGCAGTGGAGCGCGGGGTGTGGTGCGGACGCGGCTCCTTATTTTCGCATCTTCGCCCCGGTGACCCAGGGCGAGAAGTTTGACGCTGACGGCCAGTATGTGCGGCGCTGGGTGCCGGAGTTGGCGCGGTTAACGGACAAGTATCTTCACTCGCCGTGGAGCGCGCCGGCGGCGGTGCTGGCCCAGGCCGGGGTGCGGCTGGGTGATACTTATCCGCGACCGGTGGTGGATCATGCCACGGCGCGGGCCGAGGCTTTGGCGGCGTTTCGCACCCTGCGGGGACAAACGACGAAGGAGGGAGGCCAGGTGGACGCGGCGGAGGAGTTGTTCACATGAAGGTGAGAAATCTCGTGCTGGTGCTCGGCGATCAACTCGACCCCGCCGGTGCGGCGCTGGACGGATTTGAGGCGGAGCGTGACATCATCTGGATGGCCGAGGTCATGGAGGAGTCGACCCATGTCTGGTCGTCCAAGGTGCGCACCGCACTTTTCCTGTCGGCGATGCGGCATTATCGCGAGGCGCGGAGGGCGGAGGGCAGGGTGGTGCGATATGTGGAACTGGATGATGCGGAGAACACCGGATCCTTGGCCGGCGAGCTGGCGCGGGCGATAGCGGCCTTGAGGCCGGAACGACTCGTGATAACCGAGCCTGGTGAGTGGCGGGTGTGGCGGGCGCTGGAGGCGGCGGCGGAGGCGGCGGGTGTGGTGCTGGAGGTGCGCACCGACCGACACTTTTACGCCACGCTGGCGGATTTTCATGCCCATGCGCTTGGGCGCAAACAACTGCGGCTGGAGTTTTATTATCGAGAGTTACGCCGTCGAGAGCGGGTCTTGCTTGCTTCAGACGGCGAGCCGGAGGGCGGGCAGTGGAACTACGATGCCGACAATCGGGGTGCCTTCGGTCGCGAAGGCCCAGGGGCGGTGCCGCCGCCGTTGGCGTTCGCGTCCGACGTGGTGACACGCGAGGTGCTGGCGCTGGTTCAACGGCGATTCCCCGGGCATCCGGGACGCCTGGAGCACTTCGACTGGCCGGTGACGCCGGAGCAGGCGCGGGCGGCTTTGGATGATTTTATCGCGCACCGCTTGGTGGATTTTGGGCGTTACCAGGACGCCATGTGGACGGCTCAACCCTGGCTCTACCATTCGCGCATTTCGGCGGCGATGAACCTGAAGTTGCTCGATCCCCGTGTGGCGGTGGGGGCGGCGGAGGCGGCGTATCGGGCGGGGCGGGTGTCGCTGGCGGCGGCGGAGGGTTTTATCCGTCAGATCCTGGGGTGGCGCGAGTATGTGCGCGGCGTCTACTGGCGCTACATGCCGGAGTATCTGCACAAGAACGCGCTCGGCGCGTCGGAGCCCTTGCCGAAGTTTTATTGGACTGGCGAAGTCGAGATGGCCTGCCTGCGCGATGCCATCGGACAAACCCTGCGGCATGGTTACGCCCATCATATCCAGCGCTTGATGGTGACGGGCCTCTACGCCCTGCAGCTGGGGGTGGAGCCAAGGCAGGTGCATGAGTGGTATCTGGCGGTTTATGTGGATGCGGTGGAGTGGGTGGAGCTGCCCAATACGCTGGGCATGTCGCAGCACGGCGACGGCGGTTTGATGGCGTCCAAGCCCTACGCCGCCACCGGCAAATACATCCAGCGCATGAGCAACTACTGCGCGGGTTGTCGTTTCGATCCGGCGCGGGCCACGGGGGATGCAGCGTGCCCGTTCACCACGCTGTATTGGGATTTTTTACTACGTCACGAGAAACGCCTGGCCGCCAACCAGCGCATGGCCCTGCAAGTGAAGAATCTGGGGCGTCTCGGAGAGGACGAGCGCGTGGCGATACGGGCGAGGGCGGACCTGATCCGCCGCAGCGGGGGCGTGCCACCGCCGCGGAGGTCGGGCGACCAGTCGGAGCTCTTTTGACCGCGCGCTTGCATCGGGCGGCGCGCTGCCGCCAACTGCGGTCATGTCCGAAGATTTGGTCCGTATTCAAAAATTCATCGCCGACGCCGGCGTCTGTTCCCGCCGTGCCGCCGAAGCGCTCATCGCCGAAGGTGAAGTGTGGGTAAACGGACGCCGCGCCGAGCCCGGCCAGAAGATCGATCCCTCCGCGGACAAAGTCGTGGTCGAGGGCGTGCAGGTGCGGGCGGTGGCCCAGCCGCGCCTGACCCTCGCCGTGCATAAACCGCGCGGCTTGGTGTGCTCGAATGACGACCCGCACAATGCCGAGACGGTTTTCAGTCTGTTGCCCCGTGCGCTGGCGAAGCATCGTTTTTTCACCGCCGGGCGTTTGGACAAGGATTCGGAAGGACTGGTGATTCTGACCACGGACGGCGACCTGGCCCAGCGTCTCACCCATCCGAGCAACGAGGTGACCAAGCGTTACCATGTCGTGCTGGAGACCCCGTTTTCCCGCACGCGTGTGCCGCGTTTGCTTTCGGGTGTGACCATCGAAGGCGAGCGTCTGAAGGTGGAGCACGCCAGTCCGGTCAACCCCGACGCCAGTGGCATGGCGACCTCGTGGGACGTGCATCTGCACCACGGAAAAATACGTGAGATCCGCCAATTGTTTCTCGCGCTGGGGCACCCGGTGAAGCGGCTGCGCCGGTATCAAATCGGCGCCTTCACCCTGAAAGGCCTGCGCATTGGCGCGGGCAAGCAGTTGTCGCCGGAGGAGATTGAATCGCTCTTCGCGCAGCCCGGGCTGGCTCCGCGCACGCGAGGCGTTCGCCCGGCGGCGGCGGATGGTGAGAAAGGCCGGGGACGATCGGCGCGCCCGACCCACCCGGGGAAACGCGGAAAACGGCCGGAAAAGTCGGACTTAAAGCGCGGCCGCGCTTGAGCCTGCGACGCGGGCGGCACACGGTGTGGGTCATGCGCATTCACGCCCTGGGCGACGCCGCCTGTCTGGTCATCATCGAGGAACTGCCGTCGGCCGTGGCGACGGCGAGGGTGCACGCTTGTTTGGCGCGACTGCGGGCCGACCTGTTGCCCGGGGTTACGGATCTGGTGCCGGCCTACGGGGACATCGCGGTGCTTTACGACCCCGAGCGCGTGCCGGTGGAGCATGGCGAACTGCCATGGCGGGTGGTGCATGAATGGCTGGAGCGGCACGCCGTCGCGGCAGGCCGCGCCCGAAGCGGCAGCGGCCGCGCGGTGGAGGTGCCGGTCGCCTACGGCGGGGAGGATGGACCCGATCTCGACCATGTGGCCCGGCACTGCCGTTTGAGCGCGGACGAGGTGGTGAAAAGGCATAGCGCGGCCAGCTACACGGTGGCGGCGATAGGGTTCTCGCCGGGCTTTCCCTACTTGCTCGGACTGCCTGACGAGCTCGCTACCCCGCGAAGGGCCACCCCCAGGACGCGTGTGCCGTCGGGCGCGGTGGGCATCGGTGCGGCGCAGACCGGCATCTACCCGCATGAGAGCCCCGGGGGCTGGAATCTGATTGGACGCACCGCTTTGGACTTGTTTGACCCGCAACGGAACCCGGGTCCATCCCTACTCGCGGCGGGAGACAAGGTGACCTTTAAACCGACGGGACGGGCGCTGCCGGTGGCGACTCCAGAGGTGGTGGGGGCGAGCGTGGGAGAGGGTGATAGCGTAATCGAGGTGCTCAAACCGGGAGGTTTGTTGACCGTGCAAGATTTGGGACGGATCGGCCAGGCCGGCATCGGGGTGGCGCGGGCCGGGGCCTTGGACGCGTGGGCGGCGATGGTGGCGAATCTGGCGGTGGGCAATCCGCCGGACGCTCCGCTGTTGGAGGCGACGCTGGTCGGACCGGTGCTGCGTTTTACCGCTGCGGTGGTGGTGGCGGCGTGCGGAGCGGAGACACCGGCGTTGGCGGGTGGGCGGCCGGTGGGGTTCAAGCCGGGGGACGTGCTTGACTGCTCGGCCCTGAGTCGGGGTGCGCGACTTTATTTGGCGGTCGCGGGTGGACTGCGCGTGCCGCTCGTGTTGGGTGGCAGGGGAACGCACGTGACCGCGCGCTTCGGCGGCCTGCAAGGGCGGCCCCTGAGGGCGGGAGACCAGCTCGGCCTGGCGGGTGAAGCGCGCCCGCCCGGCGGGGAGGTGCGCTGGCGGCTGGCGGCGCCGGTGTTGCCTCCGATGAAAAAGGCGGTGGTTGAGCTGCGGCTGGTGCCGGGGCCGGACTGGGCTCGCATGTTCAAGCGGCACGCACCGGGCGGAGCGGTGCGCGCGCTGGAGGCGCGTCGTATTCCGGTCGGGGTGAAGACGGAACGAAGCGGGAACAGGTT
>CAYNUW010000237.1:0-5897 GCA_964400455.1 uncultured Akkermansia sp. | reverse complement strand
TACCCAAGCACATCTTCGTCACCCCGTAGATGTTCACTCGTTGCCTTCTTACCCACGCCACACCGATTCGCACCTCACCTTGATTGATGACCCTGGCTGAATGCCCCGGGTTTAACCCTGCCTCGCTTTTAGTTTCGAGCGTCTCCGGGGCCGCTCACAACTCGCCCCTTGGTTGTCCCTCTCCCGTTTTCGTTAGTTCTACCCTTTCCCGAACCTCCCCATCGCCAAGTTTCGGGATTCGTTCGCATCAGGCCGCCCACGGCGGTCTGCCCTTGCGCCGGCTCAACCACACACCCTGGCGATACGTCAAAAACCATGATCACCCTGAAAGTCAGACTACCTATGCTCGCGGCCTGCGCCGCCTTGTTCGCCCTGCCCGCGTCCCTCCTGGCCCAAACCGGCGAGGTCACCCTCTCCGGATCCACTTGGACCGGCCGAGTTGACGGCGTCACCCGCTACACCGGCACCTCGATGAACGGCGCCATCGGCGCCTGCGGCTCCAACATGACCAGCGGCACCATCAACCTCCGCGCCAGCGGCACCGTCACCGGAACCTCCCGCATCTTCGGTTCCACCCGGGTCAACGGCAACGGCAACACCATTACGGGCAATGTGAGCGGGGGCATCATCCAGAACCGTAACGGCGGCGGCACCGGCGCTTCCAACATCCGTATCGCCGGCTCCCCCTGGTTCGGCATGTATTTTCAGACCAACGCGGGCTCTACCTTCAGCGGCATCTCCGGCAGCGGCGGCATCCTCATGCGCGTCGACAACTGCGCCGGCGGCTCCGGATCCAATTTTAACGGCGGTAGCCCCAACGGCAGCCAGTCCGGAAGCCACGCCGTCGAGACCTACGGCATCAACACCGCCACCCTCGGCACCGTCACCGCCACGGATCGTGGAGAGTGCGGCCTTCTTTGGAATCAGACCACAGGGGGGCGCGTGTCTAGCATCAATGCCAACCGCTGCGGCCGCGGCACTGGCTACGCCGGCTACCGCCTTGCCAATAACAACCGCGACTGCAATTCCACCGGCACGGTTACATCCAACGCCGGCGGTCGCGGCTTCTTCGCGCTTACCGGTTCCAACAACTCCACCGTTGCCGTGCTTAATGCCCGGGACAACCAAGGACTCGGCATCTGGATTCAGGACTGCGTTAACATTCGCGTTAACTCGGGCACGGTCGGTCCGAACAACGGCGCCGGTTGCCGCGTCGTGACCGGTTCCGGTTCAGTCGCCAACGTGACCTGTCGTTGAGCCTTCGGCTCCGCCGCTCCCAGGAAAACTACCGGCCGACACCAGCTCAGGCCGGTCTTAACACCGGCGACGGGATGCCACTCCCGTCGCCGTTTCGTCTTCACCCCATCCCCACCCGCTCCGCTCCGCGATGCCTCGTCTCGCCCCCTCCGCCCTGGTCCTCCCCGCCCTGATCCTCGCCGGCGTCTTCGGCTTCGGACTCGCCCGCCTCCACCGCCCGACCCCCGCTCCCCTGCCCGCGCCGACCGCGCCCGCCCCCGTTCTCGACTCGAACCGCATCGAAACCCTCGCCCGCCGCCTCGCCGCCGAGTGCTCCGCCGGCGTCTGGCACACCAATCAGGAATGGGAGGACCTCTTCCTCACCCTGCCCGGCCCCGATTTCGCCCGCCTCGCCCTCGCCGTCCGCCCTCACCTCGCCACCCCCGCCCAGACGGAGTTGCGCCGCGTGCTCTTTAGCCACTGGGGTCGCGTCGCCCCGCAGTCCGCCCTGCTCGAAGCCTCGGGCCTACCCCCGGGCCCTTGGAAAAACGCCACCTACGTCGCCCTGCTCCAAACCTGGGTTCGCGCCGATCTCGGCGCCGCCCTGGCCTGGCTTCGCTCCCAGCCATCGGGCGAAATCCGAACCGAGTGCATCCAGCTCTCACTCGGATTGTTTGCCGCCCTCGATCCCAACGCCGCCCTCGCCCTGGTCGAACTCGTTCCAAGCGATTTCCGCACCTCGTCCTACCGGGAGATCTTCGAAGCCTGGGCCGCCCATTCCCCCGCCGCCGCCGCCGCCCACGCCTCGGCCCTCGAAATACCTTGGTCCCATCAACTCGCCGCCCTCGAAGGCGTAGCCCGCGCCTGGACCCGCAGCTCCCCCCGCGCCGCACTCGCCTGGGCCGATACCCTACCCGCCGGGAAGCTCCGCGACACCGTCCGCACCCGAATCTTCGAACTCTGGGCCCAGCTCGACCCCCAGGCCGCCGCCGCCCACGCCCTCGCTCTCTCGCCCGGCGTCGACCGCATCAACGCGATCAACGACATCCTCGCCGGCTGGCCCCCCCACGACCCCAAAGGCGCGGTAGATTTTGCCGCCCGACTCCCACCCGGCAACCAACGCAACATCCTCCTCCGCGATCTCGTCGCGACCTGGGCCGACACCGACCCCCAGTCCGCGCTCAACTACGCCAACGCCCTCCCCAACACCGCGGTCAAACCCGAGGTCCTCGGCGAGATTCTCCAACGCATCGCCGCCGACAACCCCTCCCAGGCTCTCCTCGCCGCCCGCCAGCTCCCACCCGGCTTTACTCGCCGCCATTCCCTTTCCGTCGTGCTTACCGAGTTGTCGCGCCGCGACCCTGACTCCGCCCTCAACGCCCTGCGGGAACTCCCCCCAGGCGATGAACGCGACCACCTACTCCACCACGTCGGCGACTACCTCTCGGTCGAGAACCCCGAGGTGGGCGCTCGCTTCATCGCCCAACTCCCGCCCGGCGGCCGACAAGATCGCGCCTTGCTCTACATCATCGACGGCCTCGCGCAGAAAGACCCCGAGGCCGCCAAAGCCTGGGCACTGACCCTGCCCGAGGGCCAGCAACGCAGCCAGGCCCTCCGCCACTACGTCGTCGCCCTCGCAAGACAAAACCCCGCCGCCGCCATAGCGTGGGCCGCCGCCCAGCCGGCCGATGACGGCGGCCAGGCCCTGGTCGAGACCGCCCTCGCCGAGTGGGTCGCCATCGCCCCTCAGGCCGCCGTGGACTGGGCCTCAGCCCTACCCGAGGGCCTCCATCGTCAACATGCCCTGGTCTCCGTCGCCAGCCGTCTCGCCCACCTCGACCCCCGCGCCGCCTTCGACCTCGCCCTCGAAATTCACTCGCCCGAGGACCAGCGTCTCGTCGCGCACGACATCTCCCTTGCCTGGACCCGCCTCGATCCCCGCGCCGCCTTTGCCCAGGCCGCCGACCTCCCGCCGATTCCATTCCGCGAAGAACTACTCTCCCGAATCATCGCCGACTACGCCACCACCGCGCCCGAGCAGGCTGTCGCCCTCGCCCAGTCGTTGCCTTGGGACCAGTTGCCGCTTCCCAGCCTCGAAAGCGCGGTGCTCAATTGGTCCGACCAGGCCCCCGATGCCGCCGCCGCCTGGTCCGCCGAACTGCCCCTCGGCCCCCTCCGCGACGGCGCCCTGCCCGCCATCGCCGCCAACTGGGCCCGCCACGATCCTCGCGCCGCCGACCAGTGGCTGGCCAAACTCCCCCCCGACCCCGCCCGCGAACGCGCCGCCCTGGCCTTCGTGCAGTCCGCCGTCGGGCAGCGCCCGGCCGACGCCGCCCGCTGGGCCGCCGCCATCAACCAGCCCGAAATGCGCCGCCAAGCCATAGAAACCGTGGCCCGCGCTTGGCTGGCCTCCGACCGCCTCGCCGCCGTCGGCTGGCTCCGCTCGATCGGCGCCCGCGACCTGCTCCCGGTCCCTTTCAACTGAGCCGCGCCCGCCCCGCCGACCGTGACCGCCCCTCGTCTCTCCGCTTCCCTGCGCATGGCCCTCCTCGCCGTCGTCCTCGTCGGTGCGATCATCCTATCCTATCAACCCGCTTGGCACGCCGGCTTCATCTGGGACGACGACGAATACGTCACCCACAACCCCCTCATCACCGCGCCCGACGGGCTCTGGCGCATCTGGTTCTCCACCGACTCCCCGTCCCAATACTTCCCGCTCGTCTACACCAGCTTTCGCTTCCAGCACGCCCTCTGGGGTATGGACCCCGCCGGTTACCATTGGGTCAACATCCTCCTCCACGCCGTCAACGCCCTGCTCGTCTGGCACCTGCTTGCCCGCCTGGCCATCCCCGGCGCCTGGCTCGGCGCCGCCCTCTTCGCCCTCCACCCGCTGCAAGTCGAGTCCGTCGCCTGGATCACTGAACTCAAAAACATCCAGTCCCTCTTCTTCAGCCTGCTCGTGCTGCTCCTCTGGGAACGCTTCACCGCCCCCACCCCCGTCCGACCTCGTCTGCTCTACGCCGCCGCCCTCGCCTGCCACGCCCTCGCCCTCTTCAGCAAGACCACCGCCTGCACGCTGCCCGCCGGCCTCGTGCTCATCCTCTGGCTGCGCGACCGCCCCCTCGCCGCGCGTCGCTGGGTTCAGATCGCCCCTTTCGTCCTCATGGGCCTCGTCATGGGCCTCGTCTCCATCTGGTGGGAGCGTCACCAGCAAGGCACCGTCGGCGACGAGTTCGCCTACGGCGCGCTCGACCGCCTGCTCATCGCCGCGCGCGCCCTCTGCTTCTATTTCGGCAAACTCCTCTGGCCCGAAAACCTCGCCTTCAGCTACTCCCTTTGGTCCATCGACGCCCGCTCCCCCGCCGCCTGGGCCTGGTTTTTGCCCCTGCTCGCCCTCGCCGCCACCGTGCTCGCCCTCCGCCACCGGCTCGGCCGGGGACCCGAAACCGCCCTGGTCTTCTTCGTCGCCTCGCTCTTCCCGCTGCTCGGCTTTTTTATGCTCTACACCTTCCGCTACACCTTCGTCGCGGACCACTACGTTTACGTCGCCCTCATCGGCCCCGCCGCCCTCGCCGGTGCCGCCGCCACCCGCCTCGTCCCCGGCTTACGCCGGCTTCACCCGACCGCCCCCGCCTGCGTCGCCGCCCTGCTCCTGCTCGGCTTGGCCACCCTCACGTGGCGCCAGAGTCGCATGTATGAAAACCTGCGCACCCTCTGGACCACCACCATCGAGCGCACCCCGACCTCCTACATGGCCCACAACAACCTCGGCGCGGTGGAACTCGCCGAGGGTCGCGTCGACCAGGCCGTCTCCCTTTTCGAACGCTCCCTCACGCTCAAGCCCGACCACCTCCACGCCCTCGCCAACCTTGCCAACGCCCGCCTCACCCAGGGCCGGATCGACGACGCCCTCGCCCTCTTCTCCCGCGTCGTCGAGCTCGCCCCCCACGACGCCAAGGGCCACTCCGACCTGGGCCAAGCCCTCGAAAAAGCCGGCCGTTTCGCCGACTCCGGGGACTACTTTCGCCGCGCCATCGAACTCGACCCTCGCCTCGCCGAAGCCCACCAGCACCTGGGCCGCTGGCTCATCGCCCATGATCGTGCCGCCGAGGCCGAAGCCCACCTCGCGACCGCCCTCCGTCTCCACCCCGATTACGCCGAGGCCCATTACCACCTCGGCTTGGTGCGCCTCGCCCAGCCCCGACCGGAAGACGCCGCCTCCTGCTTCGAACGCACCCTCGCGCTCGAGGCCGCCCACCCTTTTGCCCTGCACAATCTCGGCCTCCTGCGCGCCCAGGCCGGACAGCTCGATCCCGCCCTCCGACTCCTGCAACAAGCCGTGGCCGCCGCCCCTTCCGCGCCCGTCCCCCGCCACCACCTCGCCCAAACCCTCGCCGCCCTCGGTCGCCTCGCCGAGGCCGAGGCCGCGTTGGTCGAAACCCTGCGCCTCGACCCCGCTCACCCCGAGGCTCGTATCGACCTGGCCCAGACCCAGGTCGATCAAGGTCGTTACACCGAGGCCGCCGCCACCTTGGAGCTCCACCTCCGTCAACACCCCGACGACCACCAGGTCCGGCACGGCCTCGGCCTCGTCCTGGCCGCCGCCGGTCGTCCGGCCGACGCCGCCCGCGCCTTCAGTGCCGTCCTCGCCGCCCTTCCCG
>CAYNUW010000236.1:0-5914 GCA_964400455.1 uncultured Akkermansia sp. | reverse complement strand
CGCAAAGTCCGGCTTCACGCCGACTGTTTTAAAACGCAAAATCGCGGAAATCACTTACGTAAATAATGAGCAAGCACAAAACTGGGGGTCATTGATCGCGGATAATAAGAAGGGAAAGAAAAGCGACCCTCCGCAGAAGAATAGTAACCTAAGCTACTATTTGTTAGCAGGTTAAAAAACAATCAGATGCAGAGATAGTGAATCGCACCACCAGCGATGCGTGCTAGCGAACGGCTGGATGGCCGTCAAAAAAGCACGGTTACATCAGTCCGCCCGATCAGGAAAAATACAACTCAGCCGGTTCCGCAACAAGGTATCACGTAAAACCATATATTCTAGTATTTTACCAAACAAAAGTAGCACCTTGCACCGGATTCGTGCGAGCAAAGGGAATCGTGCTTCCGCTCATTTCACGCATCTTTTCGATCGAGCGCCACTCCACATGTCCATCGACAAACCCAATGTTGGCACCCGTGGCCATGTTACCGCTGACATGATTGGAACCAGGCTTGCCCAGATTGGTGGTTGCCCATTCCCAACTTGTGCCTTTGACGCCCAACGCGTCCACCACCAATTCACGACGGCTCGGCGGAACCGTGGTAAGGCCTCCGTTCTTAATATCGACCGTCCTATACTCGTCTCGAATCTTGTCGCTGTAAAAAACGTTACCCGGACTGTTTTTAACTCCCGCCGGTCCAGCACCCGAGACACCTACCAATAGAATATAATCGATCGTCGCATAACCGTAAGTCGAGAAATACTCGTCATTTTCGGCCGGCTTGGAGTTGGACGGACACATGGCCACGGAGCGTCCCGCCGTGCTGATGAGATCACGGAGAGTCAGCTGAAGCGCCGGGGTCCCGTTGACTCTCTCTTTCAAAACATCCCACGGCATTGCACCGAGAACGGTTTTATTATCCGGGTTGCCAATCGAGGGGAACCGCTGTTGTTTGTCTTGGTTCGCCATGTTAATCAAGGCGGCGACCAACTGACGAACGTTGCTCGAACAGCGAGCCGCCTTGGCTTTATCGCGCACGCGACCAACCGTGGGTATTATGATCGCGGCGAGTATGCCGATGATAGCGATTACGGTCAAAAGCTCGATCAGCGTGAAACCACGCCGAGCAATGCGTGAAAATGGAGAATTCATGGGAAAGGCAGACAGGCGGACCAAGGTTTCGATAAAAGGGGTGCCCCAACTTGGAGAATCGAGGCACCCGCAGGCTTTGCTTTAAGAACTTTATCTCCTTCAGGGCGCAGCGACCTTGAGGCGGAGGAAACGACGCACGCCGCCGGTGAGGCTGACGTTGTCGGTGTAGGTGGTGGTGCCGGCGCTGCTAAGGCCGGTATAGGTGGCGACCGTGCTCCAACCCGACAGGTCGTTACCCGCTTCAACCGTATAGGTCAGCGTGGTGTCGCCAATGTGGTTAAAGCTGAGGGTCAGGACGTTGCCGGAGCGGGTAAGCGTGACAGGCGCGCCATTCGTGGCCGCGAGAGGATTCGTGCCGAGCGCGTATTCCAGCAGGTTCGGACGACCGTCGTTGTCGGGGTCGGCCGAATCAGCAGCTTGGCCGGCATTCTCTGTCGTGCCGAAGTTGGACTGACGCCAAGTCTGCACGGCGCTCAAGGCGACAGCGCTTACACTGAGCGTGTGGGTCGCTTCGTCATAGGTATAGATGCCCGAGGTCCACTTGCGCGCACCCGCCGCCGCTCCATCCGAAGTATAGCCCACGACCGAGAAGGTCTCACCGTAGGTCTTGGCCCCGGTGGTGGCCACCAGAACCCAAGACGCACCGGCGGTCGTGCTGGCAGCGGTGGTGTCGATGGCAAACGCACCATTCAACACGGCGGGATTACTGCCAGTGATGGCATTGGTGACGGTGTTCGCACCCGGGGCAAAGGCCATCGTGCCCGAGGCTGCGAGGGTAAAGCCCGCAGTGTTCGTCAACACCAGGCTGCCCCGGCGCGTGTTGTTCCCGGCGAAGGTGACCATGTTGGCTCCCGTGAGGGTAAGGTCACCCGTGCCGGAAATCGGCGCGTTGAAGATGAAGCCCTGGTTTTGGGCAAAGATCTCGGAGTTACGACGGACCGTAATCGCACCCTCGATCGTCACCACTACATTTCCGTCGGTGCCGTTGTGAAGGCGACCACCGTCCAACACCAACTGCGGGACCGTCAGCACACCGCTGCCTTTCACCAACAGATTACCGCCGGTGTAGATAACCAAGCGATCACCAGCAAAGGTGTAGGGATTCGCATCCGCAGGGGTGCGGAGGCTCTGACGAGCAACGAGGTAGTTCTTACCGGCGGCGGGAGGCAAGGAATCGGTCCAGTTCAACCCGGTCGTGAACGAGTTGGTGCCGATGGCATCAGCGGCAATCAGCAGATTACCATCAGCAAAACCGTCGCCGTTGATGTCGCCCGGAACGCTGGCGACTTCAGACGGATTGGAGCCGGCTGTCAGTTCCGTCGCATTGGTGTGTCCGTCGTTGTCCGGATCACCGTTCGCGCCTTGTGCGGTGGTGACACCAAAGAATTGGACTTCCCACGCATCCGGCAGGCCGTCACCGTCGCGGTCGGTGGCAGTGGCGGTAGTGAGGTTGCCAAAGGTGGCAATCTCCCAAGCGTCATTGACCCCGTCGGCGTCGCTGTCAGGCCAAGAGGTGTCCAGCGTCGGGTTCGAACCCGCGAGGAACTCAGCGAGGTCAGTGGCACCGTCGCCATCAAAATCACCCGAGCCGTCACGAGACAAACCGCCGAAAAAGGTGATTTCCCACGTGTCGAGCAAGCCGTCGCCGTCGCTATCCGGGTTGGTCACAACCGTGAGCACACCGGTAGCCTCGTCGAACTGATAGTAGGGCGCGGCGCCGAGAGATATCCACTTGCGCGAGCCCGCCGTGCCGGTGTCGGGAGCAAAACCAGTGACGGCAAAGCTCGCACCATAAGTCTTGGCGCCCGTGTTGGTGACCAGCGTCCAGCTGTCGCCCAGCGCGGGGGTAACCCCGGAGCCATCGATGACGAAGGATCCGTTGAGCGTGATCGCACCCGCGCCCGCCAACGTATTGACCGCAGATCCCGCACCGAGTGCGAAACGAATGCTGCCCGTCGGAGCCAGAGTGAGACGATTGGACGCGGCGTTGGTCGAGTGAGCATTCACCACCAAATTTCCCGTGCTTGTGTAGGCACCCGCGATCGTGACCGTGTTATTGCCGGTGAGTGTGAGTGCGGACGAACCCGAAATGGCCGCGTTGACCTGAATCGGACCATTGTTCGCCCACAGGCTGGAAGGAGCCGTCACCTGCACCAGACCATTGAGCTGAATCAGGAATCCATTGGTGGAAGCGTGATTGATCGTGCCGCCGTTCATCTGAAGCAGCGGGAACGTCACCGCACCGTCATTTTTCCAGATCAAGGTGCCGATATTCGTGCCACCGGTTGTGAGCACAAGTCGATCACCCGCAAAGGTGAAATCACCGGCGGACGGAGGAGTCCGCAGTCCGTTAACCGAAACCACATAGATTTTGCCTGCCATGGGTTCGACGCCATCAAGCCAATTTAGGCCGGTGTTAAACGAGGTGGCTCCAAGCACGTCGCCGCCAAGTTTCAGCAATGGGCCGTCGCTTACACCGTCGTTGTTTATGTCACCGGGGACCGAAGTATTCAGGGCGGGATTGGTTCCAAAGGCAAATTCGAGCGAATTATCGAAGCCATCCGCATCGGGATCATCCAATCCAGAATAACGGGCCAATATCGTGGAGAGGTCGTTGACGGAGTCCTCACCCGCGAGCTTGAAGTTCACTATCTCCCAACCGTCAGGCAAACCGTCCACGTCGCTGTCGGGCGAGGAGATCGGATTGGTGGGATCATAGTTATTATCAAATTCGAACCCATTGGTATAACCGTCCCCGTCGAAGTCGGTATTGCGACCTTGGGACAGATTGCCAAAGTAGCGAATCTCCCAAGCGTCGTTCATAAAATCGAAGTCATCGTCGGGATAAGAAGTAGCGCTGTTGGGCTGGCTGCCCGCGAGAAACTCTTGGAGATTGGTGGCGCCGTCTCCATCGGGATCGCCTGAGGCGGTCTGCGCGAGGTTGCCAAAATTGGAAAGTTCCCAGCTGTCCGATAATCCATCACCATCCACGTCGCCGGGAACCGAGGCCGCAATGGTGGGATTGGAACCCGCAATGTACTCGTCGTAATTGCTCCTGCCGTCGTTGTCCGGGTCGTCACCAAATCCGGAGGACAGATTACCGAAGAAGCTGATCTCCCACGGATCGCTCAACCCGTCACCATCGCTGTCCGTGAAGGTGAATGCATTCGGCCCGGCGAGTTGATAGGTTTGGATGGCGTCTTGGGTCAAAGCACCATCCCAGATGCGAACTTCGTCGTAGGTGGCATTGGCCACGTTGTCACCCGTCCACATGGATCGTCCCAACCAGTTGTTCTGATCAACAAAACTCCTGAGACTGATCGTCGTATCAAAAGTGCCACGCGGCGACAGCGTCGCACCCGAGGCCGCAGGCGCCGTCCACCAAGTCACACGGGTGCCGCGCGCCAGTGAACCATTGGTGTAGGCGGCGGGCGTAAGCGTCATCACAACATGATACTGTGTACCCAAGGTGTAAGGCGCGTTGGTATTGGGTAGACGGCTGGTGACGCCACCGTCAACCCATTCGCTTTGGTCGGCAGACGCGTTCGTGCCCTGCACCCAAGACATAAACAAATACTCGCTAGTCGAAGAGCCGAAGTCGAAGATACGACCCCAGTTTTGAACGGCGTGCTGGGTAGCCCAAAATTGCAGGGTCACCGGCTCGGTGCGTCCACCGATCAGATTGTTGCCCAACAAGACCGCAGCGGATGTGCCGGAGGCTCCGCCAGACAGCGTCACCGAAGTAGAATTTTGGGTGACGGTGCCACCAACGGCCGGATTGTTATCGGGATCGGAGATTGTGGCATGAGCAGTGCCGACAGAATCGAGCAAATCACCGCTGAAGCTCCAGCGGTGCCGGAGCTTGGCCGATACCGGTGTCCACTGATTGTCCACCGGAGAAGAACCGGCGGCCTGTTCGGCGGCGTTGCTGAAGCCATCGGAATCGTTGTCACCACCGGCGTTGGCCGCCGTGAGGTTTCCAAAGAAGGCCATCTCCCAGGCGTCGCGTAAGCCGTCGCCATCGGTGTCGGGCGCGGAGGCTACGTTGGTGGGATCGGTGCCGGCGGTTTCCTCCTGCTCGTTGGTGGCACCGTCGCCGTCGAAATCACCCAGGCCATTCTGGGCAGCCCGGGATCCGAAAAAGCTTACTTCCCAGCTATCGAGCAAACCATCACCATCCACATCAGATGGGGTTGAGGCGACTTGGAGCGGATTGGAACCGGCGGTCTCCTCCTGGTCGTTAGTGAAGTTATCACCGTCCGGGTCTCCCGATCCGCTCTGAGCGGTGGTGTTACCAAAGTAAAAAATTTCCCAAGCATCTTCCAGTCCGTCACCATCAGCGTCAGGGTTGGCCACCGCCAATGGATTGGTTAAGTTGGGCGTTGCGACCGGATCAACGTAAAGGTCATCGAGCATGACGCTGCTGCCGCCCGCGTTCGACATGATGAGAAAAGTCACCAAGGAATTGGAGGCGAGTGATCGTCTGAAATTCCAAGTGCCATCGGCCGAAGCGATCTCAGTCTGGGTGCTGTAAAGAGCATCACCATCTCGCTGAACATAAATGCGGTAGGTGTTGGCCGCATTATCCACAACTAGCCAAAGATTATACCACGCGTTCAGGGTCGGTGCAAAAAGACCGCGGCGAATGGTCCCGGCATCACGCCCTCCAAAATGTGCGCCGGCACCGGAGGCAGCGCCGTTAAAGAACGTTTGCACTTCATAATCAACAAAGGCCGTCATCCCGGGCGCTACAACGTGCGAAAT
>CAYNUW010000235.1:0-5915 GCA_964400455.1 uncultured Akkermansia sp. | reverse complement strand
CGCGATGGCTTCTCCCACAAAAACAGCGGCCAAGCCGGTTTCCTTTTCGAACTTCGCGCCGGCCCGGTCCTCGTCCTCTCCGACACCTCTTGGAAGGCCCTCCGCCACCCCGCTTTCGGCGAAACCGAAAAACCCCACCCCAACTACCGCCTCCCCGAGTTCAACGTCCGCTACGACGCCCGCCTTTCTCCCGGCGATTGGCCGGCCCCCGCCTTCGACGACCAGGCCTGGCCCGCCGCCATTGACCTAGGCACCCCGCCCGCCGCGCCCTGGAACCAGCTCGTCCCACGCCCCACCCCGCTCTGGCGGGACAGCGGCCTCCTCCCCTACGAAAACGCCGCGTCGTATCCAAAAACCTCCGACGGCTCCACCCTGGTCGCCCGACTCCCGCGTAATCTCTCGATCTCGCCCTACTTTAAAATCAAGGCCCCCGCCGGCCTGCTCATCGACATCCGCACCGACAACTACAAGGGCGGTTCCGAATACAACCTCCGCACCGAATATCTCACCCGCGAGGGCGAACAAGCCTTCGAATCCCCCGCCTACTTCAACGGTCACTCCGTCCACTACACCTTCCCGCCCGGGGTCGAAATCCTCGACCTCCGTTACCGCGAGACCCGCTATGATACCGACTTCGTGGGCTTCTTCGAGTCCGACGACCCCTTCCTTGACCGTCTGTGGCTCAAATGTCGCCACACCATGAACGTCAACATGCGCGATTCCATCCAGGATCCCGACCGCGAACGCGCCCAGTGGTGGGGCGACGTCGCCATCCTCCTCGGCGAGATGTTCTACGCGTGCGACACCCGCTCCCACGCCCTCATCCGCAAGGCCATACTCGACCTCGTTCACTGGCGCAAACCCGATGGCACACTCTATTCCCCCGTTCCCGCCGGCTCCTGGGACAAAGAGCTTCCCGGTCAGATGCTCTCCAGCATCGGCGAACACGGCTTTCTCTACTACTACCGCTACACCGGCGACCTCGACACCCTCGTCACCGCGTACCCCGCCGTGCGCGATTACCTGGCGCTCTGGCGACTCGGCCCCGATGGCCTGCTCGTCCACCGCGCCGGCGGCTGGGACTGGGGTGACTGGGGCGACAACATCGACCGCCCGGTCATGGACAACGCCCTTCTCTACCAAGCCCTGGCCGCCGCCATCGAGATGGCCCGCCTCACCGATAACCAGCGCGACATTCCCGGCTACGAGACGAAACGCGCCAGCATCGCCGCCAACTACAACCGCGTGCTCTGGCGGGGCTCGGAGTATCGCTCGCACGGATACACCGGCAAGACCGACGACCGCGGCCACGGCCTCGCCGCCCTCTACGGCCTCGCCACCCCCGACCAATGGCCTGCCCTGAAAAAGATCTTCGCCACGTCCTTTGAGGCCAGCCCCTACATGGAGAAGTATCTTCTCGAGGCGCTGTTTCGCATGGGCGACACCGACGCCGCCCTCGCCCGTCTAAAAGTCCGCTACCGGAAAATGGTCGAAAGCGACCTCACCACCCTCTGGGAGGGGTGGGGCATCGGTCCCGAGGGCTACGGTGGCGGCAGCTACAACCACGGCTGGTCCGGCGGCCCCCTCACCCTGCTCGGCGAATATGTGGCCGGCGTCGCCCCCACCACCCCCGGCTTCGCCACCTATCAGGTAAAACCCCAACTGGGCTCCCTCCGCCGCGTGCGCACCGGCCTCGAAACCGTCAGGGGCCGCATCGAGGTCGCGGTCAAACGCGACGAAACCGAGTTCCACCTCAAGCTGTCCTCCCCGCCCGCCACCCTCGCCACCGTCGTCCTCCCCCTCGCCGCCACCGTCACCTGCAACGGCCACGTCGTCTGGCCCGCCTCGGCCGCCTCCTCGCTCCCGCCCGGCTTAACTCCGCTCGGTGCCGACGCCACCCACCTTCGCTTCACCGTCGCGCCCGGCATCTGGGATTTCTTCACTCGCTAAATCTTTTGTCCTTCATGTTCGCCCGTTTCCGCTCCCGCGCTCAGGGCCGCGCCCCCGGCGCGGGTCGCGTGCAGAGTTACTGCGGGGCCGGCCGCCCCGTCGCCACCATCCACCAATCCCACTCATCCGTCGCTTGATCGCCCCAGCTCGACACCACCCATGCCCACCTGCCCTCACTTCGCCACGGAAGTCCCTCTCTCCCGCATCCGTCTCTTGGCCGGTCCGCTCAAGGAACGCCAGGAGCTGCATCGCGTGATGTTGCGGCACTACGACCTCGACCGCCTGCTCCACAGCTTCCGCGTCACCGCCGGCCTCCCGGCCCCCGGCGAGCCCTATCCCGGCTGGGAATCCCCCGGCTGCGGCCTCCGCGGACACTTCGTCGGACACTACCTGAGCGCCGTCTCGTGCATGGCCGCCGCCACCGGGGACGACTTCTGCCGCCGGCGCGCCCGCGACCTCGTCGCCGGCCTGGCCGCCTGCCAGGACGCCCTCGGCACCGGCTACCTCTCCGCCTTTCCCGCCACCGAGTTCGACACCCTCGAAACCGTCTTTTTCGACCAGGTCTGGGCCCCTTACTACACCATCCACAAGATCATGGCCGGCCTGCTCGACGCCCACGCCCACACCGGCGACGCCGAGGCCCTCCGCGTCGTCCTCCGCCTGGCCGACTACTTCGCCGCCCGCCTCGCCCGCCTCTCCCCCGAGGCCGTCGAGCACATGACCCGCACGGACTACAAGGGGAATCCGGTCAACGAATACGGGGGCATCGCCGAATCCCTCCTCGGCGTTTACGCCCTCACTCGAGATCCACGCCACCTCGCCGCCGCCCGCGTTTTCCTCCGCGACTGGTTCCTCGACCCCCTCGCCGCCGGCGAAAACAAGCTCGTCCGCCTCCACGCCAACACCCACGTCCCCCAGGCCCTCTCCTTCGCCCTCGCCTCCGACTTCATCGACGATCCGCGCCTCCTTCGCGCCGCCCGCTTCTTCTTTTTCGAAGTCACCGATCGCCACTCTTTCGCTTTCGGTGGCAATGCCTTTGACGAAAAATTCGGCCCGCCCGGCGTCGAGAGTGCAGCCTTCACCGACCTCACTGGGGAAACCTGCAACACCCACAATCTGCTCCGTTTTTCCCGCGCCCTTTTCACCCGCACCGGCGATCCGCGCTGCGCCGCCTTCCACGAACACGCCCTGTTTAACCACATCCTCGCCTCGGTCTCCCCCCTCGGCGGCCACACCACCTACCATGTCGCCGCCCAGCCCGGCCGCTTCAAGGTCTACGGCCACCCCCACGCCTTCTGGTGCTGCTCCGGCACCGGCGTCGAAAACACCGCCCGCTACGCCGAGGGCCTCGCCTACGAGTCCGGCCGCGACATCTGGATCAATCTCTACCTGCCCGCCCGCATCGAATTCCCCGCCCTCGGCCTCGTCCTCACCCAGACCACGCCCCACCCCGCCCACCCTGAGGTCGCCTTCACCGTCTCCGCCCCCTCCCCGGTCTCCGCCGCCCTCCACCTCCGCCTGCCTTCCTGGCTGGCCGCGCCCGCCTCCGTCCTCCTCGACGGCCGCGTTCACCCTGTATCCGCTTTTCCTCTACGGAATGGCTGCGTCGTCCTCGACCGCGAATGGCGCGAGGGCGATGCCTTCACCCTCCTCCTCCCTCCCGCCGTCCGTGCTCGCCCCGCCATGGACGACCCCGCCCTTGTCTCCTTTTTCGTCGGTCCCGTCCTACTCGGCGGCGCCCTGGGCCGCGAGGACATGCCCGAGTCCGACATGACCTGGAACCAGTCCGAATTCCACCCCCTCCCTCCCGCAGCCGTTCCCGCCCTAACGTCCATTGACCCCGCGTCGCTCCTTCCCGTCCCCGGCCACCCCCTCCACTACCGCGCCCCCACCACCGACGGCGGCACCGTCGAACTGCTACCCTTCTACGAACTCCACCACCAGCGCTACTCTCTCTACTGGCGCTCGACTTGAGCTAACCTGCACCGCCCACGGCCCAACCCCAGGAACGTCCGCGCCCTCCAGGTTGGGCGCCCGGTGCCCCGGAGCGGTTTAGTTTGCCCCGATCAAACGGCGCGACGCCGCCTCCGCTCGCCGGGCCAAAACCTCCACCAAACGATCATCGTCGGCCAGCGTCTCGGTCATTGCGGTTGTCAGCGTCCGGCCGGCCGCCCGGGCCGCCTGTTCAGCCCGTTCACAAATCTCCGCCACGTCTCCGCCCGGTCCCGCGTGTCGGCCGGGCGAAAGAAACTGCAAGGCCACCACCACTTCACCTTCGTCAAAAGGCGGCGCCGCCAACAGCCGCTCCAGCAAGGGCTCGTTAAACGCATACTCCGGTCCCTCCCTCCTCTCCATCGAGCACGCCGCCACCGCCGCCACTTCTCCGGCTAAAGCTTCCCTCAACCCCGTCGCCAGCCGGTCCCGCACCGCCGTTACCGTGCGCAGCGGCGTGCCATGATCACATAAGGCCACCTTCGGCCTCCGCCATCCGCGCTTGGCCACCACCGCCCGCACCCGATCGGCCAGCGCGGCCACGAGTTCACCCGGCTCCTCCTCCGCCACCACCAAGGCCTCCGCCAAGACCGCCCGCCCGGCCGGATGTCGCTCCCGCAACGAGCCCAGTCGGTCCGGAACATACTCGACCAAAGCGCCACTCGGCCCGAAAAACAAGGGCAACAGCACCGCCCGCCCCTCCGGTTGACCACTCCACCAGGCATCCAAGGCCGGCTCCAAAAGCCGGGCGGGCACCCCACCGAGCTCCGACGGCGACACCCGCGTCGAATGCAGTAAGGAAACCGCCTCGACCCTTTGCCCTGACCGGGCCGCCAAACGCTCCGCCAAACTCCGCAGACTCAGCGTCGCCTCGGCGCGAAACGAGCCATTGTCGAAAAGAAAAATAACCGGGTCGTGGGTCATGGGTAAAAGAAGACGCCAATCACCAGGCGTCGGAGCACAATGTGCTTGAGGACGGAAGAGCGGTCCGGCTTAACGTCAACAACCCACCCATTTCATGAACGCGATCTCCCGCAAAATCCTCTTCGTAATCGTGGCCGCCTCCACCCTGTTCGCGAGCGGCTGCCGTCAAAAGCCCGTTCGCCCCGATCCCGCTCGCACCGTGATCGGCCAGCAGGGCGCACTCACCCCCGGCGGCGCCGGCGATTTTGGCTCCGGCTTCGGTGACGGCACTCTCGAGCCCGGCAGCACCCTGGCCAATCGTGACGGCGTCATCGACGACGGCATGACCATTCGCGGGCTCCTCCAACCCGTCTACTTCGCCTACGACCAGTCCGCCATCGCCGCTCCCGAGCGCGCCAAACTCGACGCCGCCAAAGCCTATCTGGACTCCAATCCCCAGCATCGCCTCCTCATCGAGGGCCGTTGTGATTGGCGCGGCACCTCCGAGTATAACCTCGGCCTAGGCGATCGCCGCGCGGCATCCGCCCGCCAATACCTCGTTACCTTGGGCGTTCCCGCCGACAAGATCGAGGTTCTCTCCAAGGGCGACCTGGAGGCCGCTGAAAACGCCACGGACGACGTCATGGCCAAAGATCGCCGCGCCGATCTGGTGGTGCTGAAGCAGTAAACCCGCCCACTTCCATCACCCCCCGCTCTTGCGCCCCTCCCCCACCCGGAGGGGCTTTTTTTTTACCCGCCTAGGCCCCCCTGGCTCCTCACGGCGGCAAATCAACGCAAGAGTCTGGAAACCAAACACTCCCCGGAGCAGGGCCTGCCGCCCCAGTCCTCCGGGTTCAAAAACTCAGGCACAGTTGGCGCAGATACGAGCGGGTTTCCGCGCGGATGACCCGGAAAACCGCAGCTAACTTTCATATTATTTATCATTAATGGTTTCTGTAAAAATTCCTGACCTGGGAGCCACCGCGCCAGTTGACCCAACACCGCCGCGGATTTAATACCCGAAACCTATATTTCCCGACCATCTCTCCACCATGAGTTAACACGATCTT
>CAYNUW010000234.1:0-6006 GCA_964400455.1 uncultured Akkermansia sp. | reverse complement strand
CGGTTCGCTTCGCGGAGGCTAGCGACGCCTTCATGGCGGGCGCGTTTGAGGACAAAGGGTGTGGCGAGGTCCATTTCGGGTTTGTGTCTGCGGGAGACTCGCGAGACTTGCCCAGGTCTGATTTCCTTCAATCCCTTTTCCGTCTGTTTCGTCATGCGCCGTTCGTATTCCTGTTTTTTGGTGTGGTTACTGCTCGCCCTAGCCGGCGGGGGGTTGACGGGTTGTGCGCCGGGGGTGGTGACCGGCCTGACGGCCGAGGTGGAGGACCCGGATTTCCGGCGGGGGAAGGAGTTGTTGCGGATGGGCAGGGAGCGGGAGGCGATGGTCTCTTTTTTGCGTTTGATCGACCAGCGCGGAGGGGCGGCGGCGGAATCTCACCTGGAGGTGGCGATCATTTATCACAAGCACATCAAGGATCCGATCTCGGCGATCTATCATTACAAGCGGTTCATTGAGCAGCGGAAGGGGACGGAGCAGGCGCGGATGGTGGAGCAGAGCATTCAGGCGTGCATCCGGGATTTTGCGCGCACGCTGCCGGCGCAACCGTTGGACCACCAGTCGGAGCGCACGGATTTGATCGACGCGGTGGATCGTTTGCAGCGGGAGAACCTGCAGCTGAAGGAGCAGTTGGTGGCGGCGCGGGCGGCGTTGCTGGACTCCTCGGGAGCGGCGCCCGGGTTGGCGACATTGGAGCCCTCGCAAGGTTTTGTGCAGGAGTTGCCGGTGAATGCGCCGGTGAACCTGGCGACGGAATCGGCCTATGCGGCGCCGGTGGGGGTGGTGCCGGTGAGTCCGGCGGCGGCGGGGCGGAGCACGACGGTCGCGCCGGCGACGGCGGCGACGGCGAGCCCGCCGGTGGCGGCGGCGGCTTCGGGTCGCAAGCACGTGGTGGCCAAGGGAGACACGCTGATGAGTATTTCGCTGCGGCATTTCGGCACGCGCAATCGCTGGCGGGATATCTACGCGATCAACCGGGATCAGCTGCCGAATGAGTCGGCGTTGAAAATCGGGATGGAGTTGAAGCTGCCGCAGTAGGGTGGCTTGCGGCGCAGAGTGGGAGACTGACGGGATGATCACCTTGACCAAGGCCGAACTGCAACGGGTGCGCGAGCTGCGGGACAAACGTCGGCGGGAGGCCGAGGGGCTTTTTGTGGTGGAGAACCCGAAGGTGGTGGCGGAGCTGCTGGCGGCGGGGCACCGGTTCGAAGTCGTGTATTCGACGGAGGACTACGCGGCGCCGGCCGGGGTGGCGGTGCGGCGGGTGGGGGCGGAGGAGCTGGCGAGGATGAGTCATCTGCCGACGCCGTCCGGGGTGCTGGCGGTGGGGCGGATCGAGCGGGCGGAGTTGGGGGCGGGGGAGCTGGAGCGAGGGCTGACGCTGGCGCTCGACGGGATTCAGGACCCGGGGAACGTGGGAACGCTGATCCGGATCGCGGATTGGTTCGGGTGCGCGCGGGTGGTGTTGTCGCCGGATTGCGCGGATTTGTTTTCGCAGAAGGTGATCAACGCGAGCATGGGTTCGTTCGCGCGGGTGCGGGTGGTGGTGGCGGAGTTGGCCGGGGTGTTGACCGAGGCGGGGGTGCCGGTGTTGGTGGCGGATTTGGAGGGGGAGAGCGTGGAGGGGTTGGGGGCGATGGCGGACGCGGTGTTGGTGATCGGCGCGGAGGGGCGGGGGCCGTCGGCGGCGGTGCGGGCGGCGGCGACGCGGCGGGTGACGATCCCGCGGCACGGAGGGGCGGAGTCGTTGAACGCGGCGGTGGCGGCGGGGATCGTCTGCGCGGCGTTGCGGCGGGGGTGTTAACCAACCCGGGGCGTCTCCGGGGGAGGCCGTTTCTCCCCTCTTGGGCGCAGTTCAGATGAAAAAATCTCATGCCACCGGTCTTAGGGTGGAATGGCGTGAATCGTGCTCATGGTTGGGTAAACCCGAACGCGCGCCGCCTTATGTCTCCTCACATTCTCGACAGTCGGAAGCTACTCGCCTTTGCCACCTTGGCGCGGTTGGGGAGTTTTACGCAGGCGGCGCGGGAGCTGAATCTGACGCAATCGGCGGTGAGTCATGCGATCAAGGCGTTGGAGCGGGATTTGGGGTGCCGCTTGTTTGATCGGATGGGGCGGTCGGTGACGATCACGGCGGCGGGCACGCGGTTGCTGCAGAGGACCGATGTGATTTTGACCGAGATGCGGAGTGCGCGGGAGGAGATGGGCGGTTTCGCGGCTTGAGCTGGCCGGCGGGGGGCGGCGGGGTTGCGTTTCGCGGCCAAGGTGGGCAGAGTGTGTTCGTCATGGTCGCCCTGAATCTCGAATACGCCGCGCGTCTGGCCGGTCCCGGTCGGCTGGGTTTTATCGCCACGAATGGCGTGCATGATGCGGTGGTGATCGAGGGGGCGCAGGAGGATGAGTTCCGGGCCCGGGTGAAGGAGGGGTGGCGGGTGGCGGAGGTGAGGCCGATCTGCCGGAGTCTGACGCCGAAGTTAAACCATACCCATCCCGGGCTGAGCGGGGCGCGGGTGTATTCTTATGTGTTGGTGATTTTGGAGCATCCGGCGCGGGTGTGCGGGGCTAGGCCCGATCAGCGGCCAGCAAATCGTTGACGGCATCGTAGAGCTCCCCGGGGAGGAAGGGTTTGGGCAGGAGACGGGCGATTCCGGCGGCGCGGGCGGAGGTGATGGCGGCGTTGTCCTCGACGCCGGTGATGAGCAGGATGGGCAGGGTGGGGCGGATACGGAGCAGTTCGCCGGCGAGTTCGACGCCGGTGATGTGGGGCATGTTGAGATCGGTGATGACGAGGTGGTATTGTTTGGGTTGGGCGCGGAAGGCGGCGAGGGCTCCGGCGGGGTCGGAGAAGGCGTCGACGGTGAAGCCGCGTTGGCGGAGGGCCAGGGCGACGAGGTTGAGCACACCGGTTTCGTCGTCGACGGCCAGGATGGCGACCGGGCCGGCGGGGGAGGGAGGGGGCGGGAAGGGACTGAGGGAGGCGGGGGCGGGCGGGGCAGCGGCGGCGGGCAGGAAGATTTCGAAGCGGCTGCCGCCTTCGGGGCGGGGGCGGAAGCGGATGAGGCCCTCGTGGGCTTGAATGATGCCGTGGACGACGGCGAGGCCCAGGCCCGTGCCTTCGCCGGGACCCTTGGTGGTGAAGAAAGGCTCGAAGATGCGGTTTTGGAGTTCGAGGGGCACGCCGTGGCCGTCGTCTTCGACGGCAAGGAGGAGGTAGTCGCCGGGGGGGAGAGCAGGGGCGTCGGCGGGCGGGGTGGCGGAGAGGGTGAGGTTTTCGAGGTGGATGACGATGGAACCGCGGTGGTCGGGGAGGGCTTGGTGGGCGTTGGTGCAGAGGTTCATCAGCACCTGATGGAGCTGGTGAGGGTCGGCGAAGACGGGGGCGGCGTGGGGGGCGATGCGTGTCGCGAGGTGGGTGGAGGCGGGCAGGGCGGAGCGAAGCAGGCCGGTGGTCTCTTCGATCAGGGGTGGGAGGTGGACGACTTGGCGTTCGGCTTTGCGGCGGCGGGAGAAGGTGAGGACCTGTTTGACGAGGTTCTTGGCGCGGTCGGCGGCTTTGAGAATCTGGTCGAGGTAGTCGCGGGCGGGGGAGTCGGGTGGGGCGGCCTGGCGGGCGAAGGAGGCGCAGGGGATGATGACGGTGAGGATATTGTTGATGTCGTGGGCGATGCCTCCGGCGAGGGTGCCGATGGCCTCGAGTTTCTGGGCTTCGCGGAGTTGTTGTTCGAGGGCGGCCTGGCGGAGGGCGGCGGCTTCGCGGGCTTCGAGGGCGGCGCGGAGGGCGGAGTTGGCCTCGGTGAGTTCGGCGGTGCGTTCGGCGACGCGGCGTTCGAGGTCCGCCTGGGCGAAGACGAGTTGTTCGTTGGTGGCGTGGAGTTCGGTTTCGGTTTGTTGGTGTTCTTCGATTTCGCGGAGGAGGGCGCGGTTGGCGTGGAGGGCGACGCGGGCGCGGTTGAGGCCGAGCCAGGCCAGGGTAGTGATGATCAACAGGAGCGCGCCGACGACGTAGGGGAAGAGGGCGCGTTCCTGGAGGGGGATACGCGCGACGTGAAAAAGCAGGGTGGCGCCGAGCGGGTCGGGCAGTTCGTCGGCGTCGGTGGCGCGGACGTGGAGGTGGTGGGGGCCGGGGGCGAGGGTGGAGACGGCGAGGTCGAGTTGAGTGTCGTGGCCGAGTTCGCGCCAGGGGCCCTGGTCGATGCGCCAGCTGTAACGGTAGGCGTTTGGAGGCAGGTGGGGTTGGAAGCGGGTGGTCGCGGAAAAGACGAGGGGCAGGGTTTGATCGAGGCGGACTTGGGTGACGGGTGCGTGGATGCGGGTGCGGGGCGGGTCGCGGCCGGGGTCGCGACGGAGGACGCCCTCGGGAGTGCCGAACCAGTGGGAGCCGTCGTCGTCGACGAGGTGGCGATGGACGGGTTGGGTTTCGGGCAAGGGAATCAACGCGAAGTCGAGCGTGTGGGGGGCGAGTTGGACATAGGCTTCGCCGCTACGAGTGAAGACAAAGCCTCGGTTAGAGGTCGCGGGGAGGACGTTGTCGTAGGCTTGGTCGATGAGGTGCCAGCGTGAAGCGGTGAAGAGGGCGGCCTGGCGGGAGCCGGTCTGGCGATTTTGAAAGAGCCAGACGGCGGAGTCTTCGGTGGCGGAGAAGTCGTGCACAAGGGCGTCACCGAGGATGGGGGAGCGGTTCCAGGGCGTGTGCGGCGCGGGCTGGCTTTGATAAAGTCCGAGGTAGGCGTGGAGAAAATCATGGTCTCCGATGCGCACGTGGTGGGGAAAGGTGAGGGCGGGGGTGTCGGCGCCGAGGTCGACGGGGAGGAGGGAGCCGTTGGGGGTGGCGTGGAGGAGGTGGTAGGCCTTGGTGTCGCGGTTGACGGTCACGAAGCGGATGCCGCCCTCGGCGGCGGCCTGGGCGCTGGAGAATTCGGGGGCGTTTTGGTCGGCGGTCCGGGCGAGGACCCAGCCGGAGTTCCCGCGATGAAGGGCGAAGGTGGTGCGGGTGGTCGGGTCGTGACCGATCAGCCAGAGTCGGCCGGTGTGGTCGGGGCAGACGAGCCGGACCGGGCCGGGAAGGTGCAGCCCGGTGGTCGGGAAGGTGGGTGAGCGGGGCGTGGGCAGGGCGTGGAGGGAGCCGTCCGGAAGTTCCCCGATGATGGCGCCGTCGGCGTCCACGCCGTGGAAGCAGGCGAAGCCGCGCAGTTGGTGGAAGCGGTCATTTTCGCGCCAGAGGATGGTGTCGTCCTGGGCGAACCAGGTGCGGCGCAGGGTGTCGTGGGCGACGGGGCGGGGCAGGGCGGGGTAGTGTTTCCAGGGGCCGAGGCCGCGGTCCCAGCGCAGCACGGAGCCGTTGCCCACGCACCAGAGCGAGCCGTCGGGCGCTTCGGCCATGCGGTGGAAGCGGGCGTCGGGAGAATCGGCTACGCGGGCGGAGGCGGGGTGAAAATCCTTGCCGTCCCACTGGTCGAAGCCGACGAGGCCGCGGGCGGTATCGTGGCGGAGGACGAAGATCTGGTGGTCGCGGGTGGAGCCGACGATGAGGGTGTCGGTGGCGAGCACAGCCCAGCCGCGGGCGGCGGAGGGGTCGGTGACGAGCAGGCGGTTTTCGCCTTGGACATAGAGGCGGCCGTCGGAGGACTCGGCGACGTGGCGGGCGATGGGGTCGAGGGCGGCTCCGGGGGAGAGGGTCCAGGTCCGGCCGTCGGTGGATTCGAACCACTGGTTGGTGGTGAGGGCGAGGCGGGTGCCGGAGCGGGTGAGGTGGTAGTTGGTGGCGGCGTCGCGGGGCAGGCCGCGGGTGGAGTCGTGGTGGGTCCAGACGCCGTCGCGCAGGCTGACGAGGCCGCCGGGGGGGATGGACGGATCGGGCCAGCGGTCGCAGCAGAACCAGAGGGTGCCGTCGGGGTCTTGGGCGATGCGGCGGGTGTTTTGGTTGGGGAGGTGGAGTTCGGTGCCGCGGGTGTCAACGCGGCCGGTGGCGGGGTCGTAGACGCCTACGCCGTGATCGGTGCCGACCCAGAG
>CAYNUW010000233.1:0-6035 GCA_964400455.1 uncultured Akkermansia sp. | reverse complement strand
TGTTTAATCACATCGGACTCGATCTGCCCGCGGTTTTTCTCGAACACATCCCCCACCTGCGCAAACACTTCATCCACCCCGTCCAGGTGCGGGACGGCGTCTACCGGACCCCGCAAGAGCCCGGCGCCTCGTCCGATCTCCACCCCTGACTTCCGCCCGCGGCGGGCCACCGCCGCCTAGCCTCCCCCGAACCCGAGCCCCGCCGACCACCGCCCACACCCCATGCAAAGCATCAACTCCCTCGATTGGATCATCATCATCGCCTACCTCCTGGGCGTCGTCGCGCTCGGTCTCTGGGCCGGCACCCGCGGCGGCCGCGCCAAGGCCCTGGCCGGCGGCACCCCCGCCGCCGGCGACTCGGCCGGCTACTTCCTCGCCGGCGGCACGCTCAAATGGCCGGTCATCGGCATGGCCCTCTTCGCCACCAACATCTCCTGCGTCCACCTCGTCAGCCTCGCCCAGTCCGGCTTCGATACCGGCCTGCTCAACGGCAACTTCGAGTGGATGGCCGCCTTCACCCTCGTGCTGCTGGCCCTCTTCTTCGCCCCGTTCTACATCAAGACCCGCATCTCCACCCTCCCCGACTTTTTGGAGCGCCGCTACGACCGCGCCTGCCGCGACTGGCTCGCCGTGCTTTCCATCGTCTCCGCCGTCACCATCCACGTCGGGTTCTCCTTCCTCACCGGCGGCCTCGTGCTCGGTTATCTTTTCCCCGAATTCGGCGGCATCTACACCGCCATCATCGCCATCGCCCTGATCACCGGCCTCTACACCATCGTCGGCGGCCTGCTCGCCGTCGTGCTCACCGAGACCGTTCAGACCGTCGTGCTGCTGATCGGCGCCGCCGTCATCACCGCCGCCGCCTGGTCGCGCCTCGGCGGCTGGGGCCCCTTGGTCGATACCCTGCAAGCCGCCGGAGCCACCGAGAAACTCTCCATGCTCCGGCCCGCCGGCGACCCCAGCGGCATGCCTTGGTATGCCATCCTCCTCGGTTATCCCGTGCTCGGCATCTGGTATTGGTGCGCCGACCAAACCATCGTGCAGCGCGTGCTCGGCGCCAAGGACGAGAACCACGCCCGCACCGGCGCGCTCTTCTGCGCCCTGCTCAAGGTCTTCCCGGTCTTCCTCTTTGTTCTCCCCGGCCTGCTCGCCTACGCCCTCCACCAGCGCGGCGCGCTCGACCTCTCCAGCCTCACCACCGACGGCGTGCTCGACACCAAAAACGTCTACTCCGCGATGATCGTCGACCTGCTCCCGGCCGGCCTGCGCGGTCTCGTCATCGCCGCCCTCCTCGCCGCCCTCATGAGCACCGTCGCCGGCGCTTTGAACTCCATCTCCTCCCTGGTCAGCCTCGACCTCTACAAACGCTTCCGCCCCGCGGCCACCGAGAAGCGCCTCATCGCCGTGGGACGCCTCGCCGCCGGGGCGGCGCTGGTGCTTTCCATCGCCCTGATCCCGTTGCTCAACCGTTACGAAAGTCTGTTCAACGGTCTCAACACCATCATCGCCCACATCGCCCCGCCCGTCACCTCCGTCTTCCTGCTCGGCATCTTCTGGTCCGGCGCCACCGCGCTCTCCGGCCGCCTCACCCTTTGGGTCGGCTCCGCCCTCGGCGCCGCCGTCTTCGCCCTGAACTCCTTCGTCCCCGACCAAGCCCTGGCCAAGATCCCGTTTATGCTCATGGCCTTCTACCTGCTCGTGGCCTGCGCGGCCTTTCAGATCGCGGTCAGCCTCGCCAAACCCGCCACCCCCGCCCAACGCGCCGCCGCCGTCTGCTGGAAGTCCCCGCTGGACCCCTTGCGCTCCCCCGGCTGGCCCGGCCTCGCCAACTACAAGGTCCTCTCCGCGCTCGTCCTCGGCGGCATGGTCGTTCTTTATGCGGTCTTCCGCTAACCCAGTCCCCCGGCCCCGTCCCCCACGCCCACGCTCACCATGCAATCCACCGCCGCCCTCAGTGGCATCTTCGTCCCCAACATCGTCCCCTACGACGACCAAGGCAAAATCAACGAGGAGGAGCTGCGCCGCATCATTCGCTGGCTGGGTGAAAAGGGGGTCACCGGCTTCTACCCCAACGGCTCCATGGGCGAGTTCATCCGCCTCAGCTACGAAGAGCGTAAACGCGTGCTCAAGATCGTGGCCGAGGAGGCCGGCGGCCGCCCCATCCTCGCCGGCGCCGCCGAGCCGAATGTCGATCTGGTCCTGGAAATGTGCAAATACTGCGCCGACCTCGGTTGCCGCGCCGTCTCCATCACCGGTCCCTACTACTACAAGCTCACCCAGGAGAGCATCGAGACCTACTTCCGCGAGCTCGCCGCCAAGTCGCCGATCGACATTGTCATCTACAACATCCCGGCCTTCGCCAACGAGATCACCGTCCCCGTGCTCAAACGCCTGGCCCTCGACTGCCCCCGCATCATCGGCACCAAGGACACCTCGCGCGACATGCCGCGTTTCCAGACCGTCCTCCACGAGATCAAATCCCAGCGCCCCGACTTTTCCGTGCTCATCGGTTGGGAAGAGCTCCTCTGCTCCACCCTCTTCATGGGCGGCGACGGCGGCACCCTCTCCTCCGCCGGCGTCGCCCCGGAATTCATCATGAAGCTCTACAACGAGGCCCGCGCCGGCAACTGGACCGAAGCCAAACGGCTCCAGTATCGCCTGCTCGACATCTTTGCCCTCATGGTCAACGCCCCCAACTTCCCCGAGGGCTTCCGCGCCGGTTACGAACTGCGCGGCTTCAAGGCCGGCCGCGCCCGCTTCCCGCTCTCCGACCGCGAACTCGCCACCATCGACGAGATCCGCGGCCGCCTCGCCTGCATCCTCGCCGACGAGGGCTTCGCCGAGGCCGCCTCCTCCTGCCGCCGCCCCGCCTTGTCCGCCGGCGAGATCCGCCCGGCCGACGTCGAGGCCATCGTCCGCTCCGTCCTCTCCCGCCTCCAAACCTGACCCGGCCGCCGGGGACCGCCGCTTTCCCCCCCCGGCGCCTCTCCCGGCCCCCACGCCATGTCCGCCCTCGCCTTCCTGGAAATCCCCTACTTCAGCGTCACCGCCTTGGTCGCCGACCACCTCGCCAAAGCGGCCGACATCCGCCTGCTCGGTTTCGAGGGCGTGGGCGACGAACGCATCCTGGTCCGCCTCGGCGGCGATGCCGGCGCCCTCGCGGCCGCCCTCGTCGCCGCCGAAGACTACGCCGCCACCCTCGGCGTGCCCGCCATCTCCACCCGCCTCACCCGCCCCGCCGAGGGCCTCGCCGCCCTCGTTCACTATCCCAACTCCGTCAACGGCCTCTACGGCGGCCGCGACCAGTGCCTGCCCTCCGATTTTCCTCCCGCCTCCCCTCCCATGAACGCCAACCAACAAGCCATCGGCATCCTCGAAACCCAGGGCCTCACCGCCATTCTCGAAGCCACCGACGTCATGCTCAAAGCCGCCGACGTCACCCTCGTCGGCAAAGAAAAAATCGGCGCCGCCTACGTCACCGTCGTCATCCGTGGTGACGTCGCCGCGGTCAAAGCCGCCATCGACGCCGGCAGCCACGCCGTCGGAACGCTCGGCAAACTCATCGCCGCCCACGTCATCGCCCGCCCCCACACCGACCTGGTCGCCCTCCTGCCCAGGTAACCGCTCCCCCCGTCCACCCTCGCCCCATGCCCCTGCCTGCCCGCCTTATTCCCGCCCCCCTCCTGGTCCTCGCCCTCAGCCTCACCGGCTGCACCCACGCTGCACGCCCCCCCCCCCCCGGGCCCCCCCCCCAAACCCACACCCGCGCCAAGGTCCACACCCCCCGCCCCCCCCCCCCCCCCCAACCACCCCCCCCCCCCCCCCCCCCCCCGCCCCCCCCCCCCGCCAATCCCATCACCGTCTCCATGGCCAAACCCGCCGTCCCGCCCTACGCCACGATCCTCCCCGCCGCCACCCCCGTCCACGGCCCCTCCAACCCCGTCCCCACCCCCGCCTCCTCCCCCGGCGTCAAATACTACGCCTCCATCGTCGGACTCGATCCCGCCAAAGAAAAACTCTACCGCGAACTCCACGCCGACGTCTGGCCCGAGGTCGTCGCCGCCATCCGCCGGGCCAACATCACCAACTACAACATCTACGTGACCGAAATCGAGGGCCGCCGCTACCTGGTCAGCACCCTCGAATACGTCGGCACCGATCCCGCCAAAGACTTCGGCTCCATCGCCGCCGACCCCGTCACCCGCGACAAATGGTGGCCCCTGACCGACGCCTGCCAATTCCGCCTGCCCGGCACCCCGGCCGGAGAACAGTGGCGGGCCATGGAACAAGTCATGCACCTGCCCTGACCGATCACCTCCTCCCCGCCCGACGATCCGCCTCACCGCCCGTGCCCGCCATGCCCTTGCCGCGTCCCTTGTCCTTCCCCAAAAAGTTTGTCTGGGGCTTCGCCGCCGCCGCCCCCCAAATCGAGGGCGCCGCCTTCCTCGATGGCAAAGGCCCCTCCATCTGGGACGACTTCTCCCGCCAACCCGGCCGGGTAAAAAACGGGGACACGCTCGACATCGCCTGCGACCACTACCACCGCTTTCGCGAAGACTTTAAGCTGATGCGCGACCTCGGCGCCCGGCACTACCGCCTCTCCCTCGCCTGGCCCCGCATCTACCCGGCCGGCGACGGCCCCCTCAATCAGAAGGGGCTCGATTTCTACCACCGCCTCTTTGACGGCATGGAAGAACACGGCCTCACCCCCTGGGTCACCCTCTTCCACTGGGACCTGCCGCAAGCCCTGGAGACCCGTTACGGCGGCTGGCGCGATCGGCGCATCGTCGATGACTTCGCCCGCTATGCCGACACCGTCGTCCGCGCCTTCGGCCCACGGGTTAAAAACTGGATCACGCTCAACGAGATTTTCTGTTTCACCCAACTCGGCTACGGCTCCGGCTCCAAAGCCCCCGGCCTGCGCCTCGACCCCGGCACCGTTAACCAAACCTTCCACCACGCGCTCCTCTGCCACGGCGCCGCCGTGCGCGCAGTCCGCGAGCACGGCGGACGCGGCGCCCGGGTCGGACTGACCGACAACCCCATCGTCACCATCCCGGTCACCGAAACCGAGGCCGACATCGCCGCCGCCCGCGTCCAGTTCCGCCGCGAAAACTGGCGCGTCCTCGACGCCCTGGGCCGTGGTGCCTACGACCCCGCCTACCTCCGCGCCGCCGGCCCGGCACGCCCCGTGGTGAAACGCGGCGATTTCGACCTCATTTCCCTGCCCACCGACTTCCTCGGCCTCAATCTCTACACCGGCCACTTCGTCCGCGCCGGCCGCCGTGGCGCGCCCGAAAAACTCCCCCACCCGGCCGGCTTCCCCGAAGCCAGCGCCCAATGGCTTAAAATCACCCCCCAGTCCCTGTATTGGGGCCCCCGCTTCGCCTCGGAAATCGTCGGGACTCAAAAACCGCTCTACATCACCGAAAACGGCTGCGGTTACATCGAAGAGCCCCTCCCCTCCGGCGAGGTCGCCGACCTACACCGCCGCGACCTCCTCCGCAATTATCTGGGCGAACTCCGCCGCGCCATCGGAGATGGCGTGCCCGTCAAAGGCTACTTCCTCTGGTCCTTTATGGACAACTACGAGTGGGAAGACGGCTACGCCATGCGCTTCGGCGTGGTCCATTGCGACTTCCACACCCAGCGCCGCACCCCCAAGTTAAGCGCCCGCTGGTTCTCCAAGGTCATGGAGCAAAACGCCCTCGTCTAAGCCCCGAAGCCATCCCCCCGGATAGATTAAATCTCACTCCAGTTGTCGGCGAAACCACTCGTTCTACCAATAGACCCTGAAACCAAACGAGACTGCCTAAGCGCATTAATCGCGATTCCCGGGCAAAAAGCTCGCCAAGAGGCGGAGGTTCATGCAAAAAAAGTCCATGTGCAGGCCAAGCCCCCACACCACCCACTCCACCACCCCCGCGGCCGTTGCGAGAAGGACGCGAGCCGCAAATTCCATGGGTCCAAAAATCGAAAGCTCCGGATCGCCGGAAAAGTTATTAGTTTATCTAATACATAAAAAGTCCACTTTC
>CAYNUW010000232.1:0-6072 GCA_964400455.1 uncultured Akkermansia sp. | reverse complement strand
CGATGGAAACCGGGAAGCTGACGCCCTCGGGGGGCACGAGCGTGGCCTCGGTCTGCGCCTCGTTCCAGCGGTAGCTTACGCCGTAGGCTCCGGCGGCGTTGCGCACAAGAACCCGCGTCTCGAGGCGACGTTTGGTCAGCGGGCTGGCCGCGGTGCGATACTCTATCGCCAGAAGCAGAATCATGACGCGATGAGGGTGGACGATACGAAGGCGCGGCAAAACGAGGACGAGCGCCTGTAGCAGCTGGTCGCGGACCAGGCACCGACCATCGGGGTGCTCGGGAGGTGAACGCAAAAGGGTGAGCAAGTGACCGCCCCTTCGTGCGGCCGAAAGCGTGGTTGTGACGGCTATCAACTCGCCCCGGCAATCGTGCCGATGTCGAGTATGGCTCGATCCAATCTCGCCTACCGACTCAAGCCGCCGGCTGTTCGTGGCGCGCAAACGGAGGCAGCGATGGTGGAGTTGGCGCGAGTGCCACCGCATCAAAAAATCGCCTAGCATGGCTTAACCACATCCAACGCGTTCGAACTCGTTACGAAAAATTCCACGTCCTTTTTCCGCCATACTCCCCCTCATGTTGAGTTCGGTCGGGCTCAAACCATGAGCCTGATTTCGAAGGCACCTCCTGGGGAAATCACACCCGCCAAAAGCCAGAAAATTCGCTCTTCTAACGTATCGTCCATACTTTTCCCGGCAACGTCCATGTGCATGGAGCCGACGGCGTGTTATGATCACAGTCTTCTAACTCTTCCCCCGTAAACATCGCACTTCCATCCATGCACCTGAGTCTGTGGGATCTGGCCGTTTTCGTAACCTTTTTCCTCGTGGTGGTCGGCCTGGGCGTGTGGAAAAGCCGTAAGCAGACCGGCGACGGCAGCGACGACTTCTTCTTGGCCGGCCGCAAACTCACTTGGCCCTTGATCGGCTTCTCGATAGTCGCAGCCAACATCTCTACCGAGCAAATGGTAGGCATGGCCGGTCAGGCCGCGGGCGGTCCCGGACTGGCCGTGAGCGCATGGCAGTTACTCGGCTCGGTGTTCATTGTAATCATCGCTTTTACACTACTGCCCCGCCTTCTCAGGGCCGGCATTTATACCATGCCGGAATTTCTCGAATACCGTTACAACGCAACCGCCCGCGGGCTCATGGCAGGCCTGACGGTTGTGATATACGTGGTAGTGATGCTGCCTGCGGTGCTCTACTCCGGCGGCGTATCCATGCACGCCATCACCGGAATCGATCTTGTCGCCGCGATTTGGATCATCGGCCTGGTCGGTGCCGCCTACTCAAGCATAGGGGGGCTCGCGGCCATCGCATGGGCCGACCTGGTGCAGGGCTTCGCGCTCCTGGCAGCCGGTTTGTTAATCTTCTTCCTCGGCCTAGACGCACTAGGGGGATGGTCGAATTTCGCCGACTATAACGCGGACCGCCTTCACATGGTGCTGCCCGCCTCGCATCCCTCCCTTCCCTGGCCGGCGGTGGCCGGAGGCATGTGGATCGTCATGATCTATTACTGCGGGCTCAACCAATTCATCGTGCAGCGCAACCTCGCTGCGCGTTCGTTGCGCGACGGCCAGCTTGGCATGATCTTCGCCGGAGGCCTTTGGCTGCTGGTTCCTTTCGCCATGGTTATGCCCGGACTCATGGCCGGCCAACTCTACACGGAAAAGCTGGCCGGTCGACCAGACGCTGCCTTTCCCATCATGGTCACGGAGCTTATCCCGACCGGCCTGCGCGGCTTCGTTTACGCCGCCATCGCTGGAGCGGTGACCAGCACCCTAGCCTCGCTGTTGAGTTCCGCCTCCACCATAGCAACGATGGATGTATACCGTGCGTGGCTTGCGCCGCGCACCACGTCGGAGAGTTTGGTAAAGCTCGGACGCGCACTCACCATCGCATGCGTATTGATCGGCTGTTCTCTGGCGCCCCTACTCGATAACCCAAGCTTCGGCGGGGTGTTTAACTACATTCAGCAATTTCAAGGCTACATCTGGCCGGGAGTGGTGGCCGCCTTCTTGGCCGCATTCTTACTCCCACGCGCACCGACGTCCTCTGGCGTGGTAGCGCTTCTTCTGGGCCCAGTGGCCTACGGTATATTGCAGGCTACCGCCAAATGGCACGGCCTTCATTTCCTTCTGCAAGTGCTGGCAGCCTTCGGCGTAGTGGCCTTGGTCCTGTGCATAATGACACTGGTCGCCCCCCTACCCACGCCACGGTTGCTGCCCGTGCGACAAAATATACCGCTCACCACCGATAAAGACGTTAAAATCGCTGGACTTGCGGTCATAGCCGGAGTGGCGGCGTTTTTCTTGGTATTCTGGTAATCAATCCGCAGCCTTTTCGGCACCCATCCTGAACACGACCCGCAACCGAGTGCGGCCTGTTGAATCAACTCCAAACAGAGCCGTTGATTCGTGTATTCGCTTCACCGCAACCGACACCGCCATTCTCGGTTTTCCCACAGGAGACGACCGCCATCACTACCTGATTCAGTCTATGAACATGGAGCGATCGGGACTGAATAGATGAACGGTCATGATTACGTCCTCTCACCTCACAGCGATCCAACGATGGCCAAAGAATCATGCGGATTTCGTGGAGAATTTAAGCCTGAGCGGCCGCCGGCATCAGTTCGGAAAATAGTCGGGAAGAGGAGAGCGCCAATCGACCAAGCTAGAAGCCTGGGAGGTCAGCAATGACGTTCAAGTGTTGCAACAGTTCGGTAATCAAAATTCGCGGAGCTATGAACCGAGGTCCTTTGAGACCGAAGGACGCGGATGCGGGCGTGTGCGCAGGACCTAGCGCCAAGCGGCCAGAACGCGCGCCATGGCCCTCGCCCTCGGTCGGTGATGCGCCAAGAGCCGCGCTGGTGAGCGGCAGCAACGTCTAGTAGTCCAGAGCGCACTTCGGGCCAAATTTGCGCGGCGTCCGGTGCCTCGATCCGCGTGAACGCGGCGCAGAATCGGACACGCAGCACGCCGCCGGCCTCACAGACCTGGCCCACTCCGTAAACTTGCCGAAGAGTATACAGACAGGTTAATTGTGGCCGCAACCTCCTCCACACACAAGGGCCGTTCTTTTCGCAACGAGACCGAAGCAGTTCGTCCTCCATGCTTCGCTCCCGGAGGACGGCCAAAGCCGGGGTGCCCCCGCGAGCCGACCAATGACACGCACACCAGCCACGACGTTCGCTAGAACCGATACCGGGATCATGCAATCGAACGACTGAGCAGCGTGAGAAATGGCGAGCACATTCCGGAGCGGACCGAGCGAGAGCCCGACCGAAGGGGGAACGTTCCGCCCTTCGGAATCGCCAGTCAGCCCCGCCGCAACACGCGCAATCGCCTGATGCCGGCTAAGGCGGAGCGGCTTCCATTTAATCCGTGGTGCCTGCTGCGGAAGCGATCAAGGAGCGCAGCGCCTCGGGAGAAAGTTGTTCGCGCGGCTGGAACGATTCGTGGCGCATGTAGCGAAGCAAACTGGCCCGCAATTGTCGCGCGACGGGACGCAGAGAGAGGTCGTTGGTCAGATCGATCGAGCTGAAAAGAAGACGCCCTGTGCCGACCTTCGCCTCGAAGATGTTGGCGAGGGAGTGATTGCGATTGAAGTTGTCGATCACCCGCACGATCGGCCCGACCGACATGCCGTCAATCACCACGCTGCGCGAGCGCAAGGCGATATCCCACCATTGCCAGTCGGAATGCGCGGCGGTAGGAAACTCGCGAAGGGCGGGGTGCGCCGGATCGCAAAGAATACCCATAGTGCCGGGTTGGTCTGGAAAGTGCACCGGGCTCCAAAAGACCGGGACAAAACGACCGGGGATGCCGCGGATCTGCTCCACCGGCGGATTAAATAGCACGGTTTCTCCAGCCTCAAGGGCGCTCAGGGCATCTTCTAGCAAGGCGACGACACGAACTTCGGCGAGATTTTCGCGAGTGGCAGTCGGATACACCCATATCCCCCATCGGTTCTTGGCCGGATGCCCTTGGAGGGAAACCTCGATTTCCCATTTTTCGGGCCCGCCGGCTTCCGGAATCGCAAACTCGACCCAGCCCGCAGGGGTGACGACCCCGGCCGGTGACGAAAGCGGCGGGAATTCGCCGGTCGCCACGACCGAACCATCATCACGGCGCAAAGTCCATCTTGGCGTGACCCCATGCAAGTCGCGTTCGAAATTCGCGATCTCGATTTGGGCACGGAAAACTTCTCCCCGTTCGTAGGTGGCTTTGGGAAACCGGGCGAGCGGCACCACCGGGGCGCAAAACTCGCGAAATCTTTCGGGTGGCAGAAGGCCTTTTGTGTCCCAAAATGCGTTAAGCAAGCCCACGAGGGCGGTGCCCTGCCCGGGGAAATCCTGCAACCCTAGCAACTGAAAGCCGTCGAAGTCGCGCGTGCGCAGCGCCCGCTCTATCTCCTCTTTATAGAGGAGTGCCGCGAATTTCCCACTTGACTCCAAAAAGCTTGGAGCGAGTTCAAGCAGGCCTTTGCGCCCGAGCGCGTCGCGGATAGCGATAAGATTTGTTGGCACGAGGTTTCCCGTGTAGCGATCTATCTCCGCTAAGTCAGGAAACACTGCGAATTGACCGATCTCGTGGGAGATCAGGGGCATTCGAATCGCCTTGGCGGCGTCATGATAATCAACATCGAAGGCGGGCTGAACCTCATTGAAGATTCCTTGGCCGCGCACCCAGCCGTCGGTCGTGTATTGGGTGACGAAGAACTGGTCCTCCGGACCGGGGGTGCGGGAACGTCCCTCCTGGAAGGTGAAAGTTGTGGCGGCGTAAAGGCGGCGATTGTCCTGGTTTCGCAGGCGCCGGACCAGCGCATCGAGCGCCTCCATGTCGCCTTGTAACTCGTTCCCCAGGGAAAGGAACATGAAGGACGGATGATTTCCGTAGGCAGCCAAAATACGCTGCGCCTCCGATTGCAAGAAGGCCCAGGTGGACGGATCACGGCCGACCTCGAGACTCCAATGAGGCAGTTCGACCTGGAGATACATGCCGAGTTCGTCAGCCGCTTCGAAAGCGGCTGAGGGCGGGCACCAGGAATGAAAACGCAGATGGTTTAGCCCCCATTCGCGGGCGCGCTCGAAAATTCTAAGCCATGATGTTTTATCGGTCGGCGTATATCCAGTGAGCGGAAAAACCGCGCATTCCAAGGTGCCGCGAAGAAAAATGCGCCGGCCATCGAGTCGCAGCTTGCCGTCGTCCGCTGTCAGCTCGCGAAACCCGAACCGGGAGACAAATGGAGGAGCCTCGGTTGACGTGGCCGACGCCATCGGCTGCGCTTCGACCTGGTAAAGAGCGGTTGAAAACTCGTTCCATGGATGCACGTCAATCCCTGCGGGAAGCTCCCAGTCGAAGGCGAAGTTCGGAGCGCCGACCACGCCAAAAGATTCGATGCGTTCGGCAAGGATCTCCCCACCGCGGGCTTCACGCAGGACGAATCGGAATGTCTTGGCGGCATCAGTTGCCGTTTCCTCTGCCGGCACCGACAGGCTGCCCTCAACGCGCAAGGACGGAGAGGGGCTGCGGCGGCCGAAAATCGCGAGACGCTCGATCGCCACGGGAGCCTCTGCGCGCAACCGCAGAGTGCCCAGCATGCCGTTCCAAAGGGTCTGAGTATGATTCGTGTAAGCGTGGGCAAGAAATTTGGCCGAGTCAGAGGGATACTTCTTATCCGCGACGCTCACGCCGGGATGGATTTCTCGGTTGTCAATGCGGACAAGCAGCTCGTGGCGGCCGGGCGGAAGCAGGGCAGAGAGATCAAACACATGAGGCGTGACCAAGCTGTCGGCCCGTCCGGCGTGGCGTCCATTCACCCACACCTGAGATTCCCAGAGCACGCGTTCCAGCTCGAGTATGATACGTCGATTCTTCCACTCCGGCGGGATCGTCACCTCCCTGCGATACCAGGCGGGGCCGACGTGGCTGAACTTCGCCTGCAAGTGAGCGAGGTTGGTCAGCGTCAACTCGGCCTTTACTCGCGTCGGCTCGCCGATGCCGGCGTCCGTCAGCGTGCCGGGAAGCTGGATGGGGCTCCAGGTAGTAGCGGCTGCGGGCTCTTCAAGG
>CAYNUW010000231.1:0-6124 GCA_964400455.1 uncultured Akkermansia sp. | reverse complement strand
AAATCAAAGCCCTCCACGCCTCGGGCCAATCCATCCCCGCCCACTGGCTCACCCCGCCCGTGCTCTCCGGCGCCCGCCTCGGCAAGGTCCGCGGCCTCGAAGGCCTGGAAACCACCCAGGTCATCGCCGTGCCCGGCCACGACACCGCCTGCGCCTACGACGCCATGCCCGCCGCCGCCGACGGCTCCGATCTCTTCCTCAGCTCCGGCACCTGGTCCCTCGTCGGCTTCGAAAGCGACCAACCCCTGCTCGGCCCCGAAGCCCTCGCCCACCGCGTCTCGAACGAGCGCATCGGCGACGGCCGCTACCGCCCCCTCACCAACATCATTGGCCTCTGGCTGCTCGAAGGCACCCTCAAGGACTTCGCCTCCCGCCCCCGCAACGACGAGGAGTGGAGCGCCCTCATCACCGCCGCCGAAAAACTGCCCGCCCCCGCCGGCCTGCTCGACGTGACTGACGCCGCCTTCACCAACCCCAAGTCGATGAAAGCCGCCATCGACGCCCACCTTAAGAAACGCCGCCTGCCCGCCCCGAAAAATCTCGCCGCCTACGTCCGCCTCATCTGCGACTCCCTCGGCCGCGGTCACGCCGACGCCAAAGCGTTCTTCGAACATCTCTCCGGCCGCTCCTTCCGCCGCATCCTCATCGTCGGCGGCGGCTCGAAAAACCGCCTGCTCTGCCAGGCCACCGCCGACGCCGCCGGCGTGCCCGTGGTCAGCTTCGCCCTCGAGGGCACCGCCGTGGGCAACCTCGCCCGCCAGCTCATCGCCCTGCGCGCGGTCAAGGACCTCGCCACCTTCCGCACCCTCCTCGGCCGCCGCCTCGACCAAAAAATCTACACTCCGCGCAGCTAGTCTCCGCCGACACATAACCATACCAACCGTCACCGCCTGACTCCCCGCCGATTGATCGACGAGATCCCTCCGACGGTGACGCGGGTTTAGGAAATCGAGTTTGACCCAACCCGCCGACGGAGGATGTTTCGACCCTCACCGCCGCCCCAACACCGCGCGCCTTTCCACTATGAGCTACAAACTCTTCATCCCCGGCCCCATCGCCGTTTCCGAAAAGACTCTGCAGGCGATGGCCCAAGGCATGATCGGCCACCGCAGCACCGACTTCGTCGCGCTCTACAACGCGATCCAGCCCGACCTGCAGGCCCTCTTCTACACCAAGGACCCGGTGTATCTCTCCACCAGCTCCGCCTGGGGCGTGATGGAAGGCGCCCTGCGCAACGTGTGCAAAAAGAAGGTGCTCAACTGCATGAACGGCGCCTTCTCCGACAAATGGTTCGATGTCGCCCAGCGCTGCGGCAAACCCGCCACCGCCCTCAAATTCGACTGGGGTCAGCCCGTCGATCCCGAAGCCGTTCGCAAGGAGCTCGCCACCGGCGCCTACGACGCCGTCACCATCATCCACAATGAGACGTCCTGCGGCTGCATGAGCGACCTCTCCGCCCTCATGGCCGTGGTCCGCGAGTTCCCCGAGGTCATCTCCATCATCGATACGGTGAGCTCTTTCTCCGTGGTCCCGATCAAGAAGGACGAGCTCGGCATTGATGTGCTCATCACCGGCTCACAAAAGGCGCTCGCCATGCCTCCGGGGCTCGCCTTGCTGAGCGTCTCCAAGCGCGCCCTTGATCGCGCCGCTTCCGTCTCCGACCGCGGCTACTACTTCGATTTCATCGAGTTCCAAAAAAATCACGAGGCCGGCATGACGCCCAGCACCCCGGCCATCGCCTTGATCTACGCACTCAAGTCCAAGCTCGAGGATATCAAGGCCGAGGGGATCGAAAATCGTTATGCTCGCCACGCCCGACTCAACCGGACTGTGCGCGACCATGTCCTCGCCAAGGGGTTCACCCTGTTCCCCAAAGCCGGTTTCGGTTCCGTCGCCCTGAACTGTTTTGCCAATAATTTGGGCTACGACCTCGCCGCCCTCAACAAGACGCTCAAGTCCAAACACGGTTTGGTCATCGACGGCGGCTACGGCAAACTAAAGGGCAAAACGTTCCGCATCTCCAACATGGGTGACGAAACCGACGAGTCTATCGCCGCCATGCTCCGGGCTTTCGACTCCGCCCTCGCCGAGTGCCCCAAGGCACCCCTTACTTGACATTGCACATGAAATAGTCAGGCTGGTCGCATGAAACACGATCAGCCTGAAGTAGTCTCCGCCCCGCCCCCGCTTCCGGGGGGCCGTGACTTGGTGCTCGAAGAGAACGTGGCCCTCTACGGGGCCGCCGATACCGTGGCGCGCGTGAAGCAGGGTTTGCCCGTGCGCGAATTCGATGCCTTGCGCGAGCTGCTCGATCTCACCGTCGAGGATCTTGCCACCCGCGTCGGCCTGTCGCCGGCCACCTTGTCCAGGCGTCGTCGCGAACCGGGCGGGGGTCGTCTTGATTCCGAACACAGCGATCGGCTGATGCGCTACGCGCGGCTCTATTGGCAAGTGGTGCAGTTGCACGGCGGCCACGAGGTCTCGGCCCGCAATTGGCTAAAACGTCCCGCCCCGGCCTTGGAGGGCGCCACGCCGCTCGACTTCGCCGATACCGAGGTCGGGGGGCGCGAAGTCGAGATTTTGATCCAACGCCTCGATCACGGGGTCTATACCTGATCATGGCCAAAGCCTGGCGGGTAGTAAAAACCGAACACTTGGCGGGGGCCTTGAGCGGCGAGGGCGCTCGTCGCGTCGGCGGCCGTTGGAATCCGATCGGCATGGCCGCCGTCTACGCTTCCGATTCGTTGGCCTTGGCCATGCTCGAGGTGTTGGTCCACTTCGACGCCGCCCAACCTATGGCCGACTTCACCGCGCTGGAGCTGGACATTCCCGACGATTGGCTGCTTACACCTCCGCGTTCCGTGCTGGACTTTTCCTGGCCCAGCCGAGCCTCCATCCCCCACACTCAAGCCTTGGGGCGCACACTGCTTGTCGACCGCGGGAGCTTTGCCCTGCGGGTTCCAAGCGTGATCGTGCAACAGGAGTGTAATTTCGTAATAAACCCGACCCATCGGAACTTTTTCCCTTGGTTGCAGAACCAACTCTCCCGCGCGCCAGTTACGCTCACCTTTGATCCTCGTCTCGCCGGCCCGCGGTCTATCACCCGCACAAACAAAACCTTGTAATCACCGCAGGCGCTCCCTACCCGCTCGACCCTTATGAAGTCTCTCGTCATCGCCGAAAAACCTTCCGTAGCTGCCGATTTAGCCCGCGCGCTCGGCAAGGTGCCGAAGAAGGGCGACCTCTACGAGAACGACTCCTGGGTCATCACTTCCGCCGTCGGTCACGTGGTCGAGCTCGAGATGCCCGAGGACATCGACAAGAAGAAATATGGTTTCTGGCGCTTAGAAACCCTGCCCATCATCCCCAAAACCTTCGGCCTCAAACCAATCGAAGATTCGAAGGAGCGCTTCGCCCTCCTCAAGAAACAGCTCGCCCGCAAGGACCTCGATCGCGTCATCAACGCCTGCGACGCCGGGCGCGAGGGCGAGCTCATCTTCGCCTACCTTTACCAACTCGCCAAATCCAAGCTCCCGGTCAAACGCGCTTGGATGCAAAGCATGACCAGCGAGGGCATTAAAAAGGCCTTCGAGCGCCTCCGCGACGGCTCCGAGCTCGCCGGCCTGGCCGACGCCGCCCGCTGCCGTTCCGAAAGCGACTGGCTCATCGGCATCAACGGCACCCGAGCCCTCACCAAACGCATGTTCGGCTCCAAGGCCGGCAACGTGGCCTCCGTCGGCCGCGGGCAAACCCCCACCCTCGCCATCGTCTACGCCCGCGAGCTCGAAATCCGCAACTTCAAGCCCCAGGCCTTCTGGCGACTCACCGCCGACTTCCAGGTCGCCCAGGGCACCTACGAGGGCGTCTACCAAAAGGCCGACGCCAAACGCGACCCCGCCCGCGAACACGACCGCATCGACCGCATCTGGGACGAGGCCGTCGCCCGCGCCATCCTCGCCGAGTGCCAGGGCAATCCGTCCGCCGTCGTCGTCGACGAGAAAAAACCCGCCACCCAGGCCTCCCCGCGCCTCTACGATCTCACCACCTTGCAACGCGAGGCCAACGGCCGCTACGGCCTGTCCGCCCGCCGCACCCTCCAGATCGCCCAGGCCCTCTACGAACGACATAAGGTCATCACCTACCCCCGCACCGACAGTCGCGCCCTGCCCGAAGACTACGCCGACACCGTGCGCGAAACCCTCCAGGCCCTCCAAGGCGACCTCGCGCCCCACGCCGCCAAAGTCGTCCACTCCGGCTGGATCCGCCCCGGCAACAAAAAGATCTTCAACAACGCCCAGATCTCGGACCACTTCGCCATCATCCCCACCACCACCGAGCCCAAGTCCCTCGATGAAATGGAGGCCAAGGTCTACGACATGATCGCACGGCGTTTCGTCGCCACCTTTTACCCCGAGGCCCGCTTCGACGTCACCACCCGCACCTCCACCATCGCCGGCAAACACGCCTTCAAAACCGAGGGCAAGGTCCTGGTCGAGGCCGGCTGGCTCGCCGTCTACGGCAAATCCGCCGCGCTCGAAAAGGACGGCGATGCCGAAAAGGAGTCCGCCCCTGCCAAATCCCTGCCCGCCCTCTCCACCGCCGACGCGAACCGCGCCCGCACCACCGCCGCCCAACTCCACGCCGAGGCCACCAAACCGCCCCCGCGCTACACCGAAGCCACCCTCCTCTCCGCCATGGAGGGCGCCGGCAAACTCGTCGACGACGAGGCCATGGCCGACGCCATGAAGGAGCGCGGCCTCGGCACCCCCGCCACCCGCGCCGACACCATCGACGGTCTTATCAACCAGAAATACATGGAGCGCCAGCAACGCGAGCTGGTCCCCACCCCCAAGGCCGAATCCCTCCTCCAGTTCCTCACCGCCGTCAAGGCCGAGGCCCTCACCTCCCCCGCCATGACCGGCGAATGGGAATTTAAACTCCGCCAGATGGAGCAGGGCCGCGTCAGCCGCGACGACTTCATGCGCGAGGTCATCACCCAGACCGAGGGCATCGTCGAACGCGTCAAGGGCTTCGAAGAGACCGAGGAGAACTCCCGCCTCACCGACATCCTCTCCCCCACCGACGGCCGCCCCATGCTCGAAACCTTGCGCGGCTACCGCTCCCAGGACGGCACCGTCATGATCTACAAGGTCATGACCGGCCGCAAAATCGAGGAGGACGAGGTCCGCGCCCTCGTCGCCACCGGCGAGGTCGGCCCGCTCGACGGCTTCGTCTCCCCGCGCAACGGCGCCCGCTTCGCCGCCAAACTCAAACTCGTCGACGACGAAAAAGCCAAGGTCGAGGGCGGCAAAAAAGTCGCCATGGACTTCGGCGAGAAAACCGAGCTCGCCGACCTCGTCCCCGTCTGGCGCGACCCCAAGTCCGGCGCCGAACTCTGCGAAGCCCCCACCAAATACGTGCTCCGCCAGAAAAACCCCGCCGGCGAGTGGGAACAAGCCTTCTCCCTCTCCCGCATCCTCTGTAAACGCGAACTCAAGCGCGAAGAGGTCGTCGCCTGCCTCGCCACCGGCCGCACCCCCCTCATCGAGGACTTCATCAGCAAATTCGGCCGCCCCTTCAAAGCCTACCTCGTGCGCGACGGCAAAAAAGCCAACTTCGAGTTCCCCCCCCGCGAACCCAAAACCGGCAAGGACGGCAAACCCGTCGAACGCAAAGCCCGCGCCGCCCTCGACCTCTCCTCCGCCACCAAACTCGGCCCCAGCCCCGCCCACAAGGACGGTGAGCTCTACCAGACCGCCGACGGCTTCGTCGTCGCCAAACCCGGCGCCGACAACGCCCCCCGCGCCGTCTTCCAAACCAAACTCGAGGTCGCCGGCAAAAAAATCGACGCCGCCATCGTCCGCCAACTCCTCGCCGACGGCCGCACCGACCTCCTCGACGGCTTCATGTCCAAGGCCGGCCGCGCCTTCAGCGCCTACCTCGTCCTCTCCAAGGACAAGAAAAAAGCCGAGTTCGAATTCCCCCCCCGCTAAGCCGAGAACGTGCAGTAGGACGGCTGAGCAGCGGGGTGAAATGGCGAGCGCATTTCGGTGCGGACCGAGCGAAGGCATACTCGGAGAGTATTTCGAGCGAGGGCCCCACCGAAAGCGGAACGTTCCGCTCT
>CAYNUW010000230.1:0-6127 GCA_964400455.1 uncultured Akkermansia sp. | reverse complement strand
CACCCCCACCACCCCGCTCCCCTCGACCGCGGCCCGCGCCGCATCGTTTTTTACCCCACCGACAACCTCGCCGCCGACGAGGCCGCCTTCCGCGCCGGGCAGCGCCACGTGACCTACGACCTCGCCCCCGACCGCATCGCCACCCACCGCGCCGCCTCCCCTTCCCCGCTCCGCATCGATCCCCTGCTCGAAACCCGCTACCTGCGCTTCAACACCACCCGGCCGCCCTTCTCCGACCCCCGCGTGCGCCGCGCCCTGGCCCTCGCCATCGACCGCGCCGCCATCGCCGACTCCGTCCTGCTCGGCTCCCGCGTCGCCGCCCACCACTTCACCCCGCCCGGCATCGGCGGCTTCTCGACCGAGGCCCGCCAGCCGCACGACCCCGTCGCCGCCCGCTCCCTGCTCGCCGAGGCCGGCTACCCCGGCGGCGCCGGCCTGCCCCGCTTCGAGATCGTCCACCACCCCGCCGCCATGAGCCTGCCCGTGCTCGAAGCGATCCAAGCCATGTGGCGGCGCGAACTGGGCGTGGAGACGACGATCTCCTCCCAGGACTTCCGCGTCTACCTCGAGGCCATGAAAGACCTCCGCTACGACATCGGCGCCGCCCGCTGGATCGGCGACTACGACGATCCCAACACCTACCTCGACATGTTCGTCACCGGCGGCGGCCATAACCAGACCGGCTGGTCTTCCGCCGCCTACGACGACCTGATCAACCAGGCCGGCCGCACCACCGAAACCGCCGCACGTCACGCGCTGTTCCGCGCCGCCGAACGCCTGCTCCTCGACGAAGCCCCCATCGCCCCCGTCGTGTTTGGCGCCCGCGTCCACCTGGTGCACCCCGACGTGCTGCACTGGCGCGGCAATCTCCTCGGGGTGCGGCGCTACCAGACCCTCGACCTCGCCAGCCCCTGAACGATGCGCCGCTCGGCGAAATCCGCTTCGCATTCGCGCCTTTCCCCGAAACGACGTAAAGCTACGTTCCCGACTCCCGCCATGCCCGATCCCGCCGCCGTCAACTCCATGTTCGCCCGCATCGCGCGCCGCTACGACCGCGCCAATCGCCTGCTGAGCGGCGGCATCGATCAAGCCTGGCGGCGCCGCCTGGTCCGCCGGGTGGCCGCCGCCTCCCCCCGCGACGTGCTCGACCTCGCCACCGGCAGCGGCGACGTCGCCTTCGCCCTGGCCCGCGCCCTGCCCCCGCCGGCCCGCATCACCGGCATGGACTTTTGCGCCCCCATGCTCGCCGAGGCCGAGGCCAAACACCGCGCCCTGCCCCCCTCCAGCCTGCCCCACCTCGTCTTCACCCCCGGCGACGGCCTCGCCCTCCCGCTGCCCGACGCCTCGCAGGACGCCGTCACCGTCTCCTTCGGCCTGCGCAACATGGCCGACCGGCACCGCGCCCTCTCCGAGATGCGCCGCGTGCTTCGCCCCGGCGGCCGGGTGCACGTCCTCGAGTTCTCCCAACCCTACGGCTGGTTCCGCCCGCTCTACTACTTTTACACCAAACGCATCCTGCCGGCCATCGCCGGACTCGTCACCGGGGACCGCGCCGCCTACGACTACTTGAACGCCTCGATCGAGCAATATCCCGGCCACGCCGCCATGAGCGACGAGCTGCGCGCCGCCGGCTTCCGCCAGGTCGTGGCGGAGCGCCTCACCCTCGGCATCGTGGCCCTCCACATCGGCGAAGCTTAGCTAAAACGCTAAACCAAGTTTTTGTCGCGCGGGTGTCGCTTTCAGCGGACCTTTCCCGCTTCTGTCTGGGTCCGAGTTCACCCGAACCCTTTCCCGTCAACACCATGCCCATCCGCCCCACCCGCCTGGCCGGCCTGCTCGCGCTGGCCGCCTCCGCTCTCACCATGCCCGCCCCTCTAGCCGCCTCCGAAACCGCGCCGAAGACCACCTTCGAAATCGGTCAGGACGCCTTTCTTCTCAACGGCCAGCCCTTCGTGATCCGCTGCGGCGAACTTCATGCCGCCCGCGTCCCGCGCGAATACTGGACCCACCGCCTAAAAATGGCCAAGGCCATGGGCCTCAACGCGGTCTGCGCCTACCTGTTCTGGAATCAACACGAGCCGCGCGAGGGCCAGTTCGACTGGAGCGGCATGGCCGACGTCGCCGAGTTCTGCCGCCTCGCCCAGGCCGAGGGCCTGTGGGTCATCCTGCGCCCCGGCCCCTACGCCTGCGCCGAGTGGGAAATGGGCGGCCTGCCTTGGTGGTTGCTCAAACACGAAGACATCCAGCTGCGCAGCAGCGACCCGCGCTTCCTCGCCGCCACCCGCCGCTACTTCATGGAGGTCGGCCGCCAGCTCGCCCCGCTCCAAGTCACCCGCGGCGGCCCCATCCTGCTCGTGCAGGCCGAAAACGAATACGGCTTCTACGGCAACGACGCCGCCTACATGGGCGAGATTCGCCAGGCCCTGCTCGACGCCGGCTTCGACGTCCCCCTCTTCGCCTGCAACCCCGTGCACGCCCTGCGCAACGGCTACCGCTCCGACCTCTTCCCGGTGGTCAACTTCGGCTCCGACCCCGAAGGCGCCTTCAAGGCCCTGCGCCAGATCCTCCCCACCGGCCCGCTCATGAGCGGCGAGTTCTACCCCGGCTGGTTCGACACCTGGGGCCAGCCCCACCACCGCGGCAACACCGAGCGCTACCTGCGCGACCTCGAAACCATGCTGAAGCTGAACGCCTCCTTCAGCATCTACATGGCCCACGGCGGCACCTCCTTCGGCTTCAGCCCCGGCGCCGACCGCCCCTTCAAGCCCGACACCTCCTCCTACGACTACGACGCCCCCATCAGCGAGGCCGGCTGGACCACCGACAAGTTCTTCCGCACCCGCGAACTCTTCTCCCGCTACCTCCAGCCCGGCGAGACCATCCCCGAGCCCCCCGCCCGTAATCCGGTGATCGAGTTCCCGCCCGCCCAGTCCATCGGCTTCGCCCCCTTGCTCGCCGCCCTGCCCGAACCCGTCCGCGCCGAGCAGCCGCTCAACCTCGAAAAACTCGACCAGCCCTTCGGCGCCGTGCTCTACCGCACCACCGTGCCCGCCGGCCCCGAGGCCGTCTTCCGCGCCGAGGCCGTGCACGACATCGGCCAGCTCTTCCTCGACGGCGTGCGCGTGGCCAGCTTCGACCGCCGCCACCGCGTCTTCTTCGCCAACCTCCCCGCCCGCGATAAACCCGCCGTCCTCGAAATGCTCGTCGAGGCCATGGGCCGGGTGAACTTCGGCGTCGAAGTCCACGACCGCAAGGGCCTGCGCGGCCCCGTCCGCCTCGGCAACGAGGTGCTCAAAAACTGGGAGATGATCTCCCTGCCGCTCGACGCCGCCCACCTCGCCGGCCTCTCCTTCGGCCCCGCCGCCCCGGCCCCCGCCCCCGACGCCCCGTTCCTCCGCGCCCGCCCCGGCTTCCACCGCTTCGAGGTCGAGCTCGACCAGGTCGGCGACACCTTCATCGACATGCGCCCCTGGGGCAAAGGCAACGTCTGGGTCAACGGCCACCACCTCGGCCGCTTCTGGAACATCGGGCCCCAGCAAACCATGTATGTCCCCGGTCCTTGGCTAAAAGCCGGCCGCAACGAGTTCATCGTGCTCGACTACCTCGGCGACACCGACGCCACGCTCGCCGGCCTCCAGACCCCCATCCTCGACGTCCTCCGCCCCGAACTCGACGTCTTCGGCCGCAAACCCGAACTCAAACGCCTCCGCGTCGAGGGCGAGCCCGACCACAAGGGCGTCTTCGCCCCCGGCGGCGAAGCCCAGCGCGTCGAATTCGCCCGCCCCCTCCGCGGCCGCTACTTCGCCCTCGAGGCCCTCGACGCCCACGACGGCAAAAAATTCGCCTCCATCGCCGACCTCACCCTCTTCGGCCCCGACGGCACCCAGCTCGGCTCCCAGCTCTGGACCATCGCCAGCGTCAGCAGCGAGGAGACCTCCGGCGAGGCCGCCGGCGCCGGCAACGCCATCGACGGCCAGATCTCCAACTTCTGGCACAGCGAATGGCAGTCCGCCCAGCCGGGCCACCCGCACTGGATCGTGCTCGACCTCGGCCGCGAGGAGGAGCTCGGCGGCTTCGTCTACGTCCCGCGCCAAGGCACCGCCGCCGACGCCGTCGGACGCATCAAGACCTTCCAGGCCTACGTCGGCGCCGCCCTCGTCCCCGCTCCTTAATCCACAAATCTTCGCCGCGCGATGCTCGGGCGTAAACCTTACGCTCGTCATCGCGCCGGCGTTTTGCCTAGCTGGACCCTCTACCCCCTGTCCCTACCCACCCATCCATGAACACCCTCGAATTGGTTTTGTTCGTCGTCGCCATCGTATCCGTCATCGGATTCGGTATCTGGAAAGGCCGAGCCGAGGAGCGAGCGGCCGCCGCCGCCCAAGGCGGCTCCGGCGGAGCCAGCGATTACTTCCTCGCCGGCCGCGGCCTCACCTGGTGGCTGGTCGGCTTCTCGCTGATCGCCGCCAACATCTCGACCGAACAATTCGTCGGCATGTCCGGCTCCTCCGCCAACTGGCTGGGCATGGCCATCGCCTCCTACGAATGGATGGCCGCCATCACGCTCGTCGTGGTCGCCTTCTGGTTCCTGCCCAAATTCCTCCGCGCCGGTCTCTACACCATCCCGGAGTTCCTTGAGTACCGCTTCGGCGTCGTCGCCCGCATGACCATGGCCATCCCGGCCCTCATCACCCTGGTCTTCGTCGCCACCTCGTCCGTCATCTACTCCGGCGCCAAGTTCGTCTCCCAATACTACCACGACGTGCCGGTGCTCAACAGCCTCACCGCCAGGTGCTGGCTGATCGCCATTTTCTCCGCCGTCTACGTCTACATCGGCGGCCTTCGCGCCTGCGCCTGGACCGACCTGATCTGGGGCTCCGCCCTCATCGCCGGCGGCGCGATCGTCATGGTCCTCGCCTTCGGCACCCTCGCCGACAAACCCGCCGAGGAGCTCATCCTCACCAAGGTCCAGAACTCCTCCGCCACCGTCGAGGACCTGCGCGACGCCAGCGCCTGGGAACGGTTTATCCTGCTCAACGACGGCAAGGACGGCGAGGCTGTGGCCGTGGAAGGCCCCAACGGCTCCGGCGGCAAACTCCACATGGTCCGCCCCATCACCGACAGCGCCATCCCCTGGACCGCCCTGCTCGTCGGCCTCTGGATCCCCAACTTCTTCTACTGGGGTCTCAACCAATACATCGTGCAACGCACCCTCGGCTCGAAGTCGCTCGCCGAGGGCCAGAAGGGCATCGTCTTCGCCGCCGGCCTTAAACTCATCATCCCCTTCGTGGTCGTCATCCCCGGCATCCTCGCCTATAACCTCTTCTCCGCCGACCTGATGCGCGCCGACGGCACCTACGACTACGACAGCGCCTTCCCCGTGCTGGTGCGCAACCTCATCAAACCCTTCCCGCTAATCTCCTGGTTCGTGCTCGCCGCCCTCGCCGGCGCCGTCATCAGCTCGCTCGCCTCGATGCTCAACTCCGCCTCGACCATCGCCACGATGGACCTCTACCAAAAGCTCACGGGCGAAAAGTCCGAGAAGAAGCTGGTCGGCATGGGCAAGATCTTCGTGACCGTGTTCGTCGTGCTCGCCGCGCTGCTCGCCCCCAAGCTCGACTCCTTCGGCGGCATCTTCGCCTACATCCAGGAGTTCCAGGGCTTCATCTCGCCCGGCATCCTCATGGTGTTCATCTTCGGCTTCTTCTCCCCCCGCACCCCGCGCTTCTTCGGCTGGCTCGGCATCGTGGTCAACGCCGTCGCCTACGCCGCGCTCAAATGGGTCGTCGGTCCCTGGCTCGTCGCCAAGGGCTGGTGGTTCTCCTCCGAGATGGCCTTCCTCGACCGCATGGCCCTCTGCTTCTTCCTCGTCGGCGCCGTCGGCGTGATCGTCACCCTCACCCACCCGCTGCGCGAACCGGTCAAGATGCCCGTCAACGACAAGATCTCGGTCGAAACCTCCCCCGTCGCCAAGACCTGGGGCTGGATCGTGGTCGTCGCCACCCTCGCCCTCTACGTCATCTTCTGGTGATCGCACCGCGGCCGGCACCGCGCCGGCTTCGCCCCGCTCGCTTCCAGGCCCGCCTACCCAGGCGGGCCTTTTTTTGCGCCCTGCCCGGGTCTCACA
>CAYNUW010000229.1:0-6135 GCA_964400455.1 uncultured Akkermansia sp. | reverse complement strand
GCCTTGCCGCTGTAAGGCGTGCCAGGCGCGTGTTTGGGTTTGCCCACCAAATCAAAGTAGACCGGGCACCCCTCCAAACCAAACTCGCGCACCATGCCCGCTTCGAGATACCGACGGTATTGCTCGGAAAGTTTGTCCTCGCGGTTGCAGAAAAGTTTGATGCGGAAGGGACGCACGCCGGTCTGGACGGCGTAGTAGACGCGGAATCGTTTTCCCCCGATGGCAGGTGCCGGCACCCGGTCGGCCAAATCGCCAATCAATGCGTTCAATTTTGCCGTGGGGATCTTTTTTTCCAGCGTTCGGTTGAGGTGCACGGCCGCATTCATCATGCGATCCACCTCATAACCACTCATGGCGGAGACAAAAAGTATCGGCGCTCCAGGGGTGAAAAAGAGACGCTCACGGATGGCGCGTTCGTATTTGAGGCGATACTCCCGCTCGTTGCTAAAGTCGTGAATGGCGTCCTCCGGCGCGCAATCCGGATCAACGCCCCGCTTGAAGGCGTCTTTCACCACATCCCACTTGTTTACGATCACAATGATCGGTTTGCGCTCCTTGATCGCTTCGCCGGCAATCGCCTTGTCCTGCGCGGTGACGCCATCGATCGCGTCCAAAACCAAAAAAACCACGTCGCACTTGGCGATGGCATCCAGCGACCGCAAACGCGAGAAATACTCCACCGGCGAGGCCAGTTTGGTCTGGGCCTTGATGCCGGCGGTATCGATCAGGCGGAACGGATAGTCGCGGCCGTTGCGGCCTTGGAAGATGAACGGAATCTCGACGGCGTCGCGCGTGGTGCCGGCGATGTTGGAGACGATGAGCCGATCACTCCCCAGCAACCGATTCGAAAGAGAGGATTTACCCACGTTCGGCCGGCCGATAAAGCAGACGCAGAGCGGCTGGTTGGGATCTCGGCGACCGGGAAAGGCGGCGGGCGGCAACGGGTTACCCTCCGGGTCAAACTCGATTTCGTCGTTGCCATTCCCCGCGCTCGGGGCCGCTGCCGGGGGGGCTGCTTCAGCGCCCTCCGGGACCGTAACCATGGACGGACTCGGTGGCGGCCCGATGTGCGCGAGGATCGCGGCGCGTAACTCGGCCTCTCCCCGACCATGCTCGGCCGAGACCCGCAAAGGCTCCCCTAACCCAAGCCGGTAAGCCTCGCCTAAATCCAGTTTTTCATCCCCGAAATCCGCTTTGTTAACAACCAGCAAAACCTGTTTTTTACCCCGACGCAGACGGGTGGCAATCTGGACATCAAGGGCCGTAAAACCTTCCAAACCATCCACCACAAACAGAATCAAATCGGCCGCCTCGATGGCGAAATCAACCTGCCGTTCAGAAGCCCGGGTAAGCTCGACCGGCGAGTCGCCGCCCTTCAGGCCAAGGCCACCGGTATCCAGCAGAGTAAAACCGCCGTCAGCCACCTCGGCGGAGACGACGTCTCGGGTAACCCCCGGCTGGTCGTGCACGATGGAGATGCGCGAGCGGGTGAGCCGGTTGAACAGACGGCTCTTGCCCACATTGGGGCGGCCAACAATGGCGACGAGGCGGGACATGCGATTGAAAATTGGCTAACGGGTTTGCGAGAACAGGCGGTCGGGCACAAGCCCGGTGATTTGTCAGCCGCAACCACAAATGGCGCGAGAAACAAAAAAGCCGCCCCGGTTGCGGGGCGGCCTGGATAAATGGATCGAACGTGAAGCGGAAGCGTTCCAGAAACCGTGGGCCGATCTCAGCGCTTGGAGAACTGGAAGCGCTTGCGAGCACCGGGCTGACCAGGCTTCTTGCGTTCTTTTTCGCGAGGGTCGCGCTTAAGATGTCCAGCCTTCTTGAGGGCCGAGCGCAGTTCCGGGTTAAACTTCTGGAGCGCACGGGCGATGCCGTGAGCGACCGCACCGGCCTGGCCGGAAACGCCGCCGCCTTCTACGTTGGCGGTGACGTCGAACTTGTCGGAGAGTTCAACCGTAAGCAAAGGCAGGGATGCCGCCTTGGAGAAATTCTCGTGCGAGAAATAGTCCTCGAAGCTACGACCGTTGGCGAGGAATTTGCCGGTGCCCTCGGTGATACGCACGCGGGCGGTGGCGGTCTTGCGGCGACCGGTGCCGGTGAAAACAGTAGTTTCAGCGCTCATGTAAAGTAGGGGGTAAAAGCTTAACGAACAGAAATCTTGACCGGATTCTGGGCCTCATGGGTGTGGGCGGCGCCAGCAAAAACCCGCAGCTTGGTCAACATCTTGCGGGCGATGCGATTCTTGGGCAACATACCCTTGACCGCGTGCTCGATGATGAACTCCGGATTACGTTCACGCTGCTGCTCCATGTTACGGTAGCTCTCTCCACCAACGAAGCCGCTGAAGAACATGTAGGAGTTTTGCGCCTCCTTTTTACCGGTAAGGACCGCCTTCTCCGCATTGATCACCACGACAAAATCGCCGGTGTCCACGGAAGGGGTGTAGGATGCTTTGTGACGGCCACGGATGATGTTGGCCGCCTTAACCGCGATGCGGCCGAGAACCTCGCCCTCGGCATCGATAAGATACCACTTGGGCTGCACGGTCTCCTGTTTGGCGAGGAACGTTTTCATGAGAAAAGAGGTGATGGCATGGACCGCGCCGAGCCCTGTCAACCGAGATTTACCAACTTTCTCAGGAAAATTATGCGCAAAGATGAGAAAACCCCAAATCCCCCGCGAGCGGCACCGTAGGCAAGGGATGGATCGCCCTCACAAACACGACCTAGGGTGCGTGACGGACAAAGACCCGGTCTTCCGCCGGGCGCCCGGAGGCACCCGTCGAAGGCAAGTCAATGAACGCCGTGCGCGCATCCTGCGCGGAGCCCTTGTAGGTTACCGTAAGCTCATACTCCGCGCCCTCCGTCACCGGACGCAATGAAACCTGGAAATTTGGATCGGACACTTTGTATTCGCCCAAAACTACAGGGGCATCCAGCAGGTAGCGCACCAGGGCAGTCTTGGCTCCCTGCTCACCGGCGCGAAACATCACCAGCCGGGGGGTGATTTCCACCCGGGGCGGCACCTCGACCTTGAAGAGTAGATTCTGCTCCCCCTGATCCGTTCGGACCGTGACCACCAGGTGCTGCGGACCTTGTCGCGACCCGACCGTGAAAGTAACATCCAACTGGCCTGATTCCCCCGGCGCATAAACTGTTTTGGCCAGACTGGGCACCGTGCAGCCGCAGGCCGCGCGGGCCTCCAAGATCTTCACTGCGACATTCGAACGGTTCTCAAAAACAAATGCCGCCTCGACTTTATCCTGCCCGGCTTGAGCCACCTTGCTGATTTCCGCACGCACGAAGGTGAGGCCGCTGGCATTCACCAAAACCGCCGGCTCAGAGGCCTTGACGGCGGAGTCAGCCCCGAACGAAACCAGGCTCAACAACAACAAAAATAGGCGCGTCATGGTCGTGAGGGCGAAATCAATGTGAAGAGCAGGCAAGCAAGCCGACCGTGCCGTGTCCAGTCCCCTCACTCGGCCAGCCACACCCGCTCCGGATACTTCAAACACCCCTTACAACGGCCTTAAAAACTCCCCGGGCGTCGGAGCCGTGGCGATGAAACGCACTGTCTCACCGCCAAACTCATAGTCGAAGCGGGTCTCGTGTGAATGCAGACACAGTCGCTTCAGCCCGATGGCCTTGGCCAGGGAGCGATTCGCCCCGAAATCGCCATAGGTCGCGTCCCCCACGATGGGCAGACGCCGGTGGGCGCACTGCACCCGCAGCTGGTGGCTGCGTCCGGTGCGCGGCGCCAGCTCCACCAGCGCCAGCGGAGTTCCAGCACGGCTCTGCTTCAACACCCGCACCTGGCACTCCGAGGGGATGCCCACCCCCGCCCGGGTGCGCACCTGGCCGCCGCGCTTCTCGATCAACAGTTGATCCCGCCACAGGGCGACCGCCTGCGAGGGACGGCCAAACACCAGCGCATGGTAAACCTTGCGCACATGCTTCTCCCGGAACAGCGCCCGGATGTCCCGCGCCAGCGTCTCGTTGTCCAACACCCCGAGAATCACCCCCGAGGTGTGCGAATCCAGCCGGTTCAACAACCAGAACGTCCGCACCCCGCCGGCCGGGTCGGTCCAGCGGAAACACTCGTCGTTGATCGAGTAGTCGCAGATCAGCAGAGCGCGCGGTTGCTCGCTGCGCATGTTGGGATGCGATAGGACGCCGGCCGGCTTGTCGAAGGCGATCAAGCCGCCGGGAGCGCGCTTGAGCACGTCCACACCGTCGTGCAGGGGCAGTTCCGAGGCGGGCGGAGGAGTCGAGGAGTCGAGTTGGGTCACTGGTAATGGAAAGTAAAGGTGAGTTCGGTGTCGCGGCCGAGCACCGCAAGCATGTCGTCCGTCCAAGCTCCGTAAGGCGCGCGCTCGGCGATGGCGCTCACGCACAGACGGCGCGCCAGCTCGCCGCCGGTCCCGTCCACCCGCACGATCTCGGCCACCTCGCCGGCCGAGTCGAGGCGGAAGACGACCCGCACCAAGGATCCGGAGACGGGGTAAAAGGAACTGCGCAGGATCAACCGCTCCCACTGCGTCTGCACCGCGTCGATCAAACGCTGCAAATACTCGCCGTGCGCGCTCCACGCCGCCGAATAGGCCAGCACGCCGATGTTCGCGGTGCCAAACTCGTTTTTGATCGTGGGCGTCGAACGGGCATTGATGGTCTCGGATGAAAGCCGCGGCCGCTCGCGCGGGCGGGCGCGATCGACCGCCGGCTGCCCGGCAAAGTAGCCGCCGCGCGGCGCGGTGCCCTCGACCCGCCCAGCCACCGGCTCGGCCGCCGTGGTCGCACCAGGCACCTCCGGCAGTCTCGTCACCGTGGTGCCCACCGAGTTCTCCGCCTCGCCCAGCAGCTGCTCGCCACCACCAAGCGCGTTGGCCGCCCGCGCCAGCGCCTCCGCGCGCCGCGCCTCCTCCGCCGCCTGTTCCTCAGCGGGACTCGGCTCGGCCGGCTCGGATGCAAAAGCACGCGCCAACGTATCCGCCACACTCGGCGCCTCCGTCTCGCGCGACACGCCGCTCACCAAGGCGGTAGCCGTCTCTCCGCCCTCCCCTTCCACGGCCGGTGTGTCACCATGATCCTGCACCGCCGGCTCGGGCTGCGCGACTTGCTGGTTTTGCGCGCCAAACAACCGCGCCGCATCCGGCGGATTCTCCGGCGCGGCCGGATTCACCTCCACAAAACGTTCCGGCGCAGGCGGCACGGGCGGCGCCAAGGGCGCGACGGTCAAAACCTCCGCCAACTCAATGGTGAACTCCCGCCCCGCTTCCACTCCGACGGAAACCGGATCAATCACCGGCGCGGGCATAAGCCAAAAAAACACCACAAGGATGATATGCACCACCACCGCACCAATCACTCCGGCACGCCAAGCCGGCGCACGCTCCGCCGGAAGTCCACGCGCCCCCCGTCCCCAGCCGGGGCGCGCATCGAGGCTGGCACTGGATACGGAGCTCATCGCGAGTTTAGATTCTGCTGAGTCAGGCCAACAGTCCGTAACGACGCAAGAGATCCGCCACCTCGTCCACCGGCAATCCGATGATGTTGCTCAGGGAGCCGCGCCGCTCGGCCACGATCATGTCGCCATGCTCCTGAATCGCGTAGGCACCGGCCTTGTCCAACACGTGCACGCGGCCCAGGTAGGCCTCGATTTCGGCGTCGGTCAGCAGACGGAACACCACTTCGCTCGCCACACCGAAGTCCTCCCGCACCCCGCGCGCCGCATGACGCAGCGCCACACCGGTGAAGACCGTGTGCGCCCGGCCGGACAAACGTCGCAACATCAACCGCGCCTCCGCCTGGTCGGCCGGTTTGTTCAAGGCATGTCCGTCGATAAACACGGTCGTGTCCGCGCCCAGCACCCAGGCGCCCGGGCGGCGCGCGGACACCGCGTCAGCCTTGAGCGCGGAGTTGCGCGCCACCATGACGCGCGGATCCAGCGCCGGGTCCTCGTGCTCCACCACGGCGGCCACCTCCACCTCGAAATCCACCCCCAGACCGGCCAGCAACTCGCGCCGGCGCGGCGAGGCGGAAGCGAGCACCAAGGGATCGGAAACACGGGAGGACATGGCGTCATCATCCGGGAACACCCGCCCTCCGCAAGCCGGCGTAGCCACCGCCG
>CAYNUW010000228.1:0-6139 GCA_964400455.1 uncultured Akkermansia sp. | reverse complement strand
GGCCATTCGTATCCGAGGTGAAGCGTTGCGCGATACTCCCGGCTTAATCCAGCTCCAGATCGTGGAGAAATGGGACGGCCGCTCCCCGCTGGTCGTCGGCGGTGGTTCGGGTGAAACCTCTCCGACCAATTTTATCCTTCCTTTAACCCAACTCCAGTCGGCCGCTTCCGCCCTCCCACCCGCTCCCGCTGCCCGCTGAGCGCGCCCTTCCATGGCCCGAACCCCGATTAAAAATGTCACGCCCACGGCCGGCTCCCGGGGACCGGGGCTGAGGAGGTATCTACCCTGGATCGTCACCCTTTGCGGCGCCCTGATCGTTTGCCTGCTTTTCCCCAGTATCCTTGGCTTCGTCGAAATGGCTTCGCGCCAACTCCGCTACCTCTGGTGGTTGGTCCTGATTGGTGCGGTCGGGGTTTACTTCTTTTTCTTCTTTGGCAAGAAGTCCGATTGACCCGCACGCGGTATCCTCCTCGTAAAAGTCTCCGCGCCCACTGTTTGATCGAAACCAAAGAGGACCCACCAATGAACTTCCCCGGTCTCACGGTCAGACGCTGGCGAACCGGTGCCCCGCTCGTGATCGCCTCGGTGGCCCTCTTGCTCGGCGCGTGCTCAGCCTCCGCATCGAACCCAACGCCCCCCGCGGCGCCGCTCACCTCGGTCACCACACCGACTGCGTTTCCCACGCCTGACGCCGACGGAAAGGTGCGACTAACCGATGTGGAATGGCGCGCACGGCTCACTCCGGAACAGTATCGAATCCTGCGCGCCTCTGGCACCGAACCCGCCTTTTGCGGCAGCTACTTTAAACCCGTCAGCGGACCAGGCGTTTACCTCTGCGCCGGCTGCGGCCTGCCGCTCTTCGCGCACTCCACCCAATTCGATTCCGGCACCGGCTGGCCCAGCTTCCTTCGCCCCTTGGCTTCGGATCGCATCACCAACCACACCGATCGTTCCTATGGCATGACCCGGGTGGAAAACCGCTGTGCGCGTTGCGACGGGCACTTGGGGCATGTCTTCGAGGATGGCCCGCCGCCGGATGGCCTCCGCTATTGCATCAATTCCGCCGCCCTCATTTTTGTGCCGGACGCCCAGACTTCCGCACCGGCCCCAGACCAGACGCCATGAAACACGTCGACCGTGTGACCCAACTCTCCCGCCATGCCTGGCTACCAGCGGTCTTGCTTCTGCCGCTGCTCGTCGGCTGCGCCACCCCCGAACGACGCATCGCCAGAAATCCCGACTATTTTGCCAAACTCCCGACCGCCGAACAAAACCTGATTCGCGAGGGCAAGGTCGCACTCGGCTTTACCCCCGAAATGGTCCTGCTCGCTCTTGGCGAACCGGATCAACGCTGGCTTCGCACCGATGCCGACGGCCGGTCGGAATATTGGAGCTACACCTCCCGGGACCTTCGCCACACGTATCCGTATTCTCATTCTCCGCTTCTCGTCGAGGATGTCCGACACCCGGCTACGCCAGATTTTCGGCTGGATCGTCGCCTGCTCGACCGGGAGTTTTTTCGGGTCACTTTTCGCGACGGCAAAGTAGTGGGCCTCGATCAACAGACCCGCTGAGCCCGCGCTGGGCCCGCCTGCTCAGTGCGCATGACCGGCGTGGTCGCCGTGCTCGACGAACCACATCATCAAGGCGAGCCCGAAAAACACCACGGCCAGAAGCCCGGCCTCGTAACGCTCAAAACGACGCAGATTCACCCCCGACAGACCACGCAGGGTCAGCCAGGTAAAGAGGGTCATGCCACCCAAGGTGCCGATGGCGAGAATGGCGCTAAGAACCACAAAACCAGCCCAGCCAAACTCCACCCCGGCGAGATACACGGGCAGAAAGGCTTCACAAGGGGACAGGGTTAACATGACGAGCAAACCCGACACCGCCGCCCAGTCCCCGGTCTTTGGCTCCACCAGCGGGCTCTCGCGAATCTCGTGTTCCAGATGGCTGCCGTGCGGTTCGTGCCCGCAGGCCGAACCCGGACGGTGATGCCCACCGGGAAAGTGATGGTGACGCAGCCCCGCCCCGCGCAGTTGCTGCACCAAAAAATACACCCCCACCGCCGCCAGAACCGCACCCGCCGCGTTTTTGAACCAAACCCCGTCATGCTCGTCGATCGCCAAACCCAGCCACGCGATCAAGAAGCCCAACATCGAAGTCAGCAGCACATGCCCCAAACCCGCCAGCATGGTCACCCCAATGGTTTTGGTCCGATTCCAGCCTCGTGCCCTCGCCACCAGGACAAAGGGCAGCCAGTGGGTCGGCAAGGCCGCGTGCAGAAACGCGATGATGAAGCCCGTGTAGGCCAGACCCAACGCGCTGAGAGCAGTGAAATTCATACGATGTTTTATGACACCGGCCGTTACGTCGGCCCTGGTCCTCGATCCGCCCGCGCTTCAGCCAGGCTGTTTTGCGGGCGGTCGACTTAAACCTTCTTCGCCTTGCCGGCGCGCGGGGCCTTCTTCGCCTGCGCTTTGCCCGGAACGGCCGGAACCTTCTTCGCGGTGGTTTTTTTCTTCTCCACCTTCGAAGCCGCCAACGCCTTGGCTTTGCTCGCCGGCTTGGCCTTGGTCGCTTTAGCGGCCGGCTTGGCCGCGCGCTTCGCCTTCGGCTCTGCCACCTCGAAGGTCTTCAGGTCCACCAACTGCGCGTCTTTCCAGAGCTTCTCCAACGCGTAATTGCCGCGCTGCTCCGCCGTGAACACGTGCACCATGATCTGGAAAGCATCCACCACCGTCCAACCACTGCCATAATCGCCCTGCTCGGTTCCCGCGATCGGAAGCTTGGCTGCGTCCAAAACTTTTTCCACCTCGATGCGAAGCGCCCGGAGGTGAGGTTCGCTATTGCCCGTGGCCAAGACCAAGTAATCGGTGATGTCGGAGATGCCACCGACGTGGAGCACGGTGAGGTCGGCCGCTTTTTTATCCTCCAGCGCGGTCACCAGGGTGCGCAACAGCGCGAGGGTTTGGGTTTCAGAAGCGGTGGTCTTGGACATCGGAATTAGATTAGAACGCGCCATAAAGGCGGTTTTGTCGGATGTATTCAATCACCTTGTCCGGCACCAGGCCCGATACCGTTTCCCCCGCGCCCAGCCGCCTCCTCACTTCGGTCGAGCTCACCGTCCAGGTTTTTTCGCAAACCACCCGCTGCACCCTCAACCCGGGCACCTCGGGCACCGCTCCCGAATCAAACCCGGGCCGGGAATAAACCGCCCAGTCCGCCAGCTCGGCCAACACCGCCGGCTCCCGCCATGAGCCCAGCCGGGCAAACTGATCATCCCCCACGATCCACGTCCACGCATGGTCCGGATGCCGCGTCTTCAGCTCACGCAGCGTATCCACCGTGTAACTCGTGCCTCCACGCTCCAACTCGATCGCACACCGTTCGATCCGCCTCTCCCGGTTCGTATCCGCCTCCTCTTCCAACGCCAGGCGCAACATCTCCCAACGCGCCTCCGGCCCCGCCCGCACCGATCGCTCTCGCAGCGGTGCTTGCGCAGCCGGCATCAGCCAGACCCCGTCCAGCCCAAGCGCCTCCACGGTAGCCCGCGCCACTCCCAGGTGGCCCTTGTGCACTGGATCGAAACTCCCGCCCAAAATGCCGATGCGCATCCGTGCACCATGACGACTGCCGGCCCGCGGCTCAAGCCCGCCCCGTTCATCCCCGCACACACTCGCTTCGCGCTTTTCCCCGCCGAGAAAATCGTTTCCCCTTCCGTCCATGATCAAAGGCCAGAAGGTAGTCTGCATCAACGACAGTTTCCCCGCCCTCGTCCGGGCCATCTATAAACAACTCCCGGTCAAGGGCACCACCTACACCGTGCGCGAGGTTTTTCTGGGCCGCGAGAAGGTCGTCAAAGCCGGCGACTCTGCCACCGTCGGCCTGCTGCTCGAAGAACTGGTCAACCCACCCGACCCCTTCCACGCCGGAAAACAAGAACTGGGCTTTAGCTCCGAACGCTTCGCCCCCCTCGAGGAAAAGACCGACGAGACCGAAGCGGGCGCCGAAGCCGAGGAGGAGTTTGCCGGCGCCGGCATGGGCGGCGGCAAACCCGGCTCCGGCTTCTGGCAAGACTGAGGCGGCGCCCCCTCCTCGTCACAGCCGCCCCGCCGCCTCCGGCGGCCCGCAACACCGGGGGAAAATCTTACTGTGCGAATCCAGCGCTCTGCCCCGAGCCGAACCCTTCGCGATTCAATCCCTGCGCGAAACGCTTCCCCGTGCCGCTGCACCCCATGCCCCGACCTCTATTTTTCCTTTGGTTTTTCCTGACCACCTGCCTTTCGCCCAGTCTGGAGGCCCATGGTGCCTGGGAGAGCCAGGTTTCCATCGTGCGCAGTGAAGGCGAAGCCCAGGTCACCGTCTCCCTCTCCACTTTTTTCGCCCTTAAACTTCTGCCCGAAGCCCAGCGCTCCGACCCCATCGATAACGCACGCTTCGAGCTGATCGCCGAAACGCTTAAACAAGGTGCCGCCAAGGTCTGCGAGTTGCGTGACACCTCCGGTCGCCTGCTTCGACCGCTCGCCGTCGATGTTCGGTTGATCGACGATCACGAGGTTCGGTTCCTGCTCCTCTATGAAGCGACCCCGGCTGAATTCCGCCTTCCCCTGCTAGCCGACGCCCCTCGCGAGGCATTTTGTGACATCGCGCTCGTCCACCAGGACGCGCCTCCGCACCGGGTCACCCTCCGCCCCGGCCGCCCCTTCGTGACTCTGCCTTCCCTGCCCGCCCCGAAAGCGTCCACTGAAAAATGACCCTTTCCATTCTCCACCTGCTCCGCGCCGCCCGGCTCCTCCTGTGCCTTTCCCCCTTCTTGGCCCACGCCCAGCGCCAGATGGAAGCACTGGAGCGTGGTGTGGTCGCGGTGCGGCCCAACTCTTCCGATGTCTATGTCGGCTGGCGTCTGCTCGGCGACGATCCGGCCGGCATCGCCTTCAACGTATACCGCTCCATCGGCGGCGCCGCCGCGGTAAAACTTAACCCCACGCCGATCACCACCTCCACCAACTATCGCGATACGCCTCCATCCTCGGCCTTCGCCGGCGCCACGACTTACCATGTCGTCCCGGTCCTCGGCGGCGTGGAGCAGACGCCCAGCGCGCCTTTCACCCTCACGGCGGCGGCCAGCCAACAGTTTTTTTCCATCCCTCTCGCCACCACCCTGCCCAACCCCGCCTCGACCTACCCCTACACAGTTAAATTCTGCTGGGTCGGCGACTTCGACGGGGACGGGGAATACGACTTCCTCGTTGATCGGGTATCCACCAATCCAGACGCCTCCGAGCGCCAATACCTAGAAGCCTACACCCGCCACGGCGTCTTCCTCTGGCGCATGGACCTGGGTCCTAATTCGGTCAACCAATACGTTTACGAACCCGGCTCCTCCGCCATCTCCGTCGGAGATACCGACAACGTAACCGTGTATGACCTCGACGGCGACGGCCGCGCCGAGGTCGCCGTCCGCACCGCCAACGGAGTCACGGTCACCAACGCCGCCGGCCAGGTCGTCGCCACCGTCTCCGCCGGCTCCAACAGCTCGCAATTCGTATCCATTATCGACGGCTGGACCGGCGTCGAAAAAGCCCGCGCCCCCCTCCCCAACCCCTGGTCCCAACACGGCACGCTCACCAACAAATGCGCCATCGCCTACCTCGACGGCCTCCGCCCCAGCGTGCTATTCTACGGCTACAATCGCGAGGACGGCGGTGCCTTCCGGCGCGTCTTCTCCACCTTCGACTATCGCAATGGCCAGCTCACCCTGCGCTGGAGCACGCCGCAGACCTTCGCCGGCGCCGAAGGCCACCAAATCCGGATCGCCGACGTCGACAATGACGGCAAGGACGAGATCATCGAGATCGGCCACGTTATCGACGACGATGGCGACCAGCTTTTTGTCATACCGGAGATCACCCACGGCGACCGCTTCCACGTGGCCGACATGGATCCGGATCGCCCCGGCCTTGAGACCTATGTCATCCAACAATACAACCCCTCCTTTCTCGCCACCGCCTACTATGACGCCGGCGGCGGCGATATGCTCAAAAAGTGGTATGCCACCTCCACCGTGGACGTCGGCCGAGGTCTCGCCCAAGACCTGACCGCCGCCCACTAGGGCTACGAACTCTTCTCCACCCAA
>CAYNUW010000227.1:0-6150 GCA_964400455.1 uncultured Akkermansia sp. | reverse complement strand
GCGAGGTCGTGGACCACGGCCGCCCCGGCGCCGTCTGGCGCGTCGAATTCAGCCGCCCCAACCCCGCCCCCACCCTCGATATCTTTTGCGAGGCCATGGGCGTGCCCGTGGACCACTACTCACCCGGCCTCTCCGCCCCGCGCGAGGGCTTTCTTTTCGCCGACCTGCCCGCCCTTCCGGCCCCGGGCACCGCCGATGACCGCGCCCTTCGCGGCTTCCTCGACGCCGAACGCTTCACCGGCCGGGTTCTCGTGCTCAACGCCGCCTACGAACCCGACGCCCTTCGCGAGGCCTACGCCCGTGGCGTCGCCCTCGGCGCCACCCACCTGGTCTTTACCCACCTCGATGAAACCCCGCGCTGGGGCCGGCTCTGGGAATACTTGGTCGAGGGTGAACTCGCCCCGCTGTTTCTCTCCACCGGCCCCGCCTTGGCCGGCGACCTCGAGGACGACGTGACCCACGCCCTTTTGGCCCGCACCCTGCCCGTTCGCAAAGAGGAGGCCGGCAAATGAAATACGCCGTCCTCTGCTTCGGTGCCGCCGGCTTCGCCATCGTCGCCGCCACCGGCCTCGCCCACGGCCGCGCCCTCGACCTCGTCCTCCGCGACGCCGCCCTCGCCTGCCTGCTCACCGCTTGGGTGGGGCGCTGGTTCTGGACCGTGCTCGAAGGCGCCTTCGCCCAGACCCTCGCCGCCCGTCGCGCCGCCGCCCTCGCCGCCGAGGAGGCCGAGGCCGCCGCCCAAGCCACCGCCAATAAAACCCCGAATCCCGCGCGTGCCGCCACCCCCGCGCCGGCCACCCCACGTCGTTAATCCAGCCCACCCATCGCCATGAAATCCGCCGCGTCCAACCCTCCCGTCGCCGAGGAAAATCCAACCCGCTCCTCGACTCCCGCCCCCGTAACCGCCCCAGCCTGGCGCGCCTATCAGACCGCCGGCGGCACCCGCGACGAGAAACAACTCATCGAGCACTACCTCCCCCTCGTCCGCAACGTCGTCGATCGCCTGCGCCTCACCCTGCCCGCCCACGTTGATGCCGACGACCTCTACGGCGTCGGCGTCACCGGCCTCATCGCCGCCGTCAAACGCTACGACCCCGAGCAGCAAAACACCTTCGCCGCCTACGCCACCACCCGCATCCGCGGCGCCGTGCTCGACGAGCTCCGCCGCCTCGACTGGTTCCCCCGCCGCGCCCGCGCCAAGGCCCGGAAACTCAAAACCGCCATCGCCGAGCTCGAACAAAACCTCGGCCGCGCCCCCAGCGACGACGAGATCCGCACCCACCTGGGCCTCTCCGCCAAAGACTACGAACACTGGCTGGTCGAGGTGCGCCCCATCAGCTTCGTCGCCATCGACGACAACCCCGAAGCCGAAGACGGCGGCGGCGTCAGCCGCCACGAAACCATCGCCGACGAACAGGCCGTCCCGGTCCAAAACCTCCTCGAACAGGAGGAGCTCTCCAAACTCGTCGCTCAAAAAATCACCGAACTGCCCGATATCCAAAGGAGAGTCCTCGCCATGTATTACCACGAAAACCTCCGCCTCGCCGAAATCGCCGCCGTTTTTAACCTCACCGAATCTCGCATCTGCCAGATCCACGCCCGCGCCATCCTGGGCCTGCGCGCCACCATCACCGCCGCCCGCGACCGCTGATCGCGCCGCTTCCCGCACCGCCCTACCGCCCGCCCTCCACCCGCCATGCTCATCCTCATCGGTCTCGGCCTCGTCTTCGTCTCCGTCCTGGGCGGCTTCATGATGGCCGGCGGCCACCCCGGCGTGCTCCTGCACGCCTCCGAGTTCGTCGTCATCTTCGGCATGGCCGGCGGCGTGCTCATCATCGCCACCCCCATGCCCGTCATCAAGGAGGTCGTCGCCAAAATCAAGGGCGCCCTCTCGGGCAAGGGAGATACCAAGGAAACCTACCTCGATCTCTTTAAGCTGTCCTACGAAATCTTCATGGTCGGACGCCGGAACGGCCTCATCGCCCTCGAGGAACACGTCTCCAACCCCTCCGCCAGCTCCATCTTCGGAAAATACCCCGCCGTCACCGCCAACCACCACCGCTTGGAATTCTTCGTCAACGCCATGCGCCCCATCATCGACGGCAAAATCAAACCCGACCAGATCGAGTCCCTTCTCCATGCCGAACTCGAGGCCAAAAACAACGAGGCCTCCCACCCCGTCCACGCCCTCCAGCTCGTCGCCGACTCCCTGCCCGCCATCGGCATCGTCGCCGCCGTGCTCGGCATCATCAACACCATGTCCGCCATCGCCGACGGACCCGAGGCCGTGGGCGCCAAGGTCGCCGCCGCCCTCACCGGCACCATGCTCGGCGTCTTCGCCGCCTACGGCGTCGTCGCCCCCCTCGCCGGCCGCATCCAATCCATCAACGACGGCGAAATCGCTTACCTGCGCTGCGCCGCCACCGCCATCGCCAGCTTCGCCAAGGGCATGGCCCCCATCACCGCGATAGAAATCGCCCGCCGCACCGTCGCCCACGACTGCCAGCCCGCCGCCGACGAACTTGAGGAAATGCTCAAGTCGATCAAGTAACCCTCCGCCTCCCCCAACCCTCAATCCCTTCCTCATCATGGCCGGCAAAGGTGGAGCTTGGAAAGTAGCGTTCGCGGACTTCATGACCGCCATGATGGCCTTCTTCCTCGTCATGTGGCTCTCCGCCCAGGACAAGGAAATCCTCATCGCCACCTCCCGCTATTTCCAGTCCCCCTTCACCTCCCCCTTCGAAAACAAGTCCGGCCTGCTCAACTTCGACGCCGCCAAACCCGCCCAGAAATCCGGCGGCGTCGATAACTCCGTCACCGGCGGCGGAGACCGCACCACCGCCAACACCATCGATCTCCAGTTCCTTAACTCGGTCGCCAAGGACGTCTACCGCCTGCTCAACCTCGACGAAAACCTGGCCGACAAACCCATCGACGTCCAGGTCACCAGCGACGGCTTGCGCATCACCCTCTACGATCGCGCCCAGAAACCCCTCTTCCAAGACCGCACCGACGAGTTCACCCCCTGGGGCCAGTTTATCCTCCAAAGCCTGGCCTGGATGATCGATCGCAATAAGTTTCACCTCGTCATCGAGGGCCACACCCGCTCCGGCATCGAACTCGAGAACCCCGACTACTCCCCGTGGGAACTCTCCGCCGACCGCGCCAACGCCGCCCGCCGCGCCCTCGTCCGCTACGCCGTCGATCCCGCCCTCATCGAACGCGTCTCCGGCTACGCCGACACCCGCCCCGTTCCCCTCGAAGACCCCGCCTCCGAATCCAATCAACGCGTCGCCATCAGCCTGCGCCTCGGCCACCCCTCCACCCAACGCTCCGGCCTGCGCGACACCCCCGACGCCCCCGCCACTCCCGAACCCATCACCGACGCCCCCGCTCCGCCGCCGACCCTCCCTCCGCCATGAAATCCTTCCTCAGCGACCGTCCCCGCGTCGGCGGCCCGTCCACCCCCCCGGCCGCACCCGCCCCCTTGGCCGGCCCCTCACCGGTCGCGCACCTCGCCTCCGACCACTCCCGCGCGCACGGCCACGTCACCAAGGGTCCCGCCCACGTCGAGTGCATCCGCGAAGGCGACCGCGTGGCCCGCCTCATCGTCACCTGCCCGTGCGGCGAACGCATCGAGATCGATTGCGTCTACGGCGGCGGCTGACCGCGCCACCACCCCCCGGCTTCTCATCCAGGGACGCAGTCAAACCCCGTCCGCTCGTCAGCCCGCGTGCCTTTCCGCCGCGTCCAGCGCCTCCACCGCCGCCTCCCACTTCGCCGTCGCCTCGCTGATCTGCTCCGACACCGTCGACAGCTCCAGATTCAAACGGTGAAACCGACCCTTGTCCGAGTAGGTGGCCGGGTCCTCCAGCGCTGCGGTGATGTCCGATTGTTTCGATTCCAGCTCCGACACCCGCTTCTCCAACACCCCCACCTCCTCGCGCATCTTGCGCAGCTGGTTCGGCGTCAGCTTCGGCCCACCGGCCGCCGGCGCCACCACCGGCGCCGGCGCCACCTCCACCTTCTTCGCCGCCCCCTTGTGCGCATCCGGCCGCGCGTCGGTGAAACCCGCCGTCAAAGCCGCCCGCGCATTCGTCGCCTTCGACTTCTCCAAGTAGTAGTCGTAGTTGCCCGCATACGGCGTCAGCCGCCCGCTGTGCACGTGCAGCACCGTCTCCGCCAGCGAACGGATAAAGTGCACGTCGTGGGAGATGAAGATCAGGGTCCCCGAATAGCCCTTCAACGCGTTCACCATCGCGTCGATCGAGGAGATGTCGAGGTGCGTGGTCGGCTCGTCCATCAACAACAGATTCGGCGGATCCACCAGCAAACGCGCCAGATTCAACCGCGACTTCTCCCCGCCCGAAAGCACCCCGACCTTCTTGAACACGTCGTCCTTGCGAAACAGGAAACTGCCCAGGATCGCCCGCGCCTGCTGCTCGGTCAGCTGGTTCTCGTTGGTCCGCAGTTCCATCATCATCTCCAACACGCTGGCATCCTCCCGCAAGGTGTCCGTGCGCTGCTGCGCGAAGTAGCCGGCGGTCACATTCACCCCCAGCTCACGCTCCCCGCCCTGGATCGGAATGTTGCCCGCCAGGATCTTCAACAGCGTCGACTTGCCCGCCCCGTTCGGCCCCACCAACACGATGCGCTGCCCGCGCTCGGCGGTGAAATTCAGGTCGGTGTAGACCACCTTGTCGCCGTAAGCCTGGCGCACGTTCTTCAATTCGATCACCTTCAGTCCGGAGCGCACCGGCTGCGGAAACTTGAAATTCACCCGCTTCAACTCCTCCTCCGGCGCCTCCACCGCGTCGTCCTTCAGACGCTCGATCTGCTTCTCCTTCGACTTCGCCCGCGACGCCATCGAGGCCTTCGCCCCGAACCGGTCCACGAACTTCTGCAAATGCGCGATCTCCCGCTGCTGGTTCTTGAATGCCGCCGCCTGCTGCTCCTTGCGCGCCACCCGCTCCTTCAGGAAATCGTCATAGTTGCCGTGGTAGTAGTGCAGCGTGCCCGCCCGCAGCTCCAGCATCCCCGTGCACAACGCATTCAAAAACGCCCGGTCGTGCGAGATCACCAACAACCCGCCCGGATAACGCGTCAGGTAGTCCTGGAACCACAACAACGCCTCCAAATCCAAATGGTTCGTCGGCTCGTCCAACAACAACAAGGCCGGCTCCGCCACCAAGAGCCGCGCCAGATGGGCGCGCATGACCCAGCCGCCCGAGAACGACTTCGCCGGCTTCTCCGCGTCACCCTCCTTGAAACCCAGCCCCGCCAAAATCGTGCGCGCCCTCGGCTCCAACGTATAGTCGATGTCCCAGTTGTCCTCCGTCGGCTCCAAGGCCTTGCCCGAGGTCGCGATGGTTAAAATCGACTCGTCGGCCACCGGTGCCGACTCCTGCGGCAAATAACCGAAGTCAGCCCCGCGCTCCCACTCGATCGTGCCCGTATCGGGCCGCTCCTCGCCCAGGATCAGACCGAAGAGCGTGGACTTGCCGGCCCCGTTCGGCCCGATCAAGCCGAGGCGGTCGGTGCGCGCGACGAAAAGGTCGACCTCCGAGAAGAGTTCGCGGGTGCCGTAGGACTTGGAGACGTCGGATATCGTCAGCATAAACGGAGCAAAAGATGCGCCGCCGCCGCCGGGGGCAACAAAAACGTCCGCCCCTTCGATTTGCTTGCCCGCCCCGCCCGGGGTGATTGCCCTAGGCCCCACCCGCCAAGTTTCGCGACTTACGACTAGCCCCACCCGCCTCGCCACGCGCATGAGTCTGCCGCCCTTTTCGCTCTCCCGCTTTGTCGCCGCCCTCTTTGCTCCGGGCCTCGACCCGGTCTCGTTCCGAGCCCGCAGCGCGCAACTTCTGCGTGATGCCGTCGGCTGCCAAATCGTCAGCTTCGCCACCCTCGCCGCCGACACCCGCCAACTCGACATCGACTTCGACCCCTTTTTTCCCGCGCTCGGTCCCGCCCTCGAAGGCTTCGGCCGTCACATGGCCAGATATCCATGCTTTAACTTCGACCCCACCGTCGCGGGCGGCAAACCCTTCCTCCGCGGCGACTTTCTCCACGACGAGGCCTTTTACTCCGCCCCGATCTACACCGAAGGCTTCGCCCTCGCCGGCATCACCGACCACGCCGCGCTGCTGC
>CAYNUW010000226.1:0-6154 GCA_964400455.1 uncultured Akkermansia sp. | reverse complement strand
AGCGGCTGCTGGATGCCCTGCCGGGCTTGAGAGCTATCTTTCATGCTGCAGGAACCGTTAAGTCCTTTGTTACGGAAGAGTTGTGGGAGCGTAAGATTCGGGTTTTTAATGCTGCGGCGGTCAATGCGGTGCCGGTGGCCGAGTTTACGTTTGCGATGGTGGTTTTAGCCTTGAAGCGGGTATGGCCGCGGGTGGTGGCCCAACGTGAACACGGGCTCTACCTCCCGGAGGATGCCTACTTGGTCGGTGCCTACGGCAGCACCGTAGGACTGCTCGGCTTGAGTAGGACCGGGCGTTTGGTGCGAGAGCAGCTACGCCGGCTGGATGTTGAGGTGATCGCTTATGATCCGTTGGTGTCCTTGCAGGAGGCCGCGGCCCTGGGGGTTAAGTTAGTGTCTTTACAGGAAGTGTTTGCGAGAGCCCATGTGGTGAGTTGTCACATTCCCCTCTTAAGTGAAACGGTGCGTTTGCTGGGGCGGGAACATTTTGCGGCGATGCGGCCCGGGGCGACGTTCATCAATACGGCGCGGGGAGCGATTGTGCGTGAAGAAGAGTTGGCGGCGGTGCTGAAAGAACGTCCGGACCTGTGGGCGCTGTTGGATGTGTTGACGGAGGAGCCGCCGGCTCCGGACGCGGTTCTGCCGCGTTTGCCCAACGTGGTGGTTACGCCACATTTAGCCGGAAGCCTGGGGCCCGAATGTCGCAGAATGGCACAGGCCATGATTGACGAGTTGGAGCTTTATCTTGAGGGTCGCGACGTCCAGAGCGAGGTCCGTCGTCAGCAACTTGCCGTCTGCGCCTAAGCGCGCGGCGAGGCTTTCGTAGGCCGAGCTTTGGTGTAAACCCCTAACCCCTCATGTCTGATCAAAAAATTGCTGCAGTCGGTGTCTTGCCCGAAAACAATTCGCCGGGTGGCGAATACGAGCACGAGCCGGTGCCGGTGCACGCCCGAAAGGGGCAGGGTGCTTTCTGGGGCATGTATGCGGGCGAGCACACGGCGGGCACGGAGTTTTTGATCGGTCCCTTGTTTTTGTTGGCCTGGGGGGTGGGAGGGTGGTCGTTGATCGCCGGTTTGGTGCTGGGTAATCTGATGGCCGTTTTGACTTGGCGGTATGTGACCGCGCCGATTGCCACCCGCGCCAGGCTGACGCTCTATCACCAGTTGGAGCGCATTTGTGGCCGCGGTTTTGTAACGTTATACAATCTGTTGAACGGACTGCTCTTCTGCTTTTTGGCGGGTTCGATGATTACGGTGTCGGGCACGGCGTTTGGTCCCTTGCTGCCCGACGTCGCAATGCCGACGTTTTCCAGCACGATGCCAGCGGGTTTGGGCTGGTGTTTAATCGTGGTCGCCATCGGTGCGGCCATGACCTACGTCGCGGCGCGGGGATACGATCTGGTGGCCAAGGTAGGGCAAATCGCGGCGCCGTGGATGTTTTTGATCTTCGTGGCCTGCGCGCTGGTGGTTTTGGCGAAGATGGGGGCCCCTAACCTGATTGAGGCGTTGGCACCGGTGCGGGCTGATCTGGATGTAGGTGGTTTCTGGGCGGTCTTCTTTTTTGCCTGGCTGTGCAATGCGGCGGTGCATCTTGGCATGGCCGATTTATCCATTCTGCGCTTTGCCCGCAGCCCCAACGCGGGCTGCGCATCGGCGGCGGGTATGTTTCTGGGCCACTGCGTGGCTTGGTTATGCGCGGCGTTGCTCTTGGTTTATTGGGTGCGGCAAAAAGGGGGCGACGTGGACGCGGCCAAGGCGGTTTCGCTGGGCGACATGGTCAATGACGCCGCCGGTGTGGCGGGTTTGATCTGTGTGGTCATCGCGGGATGGACCACGGCCAATCCGACGCTGTATCGTGCGGGTCTGGCCTTTCAGGCCCTGATACCCGGTATGCAGCGCACGCAGGCGACCATTTTGGCGGGTGCGATTTGCACGGGAGCCGGCCTTTTTCCGGCCTTCGCGATGAAGTTGTTGGATTTCGTGGGCATCTACGGAACGATTTTGGCGCCGGTGGGTGCGATTCTGTTTGTGGATTTCTGGCTCGCTCCCCGGGTGGGCTTGGTGCGCGAGTGGGCGGCGCGTAATGGGGGCGGATTCAATTTTGCCGCGCTGCTTGCTTGGATTTTACCGCTGTTGGTCGGTGGGTGGGCTTACGCGACCTTTCCGCTGGTCAAGGCGGTGCCTTCCTATCTGGTCCTACCGTGTTGGATCGCGGCCGGGCTTTGCTACATCGGGCTGGGCAGGCTTTTGCCGGTTCCGGCTGCTGCGGGCAAAGCGGGGTCCAGCCTAGCCAGTTAACTTACTCCCATGCAAAAAAGCCTTTTTAAAGTGTTGGGTATCGTGGCGCTGGCCTTGGTCATCCTGCCGCCGGCGGCGTTTCTCGCCGGGTTATGGAGCAACGAGAGTGCAATGAAGACGGCCATGCTCGTGGGCACCTTGCTGTGGTTTATCGCCGCGCCGTTCTGGTTTCGTGATGAAAAGCCTTCCGCTTGAGCTGGTGCGTGGGTGGACAAGCCGTGCGATCGGTTGGGCGGCTGCTTTGCTATGCGGGTTTTTGGCGCCGTCGGCGACGGCGCGGGCGGCGGCGGTGGAGCCGGGGTATCGTTTGGTGTGGGCGGATGAGTTTGACGTCGACGGACGTCCAGACCCGGCCAACTGGACCTACGAGCGCGGGTTTGTTCGCAACCATGAGCAGCAGTATTATCAGCCGGAGAACGCGTGGGTCAGGGATGGGCGGTTGGTGATCGAGGCCCGTCGGGAACAGGTGGCGAATGCCGACCACCGGCCGGGCTCGCGCGACTGGCGCTCGAGACCTGAGCAATCGACCTATACCTCGGCCTGTTTACACACCCGTGGGCTTCAAGCGTGGGTTTATGGGCGGTTCGAGATGCGCGCCCGCATCCCTACGGGGCCCGGAATGTGGCCGGCGTGGTGGACGCTCGGGATGGAGCGTGAGTGGCCGAGTAACGGGGAGATCGACATCATGGAGTATTATCGCGGGCGTCTTTTGGCCAATGTGGCCTGGGGCACGCAACGTCGCTGGCGGGCGGCTTGGGATACGGTCAGTGTGCCGTTGGCGGAGATCGGAGGCCCGGATTGGGCGAATGAGTTCCATGTTTGGCGCATGGAGTGGTGCACCGATTTTATCCGGCTCTATGTCGACGACCGCTTGTTGAATGAGACCGCGGTGGACCACGCGCTGAATCCGGATGGCTTTTCCCCCTTTCGCCAACCTCATTACATGCTGTTAAATGTGGCCTTAGGTGGCGACAATGGCGGCCCGATTGACGAAGGCCGTTTGCCCGCCCGCATGGAGGTCGACTGGGTGCGGGTGTATCAACGGGTGGAGCCCGGCGAGACCCCGAGCACCGTCGAGGCGGCGGTGGAAGCGGGATCTCCGGGCAAGACTCAGCGGCGCTGGCCGGTCAGGCGCTGAGGGATCCTTTGCGGGGAAGCGCCCGGGCGAGAGCGGCGCGCACGGCCGGAGGCACGAAGTGCGAGACATCACCGCCTAGTTTGGCGACCTGTTTTACCAGGTTGGAACTGGTGTAGCTGTAGGTCTCGTGGGGCATGACGAAGATGGTTTCGAGGTCCGGCTCGAGGTGCCGGTTCATCAGCGCCATGTTGAACTCAAATTCAAAGTCGGAGAGGGCGCGTATGCCGCGGATGACTGCGATGGCTTGTTGGGCGCGGGCAAACTCCACCAGCAAACCGTCAAAGCCCACCACGGCGACGTTGGGCAGGTGCGAGGCGACCTCACGCACGAGGCCGATGCGTTCGTCTTGGGAAAACAGGGGGCCTTTGCCGGGATTGGCCGCCACGGCAACCGTCACGCGGTCGAAGAGCCGGGCGGCCCGGCCGAGCACGTCGAGGTGACCGAAGGTGATCGGATCAAAGGTGCCTGGGTAGATGCAGTGACGCATGGGTGAAGGGATGAAACGCGGGGGAGGGGAGTTATTTGCGGCGGCCTGGGCGCAACTTGGCGACCAGCCAGAGTAGAGCCCACGCTCCGGCGAAGGCCGAGAGAAAAACCGCCAACGAGGTAACGGCGCGGAAACCGAGCAGACCGAGCAACCACTCTGCGCCCAGCGAGCCGATGACGCCGAGCACGCAGTTCCCCGCCAAACCCAGCCCGCGGCCGCGATAGATCAGCGCCGCCAACCAGCCGGCCAAGGCACCGATCAATAGGAGCAAACAAACGCGATAAAGCCCGTAGTCCATTTTCGATTTCGAGGCCAACGGCACAGCGCCCGGTGCCAAATTAGGCAAGCGGAGAAAAACGTCTTGGATTTAAGCGGAGCATGGTGAAAGTGCACTCCACCTATGAAGATTTGTTGCATCGGAGCTGGTTATGTCGGGGGCCCCACCATGGCGATGATCGCGTCGAAGGCGCCCGGCATCCGGGTGACAGTGGTGGATTTAAACGAAAAGCGGATCGCGGCGTGGAACTCCGATACCTTGCCGGTTTACGAACCTGGATTGGACGACGTGGTGCGTCAGGCGAGGGGGCGCAATCTGTTCTTTTCGACCGATATCAAAGGGTCGATCGCGGAGGCGGACATTGTGTTCGTATCGGTGAATACTCCGACCAAGACGTATGGTATCGGGGCGGGCAGGGCGGCGGACCTTCGTTACATCGAGTCGGTGGCCCGCACCATCGCCGAGGTGGCGACCACGCCTAAAATCATCGTGGAGAAGTCGACCATCCCGGTGCGGACGGCGACGACGATCCAAGAGATCTTGGCGGCGCATCCGGGGGCGGCGAAGTGCCAGGTTCTATCCAACCCGGAGTTTTTGGCCGAAGGCACCGCGGTGGCGGATCTGCAGAATCCCGACCGGGTTTTGATCGGCGGGGAGCGCACGCCCGAGGGGGAAAGGGCGATCGAAACCCTCGTTTCGGTTTATGCGCACTGGGTGCCGCGTGAACGGATCATCACCACGAATCTGTGGTCCTCCGAACTTTCCAAACTGGTCGCGAACGCATTTCTGGCCCAACGCATCAGCTCGATCAACGCGATCTCGGCGCTTTGTGAAGCCACCGAGGCGGATGTGGATGAGGTGGCGCACGCCATCGGCCGGGATTCACGCATCGGGCCGAAATTCCTCAAGGCTTCGGTCGGTTTTGGAGGTTCTTGTTTCCAAAAGGATGTGCTGAATCTGCGCTTCGCCGCGAACATCGTTCGCAGCCTCTTCAACACCGTGGCGGACAAACGTATCGCCGTGCTGGGCTTCGCCTTCAAAAAAGATACCAACGACACCCGCGAGACGGCGGCGATCAGCGTATGCCGCGATCTGCTCACGGAGCACGCCAATGTGGTGGTCTACGATCCCAAGGTGCCGGCGGCCGAAATCGTGGCCGAGGTCTGCGGCAAGGGCGTCGCCGCCAATCCGCGCTTGAGCGTCGCGGCCAGCGCCTATGAGGCCTGCGCCGGGGCACATGCCATCGCGATCCTGACGGAATGGGACGAATTCAAGACGCTCGATTACGCCAAGATCTACGCCAACATGCCGCAACCGGCGTTCCTTTTCGACGGGCGCAACATCACCGATCTTAAGCGTCTCCGCGCGATCGGGTTTCGCGCCTCGGGGATCGGCAAGTAGGCGCGGTGGCCGGCACGGTGGTTTGTCCCCGGGTGAAGCCCGGCTCTCGCGTCGACCTGCAAACCGCGCTTGCGCAGCTTCGTCAGGCGCGCGAGCCTTGGACTTTCTTCTCGTCTCTCCCTCCATGAAAATCGTTCTCGCTTACTCCGGTGGCCTAGACACCTCCGTCATCGTCAAATGGTTGAAAGAAACCTACGACGCCGAAATCGTCACCTTCGCGGCTGACGTCGGTCAGGAAGAAGAGCTTAAGGGGCTCGACAAAAAAGCCAAGGCCACCGGCGCCTCCAAGCACTACACCCTCGATCTGGTCGAGGAGTTCGCCCGCGACTACATTTACCCGATGATCCGCGCCAATGCGGTCTACGAGAACCAGTATTACCTCGGCACTTCCATCGCCCGCCCGCTGATCGCGAAGGCGCAGGTCGACATCGCTCGTAAGGAAAAAGCCGATACGGTGGCCCACGGTGCGACCGGCAAGGGCAATGACCAATGCCGCTTCGAACTCACCTACATGGCTCTGGCGCCCGACCTCGCCATTATCGCTCCGTGGAAGAT
>CAYNUW010000225.1:0-6312 GCA_964400455.1 uncultured Akkermansia sp. | reverse complement strand
TCATCGGCTCCGGCGTTTCCGGCGGCGAAGAGGGCGCGCGTTTCGGCCCGGCCCTCATGCCCGGCGGCGACAAAGCCGCCTACAAGCACCTGCAGCCCATCTGGAACGCCATCGCCGCCAAGGTCGACAAAAAGACCGGCAAACCCCTGCTCGGCGCCACTCCCGGCAAACCGGTCAAGGGCGGCGTGCCCTGCGCCACCTACATCGGCGAAAACGGCGCCGGCCACTACGTGAAGATGGTGCACAACGGCATCGAGTATGGCGACATGCAGATGATCTGTGAGGCCTACCATCTCATGAAGGACCTGCTCGGCATGAAACCCGCCGAAATGGGCGCGGTCTTCTCCGAGTGGAATGCCGGTATGCTCGACAGCTTCCTCGTCGAAATCACCGCCGACATCCTCAAACAAAAAGATCCCGCCACCAAAAAGCCCTTCGTGGACGTGGTGCTCGACACCGCCGGCCAGAAAGGCACCGGCAAATGGACCTCGGTCAACGCGCTCGACATGGGCGTGCCCGCCCCGACCATCGCCGAGTCCGTCTTCTCGCGCTGCCTCTCCGCCATCAAGGAGGAGCGCGTCGCCGCCTCCAAGCTGCTCAAGGGCCCCAAGATCGCCAAGGTCTCCCCCGCCAAGAAAAAGGCGCTGGTTCAAGCCATCCACGACGCCCTCTACTGCTCGAAGATCTGCTCCTACGCCCAGGGCTTCCAGCTCATGCGCACCGCCCAGGCCGAATACGGCTGGAAACTCAACTTCGGCCAGATCGCCCAAATCTGGCGCGGTGGCTGCATCATCCGCGCCGCCTTCCTGCAAAAGATCACCGAAGCCTACGCCGCCAATCCGAAACTGGCCAACCTGCTGCTCGATCCGTATTTCAACAAAACCATCCAGAAGGCCCAGGACAACTGGCGCAAAGTGGTCAGCCTCGCCGCCGAAAACGGCGTGCCGGTGCCGACCTTCGCCTCCGCCCTGGCCTACTACGACGGTTACCGCTCCGCCCGTCTGCCCGCCAATCTGCTCCAGGCCCAGCGCGACTTCTTCGGCGCCCACACCTACGAGCGCGTCGACCAGCCCCGGGGCAAGTTCTTCCATATCGACTGGCCCGAGGCGTCCCGCCCGCAAATCGAGGCCTAAAAAGCCACGGCGCTCGACGAGCTAGCCGCCACCCTCAGACTCCCAAGCCGCGCCTCACGCCAGGCGCGGCTTTTTCGTGCGCACACCACGACGCCCAGCAACCCCCGGGGTGGGTTGAACAATTTTAGCTGATTGCATCAGACGGCTTGCACCCACCCGGCAAATGCAACCCTCTCGTTGGATGCATCGTTATCGCCCCCGGACTGCTTTTGTTTTATTTTGGATCCTCCTCGTTTGCACCGTAGCCGCGCCTGCCTCCGCCCAGACCGTGATACGCGAATTTCAGCTGTCCGCGACCGCCGGCGACAGCGGCGAGCCAAGGGTGGACCAGAGCTTTGTATCCGTTACTCAATTACCGCAGGATCTGCGCGGCTCGTCAAGCAACCGCGGAGAGGGCTACGAAGCCACGCGCTCCGCCTCCACCCGCCTGCAACGCGCCGGTCTCGCCGCCGCCGACGGCCTTTCCCTTTACGCACAGGCCGAAGCCAGTTTCTCCGACAACCGCGCCTCCCGCATACCCGGCTTGGGCGGCACTCTCGGCAGCGGACCCAGCGCCTCCGCCACGGCCCGCATCCAGAACGAACGCATCACGTTCACCCCGCCGGCCGGCCTGACTTCGATGCGCGTGCGCATCCACGGCTCCTTGCAATCCGACGTGTCGGGCCTGCTCGGCACCAATCGCTCCTGGACCGCGCGGGGCAACACATTCTTCACCCTCTCGGCCTCGGTCCGCCGGCAAAACAACGAAGCGCTCCAGTCCAGCGCCAGCACCGGCACCACCCTGCGTCACAACGCCACCTTGGACACCGGCGGCTCCACCAGCGCCGTCGAGGGCTACTGGGGCCAAGCCACCGGCACCGGCGCTTGGAATGAAAACGCCGGCACAGGCGAGGGCTACGTCGAGCTCACCGTCACCAGCGCCGACTATCTCCAGCTGACGGTCGAGCTGATCGCCAACGCCTCGGTGGGCGGCTTCGCCCGCGAATTTCTCCTCGATGGCACCGCCCTCGCCCGCTTCACCACAACCGGCACCGGCCGGGTCTGGATCACCCTGCCCGACGGCGGCACCGCCCGCTCCACCCTCGGCGGTCTCACCACCCGCAGCCAGAACCTGACCTTTCCCCCCGTCGGCACCCAGACGGTGGACTCCGCCCCCGTCACCCTAGGCGCGACGACGTCTTCCGGCCTGCCCGTCTCCTACACCGTCCTGTCCGGCCCCGCCACCGTCGAGGGAAACGTGCTGACCCTCACCGGGCAACGCGGCCAAGGCTACGTCGAGGTGCGCGCCGATCAGGCGGGCAACGACGACTTCGCCCCGGCCACCTCCACCCAGATCATCACCGTGACCGGCCGCGCCCAGACCATCACCTTCCCCGAGCTTAGCGCCCGCGCCGCCGACTCCGCGGCTTTCGCCCCTGGCGCTACCGCCTCCTCCAGCCTGCCCGTCTCCTACACCGTCGTCTCCGGCCCCGCCACCTCTGACGGCACCCTCGTGACCCTCACGGGTGCGACCGGCACCGTCCGCGTGCGCGCCACCCAGCCCGGCGGCGGAGCCTACGAAGCCGCACCCGCCGTTGAGCGCTCCTTCGTGGTCACCCCGGCCACCTCGACGCCGCTCACCCAGACCATCACCTTCCCCAGCCTGCTCGCCGCCGATGTCGGCACCGGCCAGCTCCTTTCCGCCACCGCCTCCTCCGGTTTGCCCGTCACGTTCACCATCATCGCGGGCTCAGCCACCATCGGAGGTCCCAACAATAACATCTTAACCGCCACCGCCCCCGGCCTCGTCACCGTGCGCGCCACCCAGACCGGCGGCACCGTCGGCGGCACCACCTACGCCGCCGCCCCCTCGGTTGAGCGCTCGTTCACCGCCACCGCCATCACCGCGCCTGAGCTGCTCGAACAGACCATCTCCAATTTTAACCCGCCGACTGAAGTCACCTACAGCGCCTCCACGCTCGAACTCGCCATTTATCCGGAGGCCTCCTCCGGTCTGCCCGTCACCCTCAGCGTCGTCTCCGGCCCGGCAAACATCGCCCCGATCTCCGGCGCCGTGCGCATCACCGGCCCCGGCACCCTGGTGCTACGCGCCGAGCAGAGCGGCAATTCGACCTACGCCGCCGTGGTCGTCGAGCGCACGATTCTCGTGCGCGACCCCGCCGCCGCCGTCGCCCAGACCATCTCAAGAGGCAGCGTCCCGCTCAATCTTGGCGTCGGCGGCGCACCCGTCCTGCTCTTCGCCACCGCCACCTCCGGCCTGCCCGTCACCTACACGCTCGTGAGCACTTACCCAGCGAGCCCCGCCATCGCCACACTCACCGGCAACCAGCTCTCCGCCACCGCCCCCGGCTTCGTGACCCTCCGCCTGACCCAAGCCGGCGGCACCCGCCTCGGCACCACCTACTCCGCCGCCGAACCCGTCGAGGTGACCCTGCCCGTGTTGCCCCGCGCCATGCGCGCACTCGACCTCTATGGTGCCTGGACCTCGACCGAGGCCGACTCGGAAGCCACCCTCGCCGTCGTCTTTGCCGCCGATGGCACCTACTACCATGGCGAAGCCGGCACCGACGACGCCAACGGCCAGGACGGCATCGAAACCGGCGACTACACTTGGGACACCATCGGCGGCCAGTTCCACGCGACCCCCGCAGTCGATCTCAACGGCGAATGGGGCCTCTCCCACCCGCGCGCCCCGCTCCAGTTTCTCGTCAGCGGCGATACCCTGATCAGCCGCGAGGGCGATGACTACTTCACCCTTCGCCGGGTGCGCGCCGCCACCCCGGCCATCGTCGGGGCGTGGCGCATGCCAGTCGAAGGCGGCGATGCGGTCATCGTGTTTTTCCCGAGCGGCGATTACCTGCACCTCGAAACCGCCACCGCCGACGATGCTGGGCAGCCCGGGCTCGAAATCGGCTCCTTTACCTGGACCACCGCCACCGGCCGCCTCGTGGCCACGCCCGGTCTCGACCAAAACGGCGAGTGGGGCCTCTCCCACTCCGCCGCCGACCTCAACGTGCGCGTGGCGGGCGATCAACTTACCGTGCGCGAAGGCGGAGTCACCGTCGCCACGCTCTCCCGCGTCGGTGCCGCGACCGCCGCCAAGAGCCAGACCATCACCTTTGCCCAGCCGGCCGCGCGCACCTTTGGCGTCGCGCCCTTCGCACTCACCGCCACCGCCAGCTCGCGCCTGCCGGTCAGCTTCACCGTGGTGTCCGGCTCCGCCACCCTCGGCGCGGATGGCCGCACCCTCACCCTGACCGGTGCCGGTCCGGTCGTAATCCGTGCCTCCCAAGCCGGCGACGTCGCCTTCACTCCGGCCGAGCCGGTGGAGCGCACCCTGCAAGTCAACCGCGCCGCCCAGCGCATCACCTTTGCCCAACCCGCCCCCATCGCCTACGGGAACGAGCCGGTCAGCCTGATCGCCACCGCCAGCTCCGGTCTGCCGGTCAGCTTCGAGCTCCTGCCCGCCACCCCGGCCGGCTCGGCCTACCTCAATCCCGACCTCGGCGTCATCAGCGCCCAGAGCCCCGGCCGGGTCACGGTGCGGGCCATCCAGCCAGGCAACGCCAACTTCGCGCCGGCGGTCGCGGTCAGCCGCGTGCTGGAGGTGCGTCCCGCTCCGCCCGAAGTCCCGTTCTTCTCCGCCGGCGATGCCCTCTTCGTCGGCGGCCAGCCCATCCGCAGCTTGGCCACATCACAACCCGCGCCCGCCACGGGCCTGCGTTACTTCTCCTCCGGCCTGCCCGCCGGCCTGACCCTCAATCCCACCACGGGTGCCCTAAGCGGCACCATCACCGCCAAACCGGGCAACTACACCGTGCGCCTCTGGACTCAGGCCGGTGCGATCCAGAGCGAAACCCGCACCACCGTCTTAACCGTGCAGGCATTTCCCGCCGCCTTCACCGGTGGCCACGAATGGCTCTTGCTGGGCACTGGCTCGCCCCGCCTGCCTTGGGGCAAACTCCAGCTCCAAGTCGCGGCGACCGGCACCTTCACCGGCACCCTGCTCACCAGCGACGCCGCCGCCCGCACCGTGCGTGGCCGCCTCACCCCCGCAGGTGACGGCACTCTGGCCCAGACCGCCCTCGTGACCCCGGCCGGCACCCTCGCCGTCACCCTCGCCACCGGCGAGACACCCAGTGTCGAGGTGTTGAACGGGGACGCCGTCTTCGCCGTCTCGGATCGTTACCTGCGCCCCCGCGTCGCCCTCGACGGCAATGCACCGTGGGCCGGACGTTTTACCCTCGGCCTCGGAAGATTCACCCGGGTGAACGGCGAAGACACCGCCGCCCTCCCCTACGGCAGCGGCCACGCCACCGCCACCGTTTCGACCAACGGCCTGCTACGGATCACCGGCACGCTACCCGACGGCACTCCCCTCACCCTCTCGCTCAATTCCGGCGGCGGCACCGCCTACGACGCCGCGCCCGAATACCTGTGGTTCGCCCGTCCGCACGCCCTGGGTTCCAACTACGTCGCCGGCTGGACAAGCCTCACCCGCGACGCCAGCACCACGCCGGTTCGCTACGACGCCGTCCCCTTGTCCGATCACCAGACAGTGTATTGGAAAAAATCCCCGCAGACCAGCACCGGAGCCTACGCGTCCGGTTTTGATACCTTGCTGGTGACGGTGCGCATGCAGACGTGGCTGCCGGTCAATGCCGCCAATTCGCTCGCCGCCCGCCTGGGCTACACTGCACCGCTTACCCTGGTGCCCACCTTGACGATCGGCGGCATGAACGCCGAAGACCCCTACCAGGATAACGGCCTGCCTCCGAGAGTGCAGCTGGGCGCCAACAACCGCTTCACCCTGCCCACCGGCCTACCCGTTGCCACCACTCGGGCCTGGAAACTCTCGGCCGACCCCAACTCGGGCGCGATCACCGGCTCGTTCCTCTTGCCCGGCGATCCCGCCACCTCCGCGCCCGCCCGAACCATCGCCTTCAAAGGTGTGCTGCTCCAACCGGGGGCCCACACCCTCGGTCTCCTCACCGCGACAAACTTCCTCGTGCCTTCCACCACGCGCGGTGGCCCCACCCTTTCGGGCGAACTCTCGCTCTCGCTCGACTTCGAGGTCAGCGGGCTCAGCAAATCGGGCAGCGGCACTCTGTTGATCGACGGCAGCAACACCTACACCGGCGGCACGACGATCAGCTCGGGCGCGGTCGTCGCCGCGCCG
>CAYNUW010000224.1:0-6336 GCA_964400455.1 uncultured Akkermansia sp. | reverse complement strand
CTACGCCTCGCGCATCGCCCGGCTGGGTGGCGTGACCGTGGCCCTCTCCGGCCTTGGCGCCGACGAGCTCTTCGGCGGCTACCCCTCCTTTCGCCAACTCGCCAGGCTCGGCCCAAAACTGCCGCTGTGGCACGCCGCCCCGGACCCCTTGCGTCGCGCCGCTCTCGCCGCCTTCCGCCTTCTGCCCGGGCCAACCCACCGTCTCGCCGCCGCCCTCGAAACTGCGCACACCCTGCCGGCTGCCGGCCTCGCCCTCGACCGGCGCACGGTATTCTCCACTTCTCAGCTAAACGCCTTGCTCGCCCCGGCTGGGACCACCCACCCACCCCACCCCGCCACCGAAGAACTCGCCGCCGCCTGGGACGTTTTACGCGCCGGCTCCGAGCACCCCGCTCCCGCCGCCTGGGCCGCCCTGGCTGGCCTGGCCGAGATCCGAGGCTACATGAGTGAACTTCTGCTTCGCGATTCGGATGAGTTCAGCATGCGGCACTCGCTCGAACTACGAACTCCCTTCGTGGACCTGCCGCTCGCATCCTGGGCCTGGGCCCAGGATCCCGCCCTGCTACTTGATCCTCGCAGCCCCCCCAAGAGCCATCTCGCCGCCGCCTGCGCGGACCTGCTTCCACCCGGCTTGCTCACCCGCCGAAAACGCGGCTTTACCCTGCCCTTCGCCCGCTGGCTGCGCGGTCCGCTGCGCCCGTTCATGGAAGAAACCCTGGGCTCGGCTTCGGCCGGTCGCTCCGGACTTTTCGACCCCTATCTGCCCGGACGCCTTTGGCGCACCTACCGCGACGGTCGAGACGACCACGCCTGGTCCCGGCTTTGGTCACTCGCCATTCTGATCTCCCTGGTTAACCGCCGCGAAGGGCCGCCGACCAGCTGAATCCGTATCTATCAACGGATACAAGGCGGACCTTTCGTTCGGTCGCGGCATCCAACTCAGGAACACGCGAGACGAAGCTGGGCAAGTAAACCGGCGCGCAAGGCAGGCAGGCTCCACATTTCGCGACGGTGGCCGGGTATCCACGCGGTGATGTTGGGCCGGAGTTTGGAACGCCACGCCGCCGGATAACGGACCGATCCGATCTCGACCTCCGCCAGATCCTCGACCTCCGCGGTGGGCGCGAGTTTGATGAACACCTCGTCGAGCGGCAGCCAGGCGGAGCCGAGATCCCCCACCCCGGCCCCAAGCGGAAACAAGGTGCTGGGCTCGTAAGGATGCTCGGACCCTCCCGGCCCCCAAACCCAGACCCGACCGGCCCATTGTTTGTAGGCGTCCCAGTTCGGATAGCCCCCGACCGCGCAATGCACAAACACCGTGGGGTTTCCCCCCTCCACCCAAGCGGTGAGCGCAGCCCGAGTGACGTCGTCGGGCTCCGCCTGGGTATGATAAAGCAACAACGCGGCCGCCCCTTCGAGGTCGGAAGCCCGGAGCCCGCGCGCCGCGTCCACCACCAGCGGGGCGGCACCGGTCATTTCCGCGAGCGCCTCCGCAATGCCCTCGCGGCCGCCGGAACCAAAATGCTCGTCGGCGAACAGCACGAGTTTACCGACCGGCAGAGCCGGGCGCGGCGAGTTTTGCAGCACCTCCAGGGGAGCGTAGCCCGTGTTAAACGGAGCATGGATGACGCGCCGCAGCCGGGCCGACTCGTGGGCGGCAAACGCCGTCCGGGTGGAGAGCGCGCACCGGGTGGCATCACAACGCAGGGCGGCCCCCGTCTCCACCGCTGCGAACAGTTCGAGCATCAAGGCGTGGAAATCCGACGGTCCATCGGCGTTCGCCGGGTGGCGCACGTAACCGAGCTCATTCCAAACCTCGACGTCGCCGCGGATGCGCATGAAGCCTCCGGTGCCGCGCAGAAACAGATCGCCCGCCTCCCAGTGGTGGTTGCCCGGGCCGGTGATGAAAAGAGCCTGTCGATCGCCGGGATACTCCGCAAAGATAACCGAGGCATCCTCCACCGCATGACCGTAGCGGCGCGTCCCGGAGTGGTCCACACCGGCCAAAACGGAGAGCGGCGCGGCATCAAACAACCAGTGGGTAAGATCAAACCAATGCACACTCCACGAGAGGATGTCCCACCCGTCGCCAACCCTGGCTTCCAGCACGATTTTCTCGCCGATGGCGCCGGCCTCAAGCAAACGCTTGGCCAGCACGTAGGGCGCGTTGTAACAACGTTGATGGGCGATGGCGAGCCGCGCGCCCCGTTCCGCGCAGGCGCGAAGCATCGTGTCGATTTCACCGCCATCCAAGGCCATCGGTTTCTCGCAGACGATGCCGCGCACCCCGCGCTCGGCGGCTTCGACGACTTGGGCGGCGTGCAGACGCGGCCAGGTGCACACGCTCAGATAATCCGGAGTCAGCGCCGCATACATCGCGGCGGTGGACAGGAACAGGTCGGAGGGAGCCACGCCGAACCGTTCGCCAAAGGCCTTTAGATTGGCGGGGTCGATATCGACTCCCACCAAACGCAAACCTGGGTCCGCCGCACGGTAGGCGGCGGCGTGGGCGTGGCCGATGGCCCAGCCTTCTTTGCCTTCAAGAAACTTTCCGCAGCCGATGACGGCGGCGACACGTGGACGAGGTGAGCTCATGGGAGGGCGAAGACCACAGCATAACCGAAACGCCGTCGGCACGCGTGTCGGGGCTTGCGGTGGTAAATCACGCACGCCGGCGGCATCCGGAAAGTGCGGTAAAACTCCGGGGTTTCCCCGTGGCCGACTTCGCCTACAACACCCGCATGACCTCGCTGATCCTGCAGGCAGGTGCCGGCAGCCTGCCCCGACTCATGCCCCACACCAACGCGGGGCTGGAGATCGTGTTTGTGCGTCGCGGCCACCTGCTTTGGCAAACGGAAGGGCGGGTGGAACCGGTGCCTCCGGGCGCGGTTTACTTCACTCTGCCGGGCCAGGTGCACGGCAGCGCGACCGAGTTCGAGCCCGGACACGAATGGGTGTATGTCATCTTCGCCACCGGCCATCGGAGCCTGCTGCACCCCGGACTGGGTTTTACCCAGGTTGAAGCCCGCCGGATCGAAGCCCTGCTACGTGGCGCCAAGCGTCATGCCCACGCCGACGGGGCTTCGCTGGGCTGGCTTCTGCAGGAGATCGTGCGGGAACACGACGCGCGCGCCGGATTCCGCGAAGATAAACTCGCCGGTTTGGCACGCGCGGCCGTGGCCGAATTAGCACGGCAAGTGGCCGAGGGAGTCGCCCCGCGAACACCCGCGGTGCGAGACGCCGCGCGGGAACGGGTTCGCTGTCTGGTAACGCAAATCGCCGAGGGCCCCGGAGAGAGGCGCACGCTGGCCGCAATGGCCGCAGCCTGCCGCCTCGGTCGCACCCAATTCACGCGCCTCCTACGCGAACAAACCGGCGATGGACCGACCCGCTTTTTGCATCGCCTGCGCGTGCGGGAGGCCTGCCGCCTTCTGCGAGAAACGGAGTGGCCGGTGACCCGGATCGCACATGCGTGCGGCTTCGGCACCAGTCAGTATTTCGCACAGATTTTCCGCCGCATGACCGGTGGTTTAACCGCGCAGTCCTACCGGCGCTTATCCCGAGCCGGGCCGGTTTCGGCAGCCACCCCTCGCGCAACAAGTCCGCGCAACGCTCGGGCTGCTACTTAAGCTCGATGCCGAGGCGACGGGCGAGTCGATGCTCGCGCACACCGTAGAACGCGGCGAAGGCGCGCGCACGGGCCGCAACCTCCGGGCGCACCAACAGCGGACCGGCCGGACGAACGCCCGCGATCAACAGATTCTTCGCCGTATGTTCGTCCGAGATAAACTCGCATACCCGGGTGCGGCAACCGACGGCCTCGAGCAGCAAGGCACGCAGGGCGTCCGTGACAAACTCGGCCTGGCGTTCCTGAAAAATACCATGACGCAGGGCGTCGGCCAGCACCGGCGGGGCCACCAGCTGGGGGCGAATCTCCTTTTGACAGCACGGAGAAACGACCAGCAAACGCGCACCCGCATCGAGTCCGCTGGCGAGAGCGTCATCCGTGGCGGTGTCGCAGGCATGAAGGGCGATGACCGCGTCGATCGACTCGGGCTCGGTCGCGCGCGCGGTGGGGATGTCGCCCGCCACAAAACGCAGTCGGTCGCCGAAACCACAGGCACGAGCGGTTTCGTTGCCCAGCGCGACCAATTCGGGACGGCGCTCGATGCCGGTCAGGCGGGCCCGCTCTCCCAGCAGCTCCGCGAGGGCGAAGGTTAAGTATCCTTTCCCAGCGCCCATGTCGGTGAGGCGCACCGGCGGCAGGTTCTCAGCGGAAGACAGCGGACCGGTCGCCCCTTCCCCATCGGCCAGCAGCCCGGCCTCGACCAGAAGAGGGCGTAACAACTCGGCGAAGCGTTCGATCTGGCGAAGTTTGGCCCCCATGCCTTCGCGCGGGCGCCCGTCTGGGCGGGTGACGCCGAGAGCCTGGAGCCACGCCGAAGCCGGCGGGAGCAGTCGTTTCTTCAAATGATCATGCCCCGACAAAACCGCCGTCGGGGAACCACCCGCGCGAGTCGCGGCCTTTTCACGCAGACGGGCGGTGCCGTCGGGTTGCTGCTCCAGCTGCGCCGTGCCCTCGGGAGTAAAGAGATGGGCGTCATAGAACGCATCGGCGAGCAGACCGCGAAGGTGCGCAGGGGCCTCCCCGACCGCCAGATTATGGGTGACGTCGCGCGTGGCGTAACGACGCACCAAGGTCACCTGCGGCCCGGCGCGAAGCACCACCGGCCGCGCATAGACATTTCGCAACTCGGGCTCGGCCGCGGGACGCGGTTTACCCAGGGTGAGTTTGCTCCACTGTCCGGAACTCACCACGGTTTCCAACCGGCCGAGAAAACGCTCCAACGCGGCGGAGGGTTTCATCCGGCGGAGCGACCAAAAAGATCGGCGATGATGTCTTCGAGCGGCACGTCAGATATGCTGATGTCCGTGACCGGCGCGGCCGCCAGAATGCGACCGGTCAAAGCGACGATGTCCCCGGACGGTGCGTGGAGCACGATCTCCCCGTCGTCCGTGGTTTCGACCCGTTTGGCCCCCAAGGTTTCCAAGCCGGGAAACGGCAGGGTCACCGGACGAAACCGGATGATTCGCTGACGACCGCCGGCGGACGAAAGCCGATCCAGCGCGCCGTCGTAGATCTTGCGGCCCTTGTCGATCACCACGACCCGCTCGCAGAGCTCCTGAATGTCCGCCATGTAATGGCTGGTCAGCAAAATGGTGGTGCGGTGACGGCGATTGTAGTCCTTGAGAAAATTCCGGACCGCTTTTTGTGAAACGACATCCAAGCCGATGGTAGGCTCGTCCAGAAAGAGCACGCGAGGTCGGTGCAGCAACGCGGCGATGAGCTCCATCTTCATGCGCTCCCCCAGCGAAAGTTCACGGACCATGGTGCCCAGCTTGCCACCCACTCCAAGCAAGGAAACGAGCTCGTCGAGCGTGGCGCGATACTCGGAGGCGGAGAGACCGTAGATATGGCGAAGGAGCAGAAAACTCTCCTGGGCGGGCAGATCCCACCAAAGCTGATTCTTTTGCCCCAAGACCAGAGCGAACAGCCGGCGGTAGGCACTCTCCCGTCGCGAGGGATCGTGGCCAGCCACCCGGGCTCGCCCAGAAGTCGGGTAAATCAGGCCGGCGAGCATTTTTAGTGTCGTGGTCTTGCCCGCGCCATTTGGCCCCAGAAAACCCACCAACTCACCCTCGGCGATGGTGAACGAGATGTCGTTGGCGGCGGCGAGCTCCTCAAACTCCCGATGGAAAAGACCGCGCACTCCGGCCCAAAAACCGGGCGGCTTTTTGTAGGTGCGGAAAACGCGGGTGAGATGCTCGACTTCGATCATGAGAGCCTCACCACATAGCCTCGACGTCACGGCCTCAAGCGCGCACATGCAGGTTCCCGAGCCATTCCTGTCCATCCACGCTTGCGCTCGGCACACTTAGCGCGCCGCCACACCCAGGCGCTCGCCCATACGGGCATAAACCTCGCGCTGCTCGGCCGAGTGTTCGAGTAAGTCTGCATCCAACACCACCCGCCCACGCTCGAACAGGGTGATGACGCAGGAACCACCGAAGGCAAAGCGTCCCTTCTCCTCACCTTTGGCCACCGGCCGGTCGGGCGCATAACCCTGGAGAATCGCTCCCACCATCGTGGCGCCGACCTCCAGCATCGCGACCCGTCCAAAATGCCTGGTCTGGATCAACGTCACCATCCGCTTGTTTTCGACCAGATAACCTGGGTTCAGTCGCAGCGCGATCGGACTGACCGAATACAACCAGCCGGAAACCGCCCTCGCTTCGCTGGGCACACCCGACACCGGAAAGTGAAAGCGATGATAA
>CAYNUW010000223.1:0-6372 GCA_964400455.1 uncultured Akkermansia sp. | reverse complement strand
TTGTCGAGCTCCACCCGCGGCACCTTGCGCTCCACCAGGCCGAAGGCCACGTTCTCCGCCACCGTGAGGTGCGGCCAGAGCGCGTAGCTTTGGAACATCATGCCCGTGTTTCGTTTGTGCGGCTCCAACTTGGTGACATCGTCCGCCCCGAAACGCACCGTGCCCGCCTCGGGCAGGTAAAAACCAGCCAGGGTCCGCAACAGGGTGGTCTTGCCGCATCCACTCGGTCCCAGCAGAAAAAACAACTCCCCCGCACCGATTTCCAAATCCAACCCGTGCAGGGCGGTGGTCTGGCCGAAGCGCTTGGTCAATTTGGAGATCGAGATGGAGATCATGCGTGGTCGGAGGAGGGTAATGCGTGTCAGGCCCGGAGTCTTCACCAGCAAGTGGCGCACCGGCTGCGAGTCAAAAACCAAAGACCCGGTTTTACATCCCGCGCCACTGCAGCACAACCCGGGCGGTTTCACCGGGTGCCCGCGACTCGCCCCCAACGGACCGCGGCCGGGAAAATCTTCCGTCCGCCCTCAATTGCGCATACCGGATAAATCCGGGCTTGCGCCGAGGTCTCGTAATGTTTGCTTTGGACCTTTTAACTTTACCACCACCATGCAAGAACTCGTCACTTTGGAATGCACTGAAGCCCGCAAAGAGGGCAAACCCACCTCGCGCTACTTGACCTACCGCAACAAGAAGACCGTCACCGAGCGCATCGAGAAGAAGAAATACAACCCCTTCCTCAAGCGCCACACCGTCCACAAGGAAATCAAGTAAGTCGCGCGTCTCTCCCAAACCCGCCCCCCTTGCCCGCCCCGTTCCCGGAGCGGGCTTTTTATCGCCCACCCCTTCCGCCCCGGCGGAGAGACGGGCCTCGCCCTACCCGGCGACCTGAAGTGAACCGCGGTCTCGTTCGGTTTTTAGACGCAACTGCCCGCAGGCCGCCTCAATGTCATGACCCTTCTCGCGTCTCAGTGTCACCGGCACCCGGGCCGCCCTAAGAACGTCGGCAAAACGCTCCTGACGATTACCCGAAGGCCGCTTCCAGGGCAAACCCTCGACCGTATTGTAGGGTATCAGATTCACATGGGCGTGCAGATCCAGGGCGATGTCGCGCAGGTGCCCGGCTTGCTCCAGGCTGTCGTTCACATCTTCGATCAGGATAAACTCCAAGGTTACCATCCGGCCGTGTTTCTCAGTGAAGGTCTTCACCGCCGGCAACAACTTCGCCAAGGGATACGCTCGGTTCACCGGCATGATCTTTTCGCGGACTTCGTCGGTGGCCCCGTGCAGTGAAATCGCCAGTCGGAAACCCAGGGGCTCCTCCGCCAAGCGCAGAATCTTCGGCACCAGCCCGCTGGTGGACAACGTGATTCGCCGGGCGCCAAAACCCAGCCCCCAGTCGGCGTTCACAATCGTCAAAGCCCGCATCACCGCTTCGTAGTTCGCGAGGGGCTCGCCCATGCCCATCACCACGATATTGTCGAACGTCGCCAGCCCCGCATGGGCTCGCGCGTCATGCGCGTCTTCCCGGTAGCAGACCTGCAACAACTGGGCCACGATCTCCCCCGCGTGCAAATCACGCTTTAAGCCCGCCAAACCAGAGGCGCAAAACCCGCACGCCATCGCGCACCCCACCTGCGTAGAGATACAAATGGTCTTTCGCGAAAGCTCCAAGCCCACCCCTTCCTGCGGCGCCCGGATGATCACCGTCTCGATCAAGGATCGGTCACCCAACTCCAGCAGCAGTTTGTCCGTCACATCCCGCGACTGTTTTTCAAACACCAACCGAGCCGGCAAAAGCTCGAAGGTCTCCTCCAGCCAGCTGCGCAAGGCCTTGGATAGATTGGTCATCTCCCCCCACTCCCGCACCCGCTTCTTGTAAACCCAGTCAAGAATCTGCCGCGCCCGAAAAGCCGGCTCGCCGCGCTGGCGCAGGCGCTCGCTCAGGCTGTCCAGCGTTTCTCCGGTCAGGGCCGGTTTAACAGGTTCGTAGTGCATACCGTTCAAAACGACGACTCGTCGCCGTCCGGCCAAGCGGAAAACCGGACCTGATCGCTCAAGCGCCTCGCGCCGCGCGGTGCGCTTCAGCCAAGCGCAACACCTCGGTCAGCTGCGCATTCGTCATCGGTTTGGTCACAAAGTGCGGCAGCCCCGCCTGCCTCGCCGCCTCGCGTTCCTCAGCGAAGACATTGGCCGTAAACGCCACCATGAGCGGACGCACCGCCTCGTCCGGATAGAGCCGCCGGATGCGGCGCGCCGCCTCCAGACCGTCCATCTCGGGCATCTGCATGTCGAGCATGGCCAGGTCGAACACCTCCCGCTCCGCCGCCGCCACCGCCTCCACCCCGTTATTGGCCAGCGTCGGAGTGATGCCATGCCGCTTCAACATCAACAACACCACCTTCTGATTCTGTGGATTATCCTCCGCCACCAACACCCGCAAGGCACCCGCCGACTGCGGTGCCGCCGGCGCGACCGGCTCGGGAGCAGCCACCTTTGCCGGCACCCTGCTCGCCACACACTCGGCGATCATCTGCCGCAGGGGACCGGGCCACAACGGCTTCACCTTCACCGCCGCGCAACGCGCCCGAACCTCCGTCGGCACCGTCGAGTCCGAACTCAACAGAATCGCCACCGGAGGAGCCTCCAGCCGCAAGGCTTCCATCCGCTCCAAGAGCTCTCCCCCATCCATATCCGGCATGTGATAATCTGTCAGCAGCAGGTTCCATTTACCGCTACGCAAATGCTCCAACGCCGCCGGCGCTCCCGCCACCGCCACCGCGTTCACCCCCCACGAACCGAGCCACTCCACCAACAACTCGCGGTTCACCGCCAGATCATCCACCACCAGTGCACGGAGACCGGCGGGCAACTCCCCGGGCCCCACCATGACCCTCAGCCCCGCGTCGGCCGGAGCGGGCACCAAGGGCAGCTCGATCGTAAACAGACTGCCTTCGCCCGCCGTGCTGGTCACCGCGATCGCTCCCCCCATGGTCTCCACCAGACGGCGTGTGATCACCAAGCCCAGCCCGGTGCCTCCAAAGCGGCGCGTCGTCGTGGCATCCCCCTGGGTGAACGGCTGAAACAATCTCGCCCTCACCTCCTCCGACATACCTATGCCTGTATCCCGGACCGATATCCTTACCGGCCGGTGACCTCGCGCATCCAGACCGGTCGCCAACTCTATGGCCAGGGTGACGCTGCCGCGCGGGGTAAACTTGATCGCGTTGCTCAATAGATTCAACACCACCTGACGCAGCCGCGTGGGATCGCCGATAAAAAAATCCGGCCCGCCGGAAGCGCTGCGCGAAACCAGCTCGATGCCCTTGGCGCGCGCTTGGCCGCGCAAGATGTCGCAGGCCTGCGCGCACACCGAAGACAGGTGGAACGGCACGGCTTCCAGCTCAATCTTCCCCGACTCGATCTTGGAATAATCGAGGATATCGTTGATCACGTCCAAGAGCGCCTGGCTCGAATTCAAAATCGTGCGGATGTAGTCGCGATGCTGCGCATCGAGCGAAGTCTCCTCAAACAACGATGCCATGCCGATAACCGCATTCAACGGCGTGCGGATTTCGTGGCTCATCGTCGCCAGAAACGCGCTCTTCGCCCGATTGGCCGTCTCCGCCTCGTCCCGCGCCTGCCTCAACGCCACCTCGCGCTCCAACTGGGCCAGGCGCAGCCCGATCGTCGTCGCCACCGAACGCAGCAGGGCGACCTCCCAGTCCGCCCACTCTCGCTCCGTGCGGCAATCGTCGAAACCAAGCACCCCCCAAGGCTCTCCCCCCACCTTGATCGGGACCACCAGCAAGGACTTGATTTGTTGCGCAGCCAACAGCTCGCGCTCGCTGGCGGGAAAATCCGCCACGCTACCCATGATCAAATCATCCTCGATAAACGCCTCGTGCCAGCGGCCATAGCCCGATTCCTCCATCGCCAAATTCTGAAGCTCGGGATTCTCGATCTGCGGCTCGGCCACCCCGCTGTTCCACTCCGCGATCTGACTTAGCCGCCAAATCCGTTTTTCATCGGCAAAATGCCGGAAAACATAGGCCCGGTCGGCCCCCGCCGCCCGGCCCAGCGAACCCAGCACTTGCGCCCAATCCTGCGCATCCATCCGCGCCCCCAGCAACGTCGTGCCCAGACCCGCCACCGCCGCGAAAATCCGCGCCGCCTTCCGCTCGCTGGTCACCTCACGATAATGCCAGAGGTATCCGTCCAGCCCCGAATCGGCGAAGCTTACCGGGGTGAAGGAACGCAATAACACCCGCCCATCCAGCAGCTCGATGTCCTCGGCCACCCGATAACCGTCGCCGATCAGCCGCTGGATCCTGGCCAGAAACTCATCCGGTTGCGCACACAAACGCGCGATCCGCACCGCAAACTCCCTCCCATCCGGATCATGATTGATCGTATCCCCGAACAGGCGCCTCGCCGCGCCGTTCACCCAAACCAATCTGCGCTCCACATCCTCAAACACCACCGCTCCGTCCAACTCGGTCAGCAGTGCGCCCAAACGCGCCTTTTCGCGCTCCATCTTCGCCAGTGCCCCGCTCAGCCGCGCGCGCGACTGCTCGATCAGCTCCTCCCGCCCGATCGCCGCCGCAATCATCTCCACACTGATCAGACCACTGTCGCCGCACACTTCCTCCCGCAGAAAAAACAGGCACAAAGCCCCGGCGACCGCCTCTCCGCTCGCGACCGAGAAACCGAGCGACATCCCCTTCGCCTCGTCCCCACCCTCGGAATACGTCATCGGCCGCAGCAATCCGTCACCGCTCTCCACCCAGCCCTCACAAACCGGCGCGACCCAGCCCGGCAACGCCTCCGGCTCCAGCGAAGCTCCCTTTGCGCCGTAGGCCGCCGTCACGCCGGATCCGCGCCGGTAATACACGACCAGGTCAGCTTTGCTTAACTCACCGGCCAGCAAGGTGAGTTTCCGCACGTTCGACGAAAACTCCACTCCTCGCGCCGCCAGGCAGCGGTTCATCTTCTCCAAATCACGCCGTCGCCTCGCCATTTCCTCCTCCTGCCGCCGACGGGCTCGCAGATCTATGATCGAATACACTTCACGCTCCGCCTCCCCCTCTTGCCGTGTGGTGCGCACCAGCACCGGTATCCAGCCCTCCTCCGCCAAAAACCTTCCTTCACGGTCGCTGCCGCCATCAACCCCGCTCCCCAACTCAAGCCGCTCCATCAGCCGGCCACCGATGATTTTGCCCGCCGCCTCACCCGCCAGCAAAGCCACGGCCTCGTTGGCGTAACAAATCCTACCCTCCCCGTCCGCAATCAACAAACCATGGGGCAGATTACGCATCAACTCACGCGTGCCCTCCTCCTGGTCCGCCAGCTTCCGCGACAATGCCTCCATCCGCCAGCCCCACTCCAGATAACCGCGACGTCCCGCCACCATCCCGCCCCACAAACCCGCCAGCCCCAGCACCAAGGCGTGCACCAAAAACTGCCTGCGCAGGGTGGCGCGCTGCCACGCATCCGCATCCACATCCAGCCCCACCAGCGCCACCGCCTCACCCGTGCCCTCTCTGAAAACCGGCGCAAAGGCGCTCACCCACAAACCCCACTCATCCCGAGAGGGCGGACTAAACCGCGGCCGGCCCGTGCTCAACACCTCCAGCCAGATCGCCTTGTCCTCCGACTCCACCACCTCGCCCGGCTCCGTGCGCTCCGGATCATCCAACGGTTCACCTTCGGCCAAATACACCAACTCCCCCCTCCGCATCGCCGCCAGGTAGATCGTTATCACGTCGGGCAGCTGCTGCCTCGCCGCCGTGAACGTGGCCTCCAGTTCCGCCAGCAAAGTCGTGTCCCTCTCCTCCGGCACCCCCTCCAGTCCCTCGATTTTCGCCGCATCCACCCCCGCCGCCACCAACCGCACCGCCGTCTCCACCCCCGCCCGAGCCAAACGCTCCAACCGATGATGTCCGCCGACCTCAAGCAGAGCCAACACCAACACCCCGGCCGCCACCCACTCGCGCGCCCAAGCCCCGCGCTTGGGCCGCACACTCTTCGCAGCTTTGGCCTCGCTGAGTGCCTCATCATGGACCAGCCAGGCCCGCCTGAGCAAGAGGGTCGCCGCCACCACCAAACCCACCGCCTCGATACTCGCCCGCCATAAACTCCAGTCCATCGAAGGCCCCACATCCAACAAGGTCTCCCCCCGGCGCACTTCGGCCAAAGACGCCCCCAACAACCCCCATAAAACCCACTCCAGTCGCTCGACCACCCGGCTCCGGCCCACCCCATCCGACCAACTCCACCACGACCTCACCGCCAACGCGACAAACACCCCCGCCAACACTCCGGCACCCGGAATCCACGCCGCCCCCACTCCCCATACCAGCCCGCCCCCCGCCC
>CAYNUW010000222.1:0-6384 GCA_964400455.1 uncultured Akkermansia sp. | reverse complement strand
GGTGTGTCCGGGGTTGGATTTGTTGAGATGGGCGACGCGCTGGGGGGGAGTGGGTGCGGGCGCGCGGACGGTCTCTGGGGGGGCTGGGGGGGGGGGTGGGTGGGGGGGGGGGCAAAGGGGGCAGGGTGCCCTGGTAATCGTCAAGGCGCGGGTTGCCGAAGTTGGAAACGGGCGGAGAGTGGCGTCCCGCCCGGGACGTTGACCAAGGCATAACCCTCGGCGGTGATATCGCCCGTGACCGGGGTATTGCTGGCTTTGGTGAAAAAGACCCCCTCGATTTGGACCGCGCGGGCGGGAACGGTGCCAGTTCTGGGGAGGGTGAGGGCGCCGGAGACGAGGCCGGTGGCGGTGTTGACGCGAAGGGTAAGTTTGGTGGGGTCGGCACCCGAAAGCTTGACCATGGCGCCGGTGGAATAAGTAAGGCTTAGGTTAACCGGCAGGCCGCCTTCGTTGGGCGCCGCGTTGCTCAGGGCCGCTCCGGACAGAACCAAGTCGGTGCGCCCTTTGGTGCGGTCCGTGGTGGTGATGATGCCGATTTGGGTGTAATTGTTGGCATTCCAAGGCTCCATGCGCACGGTGAGGCCCACGGGAGCGAAGCCGGCGCGGTAATTCACCGCCCGGGTCGAAGCGGGTTTCTGCCAATACACCTCCTTGCCGTCGTCAGTGGCGATGGCGTAGCGGGAATAGAATTCCGAAGTGGAACCCGGTTTGAAGGAGGTGTTGGCGGAGAGAGGTAGGAAAGCGGAGAACCAGGCCCCGGTCTGGCCACCCACCGGCTGGATGAAGAGGCGGTAGTCGGCGTTGGCATCGGTGGGTAACGCGGCGGTGATGAGGCCGCCGTCGGCGGTTTTGCCACGCAAGGTGAGCAGGCCGGTGTTGGCCAGGGTGGCGGTGGCGTAGCCGGAGCCCTGCGGCAGCAGGGTGGGGGAAGGCTGGTTGTCGAGCGTGGTGGGCGGGGTAAAGGCGAGGGTGTAAGCGGCGGAGCTCGTGGCCCAAGGAGCCACGGCGGACGGGCCGTAAGTGGCGAGTTTGACCGCGCGGTCGAGGGTGTAAGTGACGGCGGGTGAGCCGGCGGCGGCGGGCTGAGTCAGCGTCGCAGTAAAGGTGCCGGCCGAGGTGAGGTCAAAGTCGAGGGAATAGGTGCGTCCGGTCGGGGTGCCCGGGCGCTTGATAACCAAGGGCGCGGATAGGCCAAGAGCGCCGGTGGCGGGGTCGCGCACCACGGAGCCCTTGAGGGGGATGGCTGTATCATCACGGGTGACAAGAGCTCCGGTGAAGGTGCCGTTGCCGGCGATGCGCAGCGCGATTTTGCCGCTTGGCGGGGCGTCGCCGACGACCAGGAAGGCTTCGTAGCCGGTGGCCAGGCTCGGGTCGAGCAGACGGTGTTCGATCACGTAGGTTTTGGTCTCGACCAGCGCGGGAGCGCCGGCGGTGGCGGCCGGGGTGCGGATGGTGATGGTGAGGTTGTATTCACCCACCCGTCCGCGCGGAGTGCCGGAGATGCGGCCGGTGCTGGCGTCCATGCTTAGTCCGGCGGGCAGGCCGGCCGCGGCAAAGGTGCGCCCGTTGGCGGCCACTAAACCGGGCAGGAGTTGGTTTTCTGCGGTCACGGGCTGGAAGACGCCGGCCAGAACCACAAGGCGGGACGCGCGTGAGACCACGGTTTCGAGCACGTTGGAGACCACGCAGCGAAATTCATCCCCGGCGAGGCCCAGAACGGCGAGCCGTTCGGCGTCGTTTGTGGCGGCGAGCGAGAGCGTCAGGGTCCGGGTGCTGACGCCGGAGTAGCGCGTCGGGGCGGTGGTGGTGGATTCGACCAGGTTGGTCCAGTCGTTGGAACCGGCGGCGCGGCGTTGCCAGCGATAGGTCAGGGGGATGCTGGCGGGGACGGAGGCCGTGGAAAGCGTGAGTGAGGCGGTGGTGCCGGGTGCGGCGGAAACGGTGACCGGCGGTTGGGTGGTGATGGAGACGGGAGGCACCGTGACCCGGAGCGTGGAGGGTTTGGTTATCACGGTGAAGGTGCCCGTGCCTCGATTCTGGGTCAGGACGCAGCGAAACTGGGTTTTGTCCAAGGCGCGCGCGGCGACGGCGAGTTCGCCGGTTTGGTTAAGGCGAACGACGAGCAGAGGCGTGTTGACCCCGTTGAAAAGGGTGGGGGACAAGGCACTGGAATCGACCAAGTTTTCCCATGTGTTCGAACCGGGAGTGAGACGCTGCCATTGCAAGGTCGGTTCGGGCAGGCTGGCGGGGTCGGGCTCGGCCGTGAAGGAGGTGATTTCGCCGATCTTTCCGGTTACCGAAAGCGGGGGGGATTTGACGAAGGCGAGGCGGGGCTCGACCAGCAGGGTGGTGACCTGCGACTCGACCGAACGAGAAATGCCGCCGAGTTCGTTGGCGACGATGTAACGGTATTGGCGGTTGTTGAAACTGAGTGAGGCCGAGGCCTGGGTCGGGTTGGTGGCCGGGAGCGCGATGCGCAACGTGGTGAGATTCTCCACCGCATAGGTCGCGGACGGTGCGATGTCTTCCCAGGCAGCGGTGGCGGAGGCACGGGTTTGCCAGCGCACGTTAAGGGGCCAGGCGGCGACGGCGGCTTGGAGCACGGCCGGCTGCCCGAGCGTCGCCCGCGTGGTGGCGGCCATTTGGGTGAGGATTCGGGGCGCCCCGCTGCGGGTGACGGTCAGCACGCCTTCGACGAAGCCGCCGGCCGGTTCGGTGGCGCGCACGGTGAGGCGGGCGCGACCGCCAAAAGCGGCGGGTTTGACCTGAAGAATGCCGCCTTTGGCCACGGTTGCGGTGGCGACCCGGGGATTATCGCTGGTCACCGTATAAGTGAGGATGGAGGGACTGCCATCGGCGGGTGGATGCAGCGGGGTGGCGCGAATCGAGTCCACGGCCACCAGGTTGGAGAGTTGGACTTGGGTTTGGCCACTTTGCACATTGCGCAAGGGCAATTCGGTGAATACTCCACCGAGGTTGTAGGTGGGGAGCGCGGCGATGGCGTCGGCGATTTCCATACCCCGGCCCAACATACGGGCAAACACCGTGAAACCGCCATTTTGGTTGTCGAGGTTGGAGCGGTTATCGGAGAGATTGATGAACCATTCGTTCGTGGCGGAGTTGATGGTGGCGGTGGTGGGCGGGTTGCCACCGATTTTGGCCATGGCGAAGGTGCCGCGGGTGTTGGCTACCTTGAACTCGTTGACCACGGTGGGTTTCTTTTCGAGGGCGCCGAGGCTGTTGTTCGCCCGATAGCCGCCGCCTTGGATGACAAATTCGCTGACCAGCTGTCCCAGGTCGTCGCGGTTCTCGGCGGCGCGGTGGATAAACGTGCCGTCGTAGGTTTTAAGGCGGTCGTTGGCGGAAGTCGTGGCGGTGGCGAGGTAGGAGCGGAAATTGGTGACGGTGGCGGGCGCGTCGGCGGCGAGCAGTTCGGCCGCGAAGGAACCGAGACTGGTTTTGAACAGCACCAGTTGGGCGGGGTCGGCGTTACCGAGAGCAAAAAAAGGCGCCAGGGAAAGATTGAAAGCACCGGGCTGGGCGTCGAGATCGCGGGTGGGCATTTCCGCGGCAATGGTGGGCAGGAGGCCTACCTCTCGGGTGACGCCGGTGTTTTGAGCAACCAAGTCGTGGTTAAAAACGGAAAGAACCGTTAGCGTGCCAATTCCGAGAGAGAGGCAGCGAAAGAGGGGACGGAGGACGCGACACATAAGTTTAGAGGGATCAAACGGGAGGAAGGTGGAGAGGCGCAAGGTCTGGATCATTACGGGCGATTTCGCGCCAGGATTGGTCCCGGGCGAAAACGTCTTCCAGCAGGGATCGGGCCTCCTCGAGTTCGCCCAATAAACAGGCGTAGCAGGCGAGATTATAGTCGACCAAGGTGCTGGGGTGACGGATGAGGCGGCGCCCGGTGAGGAGAATCTCCTGTGCTTCGGTGTGGCGCTGTAATTCGCGCAAGGCATAGGCCCAGGCGACCCAGGGGCGCTCGGTGGATGGGTCGTGGTGAATCAAGCGGGGGGCGAGCTCGATGACTTCGTCCCACTCCGCCAAGGCCATGCTGATTTCAATTTTTAAGGTCAATGCCGCAGGAGTGAGGGCTGCTTCGGGGGGAAGCGCGGCGAGCTCCTCGCGAGCTTCTTTGTAAAGATCCAGCTGGAGGTAGCCCGCGGCATAAGTGAGGCGTTTCTCCGGTGTGATCATGGTGGTCGGCGACGATGCAAAGCCTTAGGCCGGATTTTTCTCCGCCAGCGGGCGAAGGACCTTGGCGTCGAAAACAAACGGGCCGCCGGGAAGCAGGCTGGCAAGAATGGCCCAGGCAAACGTGCGGGGCCCCCAGCGGTGATCCAAGCCCACCGGGAGGAGCGCCAGCAGATAAAGTAAAAATAAAACTCCGTGGGCCATGCCGACGTAACGCACGGCCAAGGGTTGGTCCGCGAGATACTTCAGCGGCATGGCCACGAAAAGCAGCAGCAAAAACGACGCGCCTTCAAGGAGGCCGGTGGTGCGGAGGCGGGCAAGTGGCGTGGATAGCATGGTAGGTTAGTGAGATAAGTCAGGACTGCGCTTGAAGCTAAAGCTGGAAGTCACCGATCGGTCGGGAGTTTTCGGCAACGTTAGCGGACCCGGAGTGTTCAACAAGGTTGCTTGTCGAACGAGCGTGGTTAGAAATTCGGCCATGAGCAGCGTATCAAGTTACGATTTCCCGCAAAGATTTCACGCGCTTTACGATCATGCGTTGGCGCTCTATCGCGCCGGAGCGAGGGGGGCGGAAACATTTTTTAATCCCGAGCAGACCAATTGGTTACGGGCCTGCGGCCTAACGGCGCAGAACCTTTACGATTACGCCGAGGATGAGGTGAACTATGGCGAGCCCGGTTATGACCACGCCCTCGGCATCGAAATGGTCCGCCGGGATTACTTTCTCAACGTTCAACGCGGGATAGCGTCGCGACACGTGGCGGATCCGGATACTTGGCCGGCCAAGACGGATGAAATCGAGGGGGTGGCGTGGTTGCCGCGCATCCTGCCCAAAGTCCGCGCCAAGCTGAGGGGCGAGCTGCCGTCCAGTTTGATGTATGGTTGTGGCGGGGACCGGCGTTTCTTCAAAGCGCACGATATCTTGCCCGCCGAGTTTTTGAGCCTGGCCTGGCGGCACGAAGGAAACGATGAGGCCATCATCGCCTGGGTGCTGGCGCGCGCCAAGGCGCGCAAGTAATCGGTCGGCGCTTTGCAAAATCGGCCGAGCCGCGTCCGGTGACACCCGTATGAGCTCACCCTCCATTGTCATCGCCGGAGTGACCGGCGGCATAGGTTCCGAACTAGCCCGCCGGCTGCATGCCGCCGGGTGGCGCGTCGCGGGAACGGCGCGGGGGAGGGAGCGCTTGGAGGCCCTGGCGGCAGAGCTGCCCGGCTTCGAGGGCATGACTGCCGACGCCACCGACCCGGTGGCCACGGAGGCGGCCTGGGCCGAGTTGGTGGCGCGGCTGGGCGGGGTGCCGGAGGCTTACGTGCACTGCGTGGGTTCGATTCTACTCAAGCCCGCCCATCTGACGACGCTCAACGAATGGCGCCAGGTCATGGTCCAGAATTTGGATTCGGCATTTTACGGTCTAAAGGCGGCGGCAGGGGCGATGCAGGCGCGCGGCGGCGGAGCCATCGTGCTGGTGAGCTCGGTCGCGGCGGGCACGGGATTACCCAGCCACGAGGCCATCGCGGCGGCCAAGGCCGGGGTGGAGGGTCTGGCCAGGGCGGCGGCCGCGAGTTACGCGTCGCGAAACGTGCGGGTGAATGTGGTCGCCCCAGGCCTGGTGGATACGCCGCTGGCTGCTCCCTTGCTGCGCGATCCGGCGGCGCGGGCCATGTCGGAAAAAATGCATCCGCTCGGCCGGGTGGGCTCTGCGGCAAAAGTGGCGGCGACGATCGCGCATCTGGTCTCGCCCGAGGCCGACTGGGTGACGGGCCAGGTCTGGGGCGTCGATGGGGGCTTGGGCGCGGTGCGACCGAGGCCGAGGGCATGAGGGCGAGTCCGGGCGGTTTCACGCTCGCGCCGTGCCCGGTGGCTTGAAACCTCAGCCAATGAAGAGGGACGCAACAGCCACGGTTACGGAAGAGGTTGAGAAGGCGCCGGAGAACGATGGTTCGCGTGCCGCCGACACAACGCGCCGTTTCGAGGCCGGGGTGGGGGTGGACGAAGACGCCGTCACCCGGGGGTGGTTGCGCGTGGCTGCCGGGTTGGCGGTGGCCGGGCAGGCGATGGTGTTTTCTTTGGCGGTGAATCTGACTCCGGCGGAGGGCGCGGCCTATTGGCTGGTGCACGGCGGGCTGCTGGCGAGCGCGCTGGCGGTGTTGATCTTCTTGGGGCGTGATTTGTGCGGTGAAGCCTGG
>CAYNUW010000221.1:1804-6453 GCA_964400455.1 uncultured Akkermansia sp. | reverse complement strand
CATTTCGACAAGGGTGACCTTGGTGCCGAGGGCGTTGAAAAAGTAGGCGAACTCGACGCCGATGGCGCCGGCGCCGACGATGGTGACGGACTTGGGCTGGACTTTGGTGTCGAGCGCCTCGCGGGAGGTCATCACGCGAACGCCGTCGTAGTCGAGGCCGGGGATGCGGCGCATTTTGCAGCCGGTGGCGATGAGGATGCGTTTGGCCTTGAGGTAGGCGCCTTTCTTCTCGCCGGAGGTGATCTCCACCATGCCGGCGGCGGGCACGTGGGCGTGGCCGATAATGTATTCGACCTTGTTTTTGCGGAAGAGAAACTCGATGCCCTTGGCCATCTGTTTGGCGACGTCGCGCGAGCGCAGCATGATGTTGGCAAAGTCGAAGGAGACTTCCTTCACACTGAGGCCGTAGGCGTCGGCCTTTTTGATTTTTTGGTAGAGCTCGGCGCTCTTCAGCAGGGCCTTGGTGGGGATGCAGCCCCAGTTGAGGCAGGTGCCGCCCGCGCGTTCCATCTCGATGCAGGCGACCTTTTTGCCAAGCTGGCCGGCGCGAATGGCGCCCGCGTAGCCGGCGGGGCCGCCGCCGATGACGATGAGGTCGTAGTCCGTGGTGTTGTCTGCCATGGTTGGAAAAAGTTGAAGGGCGCGATGAAAAAACGAAAGCGTCACCGTCGCTCGCCCGGGCGCGCCCGGCAAGGGCAAACGCCGAAGTTGTGCTCAGCGTTTCAGCCGTCTCGCGGTGGGGAGAACTTGGTCAGACGTCGATCACATCGGGCGGCTTGCCCGGTTTGTGGTCACGGGGGTTGGCCGGTGAGTCGGGAACGGCTCGACCCCCACGTTCGATCCGGATGTTGAATGAACCCGAGGCGCGTGGTCCACCTCCGCCGGGGCCCTGGCCGCCTCCGGGAGGACGTTTGGTGAAGCCGAGCAACACGACATTGGTGAAACCAACAATCAACGCGGCCCAAAACGCAGGCCAGAAGCCGTCCACTTCGAAGCCGTCCACCAAGCGGGCCACCAACAGGAACATGAACGCATTGATCACCACGATGCCAACCCCGAGGGTGAGCAATACGAAGGGCAGGGTAAAAAAGAGTAAGATCGGGCGAAGCACCGCGTTAAAAAAGCTCAGCAGCACCACAACCACGGTCAGGGTGGCACCGTCGGCGCAGCGCACTCCGGGCACGATTTTTCCGGCGAGCGTCACCCCGAGGGCGAGCACGAGCCAACGCAGAAGTAGACCGAGCAAGGACCTTTCCATTTCGACAGGGTCCCTCGCCGCCGCCGCTTCGCCAACGAAAAACCTCGCGCCCGCGGAAGGCGTGGTTGTGTTTGCGCCATGACCACGAAGCAGCGACTCGACCTCATCGAACGCTACATCCGAGAACACAAATACGCCGATCTACAGACCCTCGCCACGCGTTGTGATTCTTCCTTGTCCACCATACGGCGCGCGCTGGATACCCTAGAGTCGCGCGGTTTGCTGCGTCGTCATCATGGCGGAGCCACTTTGATCGAGACCGACGAGCGCGCGCGGGAATACGACTTTATCGCTCGCGACCAGAGGCAGGCGGTGGAGAAACACGCCATAGCCCGCCATATCGCGGATTTGGTGCAGCCCGGCATGACCATTATTATGGACGGGGGCACCACGGTCTACGCGGTAGCACGCCTGTTGGCAACGAAACGACTACAGGTGATAACCAACTCCCTGCCGATCGCTGCTTTGTATGCTGATCTTGGCTCTCTGGAGACCATAGTGACGGGTGGCAGCATCGATAACCGACTCGGGGTGCTGGTCGGGCCCCTCTGTGAGCAGTCGTTGGGTCAAATTCATGCGGATTTGGCCATCTTGGGCGGAGCCGGCGTCACGGAGGCGGGGGTATGGAACCACAACGCACTCATCGTGGCGACACAGCGGCGGATGATGGCGGCGGCCGAGCGCACGGTGTTTGCCATCGACGGTTCAAAGTTCGGCCGCAAGGCGCTGGCTTTGGCGACCCCCTTCGACGCGCGCACCGGCTTGGTGACGGACCGCGAACCAGCGTCATCCATCAGCGCGTCGATCAAGGCCGCCAAGGCGCGTTTGGATGTGGCCGAGACGGAGTAAGGCAAACAACGACTCTCGGCGCCTCCTGGCGTCTCATGTCAGCAGGCCGAGCCCGGCGACGGCGGACATTCTCAACCGAGCGCTTTTTCAACCCGCCAGCCGCTTCAAGCGCCACCCCAGCAGCACCGTGGCGGCAGCCAGACCCGCCGCGAGCGCCCACCAGATCGCCTCCAAACCGCCGCCGCCGCGCACCCCCCACCACCACCCCGCCGGCAGAGCCAAGACCCAATAGGCGACGAACGCCGCCGCCATGGGAGCATGCACGTCGGTCAAACCACGCAATGCGCCGGAAAAAACCACCTGCAATCCGTCAAAAAACTGAAACATCGCCACGATCAACAGAACCCGCGCCGCCAGGGTCGTCACGGCCACGTCGGGCGTGAACCCCCGCGCCACCGCACCTCCCGCCAGCACAAAAAAAAGCGCCGCCAACCCCGCCGTTCCGCAGACCACCAACGCCGCTCCCAGGGCCAACGCCCGCACCCGCTCGCGTTCGCCCGCACCCACCGCCTGTCCCACCCTCACCGAGAGTGCCAGCGCCACTCCGAGTGGCACCATAAAACTCGTCGCCGCGCAGGTCACCGCGATCTGGTGCGCTGCCAGCGGCACCGTGCCCAGCCAGCCGGACATCACGGCCGCCGCCGAAAACGCCCCGCCCTCAAACAACAACGCCGCTCCCATCGGCACGCCGAGCGCCAGCATGGACTTCATCCTGCCACCTTCCAACCTGCCGCCGCGCGCCGATCCCAGGGCGGCTTCGAAGCCTCGATGCCGATTCAGCCACCAGCGCAACCCAAGCACCGTCGCCACCCGCGCAATCAGCGTCGCCGCTCCCGCCCCCGTCAAACCCAACTCCGGCACACCCAAACGGCCAAAAATCAACACCCAATTCAACCCCACGTTCAAAACCACCCCAGCCAACATGATCACCAAGGGCTCCCAAGGCCGCCCCATCGCCTCGGCAAACTGGCGGTCCGCCTGAAACACCAAGGTCGGTGCAAGCGACGCGGCAATCAAAAGGTAGTAGGGACCCATCACCGACACCACCTCCGCCGGCTGACCAAATCGATCCGCCGCCAACAGGCTTGCCGCCATCAAAGCCCCCAAGCCCAGACCCGCCGCCCAAGCCACCGCCCGCGCATGGCGCAGCCAACAACCGGCCAACACTTCGTCTCTCGCCCCGTGCGCCTGCGCCACCAGCACCGATCCCGGCTGCAACAGCCCGATGCAGGCAATGTAAACCAAACCAAAGACCGCCCCGGTAAACGACGCCGCCGCCAAGTCCACCGTCCCCACATGACCAAGCATCACGCTATCGGTGATGCCCATCAACATCTGGCTGAGCTGACCCGCCACGATCGGCAGCGCCAGCGCCAGGGTGGGTCGAAGCTCTCGGCGCCAGGCGGTCATCCAATGACCGCAAGGCACCCCCGCTCACGCTTCAATCTTTCTTTGGTGAACCTGCCTTTTCTTCAACACGATGACCGGCACCCGCCTCAGCCTGTTTACCCCCACTCGACTTCCCCCTCCTTTTTTGCATCGAAATAACCAATAACACTCATCATCTATTAACCCGCCATGAGTTCGTCGTCCGAAAATAGCAGTCAACGCAGCCGCGAGTTTGTCGAAAAGCTCAAGCGTAGTCGCATTTTCAAGGACTACGAACAAGCCTTCCGCGACACCACCGGTCTGCCCATCAACCTCCGACCGCTCGAGGCTTTCGACCTGCCGCACCACCAGGACCCCAACGAAAGCCCCTTCTGCGCGCTCATGGCCAAGACCAACCAGACTTGCGCCGCCTGCCTCCAGCTCCAACGCCGCGTCGAAGAGGAGGCCCGCATGGAGCCCAAGACCCTCAAGTGTTTCGCCGGCCTCTGCGACTCCTCCGTGCCCGTCCGGGTCGGCGAAGACCTCGTCGCCTTCCTGCAAACCGGCCAGGTCTTCCTCGAAAAACCCGACAAACGCCGCTTCGCCGCCGCCGCCAAACAGATTCTCAAGTATGGCGCGGAATTTGACCTGAAGAAACTCGAAGAGGCCTGGTTCCAGAGCCGCGTGCTCGACCGCCGCCAATACGATTCGATCCTTCGGCTGCTCTCCATTTTCGCCCAGCACCTTTCAACCCTGGGTCAAGAACTCGCCGTCCAAGCCGAACACGGCGAGGCTCCGCCCATCGCCCGCGCCCGCGCCCTCATCAACGCCCGCTTCGGCGAGGACCTCGGCCTCGACGAGGTCGCCAAGGCCGTCAACATGAGCGCCTTCTACTTCTGCAAGACCTTCAAGAAGGCCACCGGCATGACCTTCACCAACTACCTCGCCCGCGTGCGCGTCGAGAAGGTGAAGAATCTGCTGCTCAATCCGCATAAACGCGTGAGCGAAGCCGCGTTCGAAGCCGGCTTCCAATCCCTCTCCCAGTTTAACCGCGTGTTCCGGCGGATCGCCGGGCAATCGCCGAAGACTTACCGCGAGCAGCTGCAGAAGCGCCTCGCGCCGATGCGCTGACTTCACACCGCTCGGCCTTGCCACTCGCCGCGACCGCGCGGCG
>CAYNUW010000221.1:0-1794 GCA_964400455.1 uncultured Akkermansia sp. | reverse complement strand
GCGAGCGTATTCCTCGGTGTGGGCATGGACCACCCGGCGCTCTTGCATGGTCGGCGCGGGATTTTCCCGGCCGTTTTGGCACAAGCTGCAAAAGGTCTCCACCTCGTCGCGCGCGATCCGGCGCCAACCGGCCCGCAACCGAGCGCACAACGACTCCCGCGCATCCGGTGACAACGGCGCCAATGCGTCCGGCTGCGACCACAGCACCTCGAAAATCGCGAACTCACCCGTGAGGTAAAACGCCAGCAGCGGATTCAAACCACAGCGGCACTCCGGCGCGGCTCCGGGGGATGCCACCGGCGCAGTGACCGCCCCCGCCACGGCCTCATGACGCAGACGCGCCAGCGCCGGCGCCATGAGGGGGGTCAGGAGTTCAGGGGTCGCCAGTGCGCTGGAAGGAGGCAGCGCACGCAGCTGCTCACGCCACCTAGCCAGGATGCGCGCCGCATGGCGGTCGAGCAGGGTTCGCGGATCGGAGGTGGTCATGGCCCCCTCATCCTAACCCAACACTCGACCGCGTGCGCCGCCTTCCTTGCCCGAGGCTGCGCAGCATTTGCACCAGAATCTGCGCAGTGGCCAAAAAATGCCGGGTCACCGCCAAGCCCCGCGCAGCCGAAATCGAGTCGATCCGCTAGATTGGCTAAATCCCCGCGACTGCGCCCGACACCCCGAACCACGACCATCACATGGACATCATTCCACTCACCCTCGGCCTCAGCCTAGTGCTGTCACTCACCTTCATCGCCCTGTTCCTGCGCGAATTCACCCGCCCGCGACAGGCCGGCGCCGACCACGACTCGCTCCTGCCCTTCCAACCCGAAGCCCCCGCCGGGTCCCCGGCCGAAGCCAGCCATGACCATCACCACCACGCCGAGGGTGAACGCTGCGCCGGCGCCGATCCGACCAAACCCCGTTGCTCCGCCTGCCAGCGCCGCCAGGCCCGTCTCGCCGCCAAAGCCGCCGCCCGCGCCGCCGCCGGCCAACTCGCCTGACCCACCCCGTCCGGACCACTTCAACAACTTACTTCCCATGTCCGCTCGCACCGTCACCATCCACTACAACGACAAGGTCGTCCGCCAATTCATGCTCGCCTCCATCCTCTGGGGCGTCGTGGGCATGTTGGTCGGCGTCCTTGTAGCCACCCAGCTCAACTTCTGGCAGGTCAACTTCAACCTGCCTTGGCTCACCTTCGGCCGCCTCCGCCCGCTCCACACCAACGCCGTCATCTTCGCCTTCGTCGGCAACATGATGTTCGCCGGCGTCTACTACTCCACCCAGCGCCTGGTGAAAGCGCGCCTGGCCAGCGATCTGCTTTCCTCCATTCACTTCTGGGGCTGGCAGCTCATCATCGTCGCCGCCGCCATCACTCTCCCGCTCGGCTTCAGCCGAGGCAAGGAATACGCCGAGCTCATCTGGCCCATCAACATCGCCGTCGCCGGCATCTGGGTGGTGTTTGCGGTCAACTTCTTCTGGACCCTCGCCAAACGCCATGAACGCGGCCTCTACGTCGCCATCTGGTTCTACATCGCGACCATCGTCACCGTGGCGATGCTCTACATCGTCAACCACCTCAGCCTGCCCACCTCGCTGACCCACTCCTACCCCATCTTCGCCGGCGTTCAGGACGGCCTCGTGCAGTGGTGGTATGGCCATAACGCCGTGGCCTTCTTCCTCACCACGCCGATCCTCGGCATCATGTATTACTTCCTGCCGAAGGCGGCCAACCGGCCGGTCTATTCCTACCGCCTCTCCGTCGTCCACTTCTGGTCCCTCGTCTTCATCTACATCTGGGCC
>CAYNUW010000220.1:0-6468 GCA_964400455.1 uncultured Akkermansia sp. | reverse complement strand
TCCCCCGCCGCCGGTTTTTTGGGTTTTGGCCCCGTGGGGGTGGGGGGCCCGCCCCCGTCCCCCCCCGGGGGGGGGGGGGGGGGGGGGGGGTGGTGTGGGGGCTTGGCCGGCACATGGACGTTTTTTTGCATGAACCTCCGCCCCGTGGCGAGCCTTTTGCCCGGGAATCGCGTTTAATACGCTTAGGCAGTCTCGTTTGGCTTCATGGTCGCTGCCTTCATGCCCAACCTGATGCGTTGGACCATGGAGGTCACAAAACAGGCGTGAAATCGCCAACTGAACCCGTAGCCGGGACAAGCCGTTCCGCCGCAGGTCATATTCCCCGCGCACTCGGATTTTAACAACGGATGTCCGGAACCTCACCGATCCGCCCAGAGTGTCTTTTATCACGCACACCGCAGTGTCCGTGGTGCCTTGCCCAAGTCGGCGGACTGCAGACGCCGGATACCGTCTACTCCCGTAATTTTGCGTTAGGCCTGGGGCTCGGGATGGTAGTTTTACCCCGCCGCCGCCGGAGTGAGACCAGGCCGAGTGTGCCGCCGAGGAGCAGCAGGCCAGTGGCGGCGGGCTCGGGCACCGGAAAGACCTGACCGTCAAAGCCGTCCCAACGACCGCCGGGGCCGTTACCGGTAAAAATAATCCGACTGAGGTTGCTCGCGCCGGGATCGAATTGGGAGAAGAACGCATCCACGGTCTCCGTCCAATTGACCACGGTCAGCGTGACACCACTCTGCACCGTCAGCGTGTCCACCGACAGGGATGAGGCTGAGCCGTGAAAATCGAGAATAGAGTCGGCCGTAACGTTGAGGCTGGTGACATCATGGGTGAACCCACCGAGGTCGAGCGTGCCCCCGTTGAGCACCAACCCACCGGTGTAAGTCTGATTGGCCCCAAGGGTGAGCGTGCCCGAGCCGGACTTGGTGAGGGTATCGATCCCCGAGCCCGGCCCGGCGGTGATGGCGCCGGTGATGAGCAGACCGCCGGCACCGACGTCCAGGGTAAGGGTGCGGCTGGCGTTGTTCTCGGCCAGGATGAGGTTGCCGGCGAAGGTGGTGAGGGCCGCATTGCTGATGGTGACCACGCGGTTGCCCCCGGAGTGGGTGAGCGTGCCGGACAGGGTCAGTGCATCGGAGCCGCCGAGCGCCACATTACCGCCGAGGGTCACGGCGTTGGCCAGGGTGCGCGGCCCACCGCTGGCACCGAGGGTGCCGCCCGCCAGCACGAGGGTCCCGCTGCCCAAGGCGGTATTCGACCCGGCCAGCAGGGTGCCGGCGGAGAGGGTGGTGCCTCCGGTGTAAGTGTTGGTCCCGGCGAGAACCAGGGTGCCGGCGCCGGCCTTGGTCAGGGCGCTCGCCACGCTTTGGCCAAGGTTGCCGGAGAAGGTGGTGGTGTTGAGGGCGGTGAGGGTGCGGTTGCCGGTGAGGGTGGCCGCGCCGGTGAAGGTGAGCGCATCGCCGGCGGCAAAGGTGGTGTTGCCGGCGAGCGAAACCGCGTTGGCCAAGGTGCGCGCGCCGCCGCTGGCGCCAAGGGTGGCGCTGCCGAGGGAGAGCGTGCCGGTGCCGAAGGCGGTGTTGGACCCGGCCAGCAGGGTGCCGGCGGAGAGAGTCGTGCCACCGGAATAGGTGTTGGCCCCGGCGAGAAGCAGGGTGCCGGCGCCGGACTTGGTCAGGGAGCGGGTGCCGGATTGGCCGAGGTTGCCGGAGAAGGTGGTGGTATTGAGGACGCTAAGGGTGCGGTTGCCGGTGAGGGTGGCCGCGCCGGTGAAGGTGAGCGCATCGCCGGCGGCAAAGGTGGTGTTGCCGGCGAGCGAAACCGCGTTGGCCAAGGTGCGCGCGCCGCCGCTGGCGCCAAGGGTGGCGGTGCCGAGGGAGAGCGTGCCGGTGCCAAAGGCGGTGTTGGACCCGGCCAGCAGGGTGCCGGCGGAGAGAGTCGTGGTGCCGGAGTAGGTGTTGGCGCCGGAAAGCAGCAGGGTGCCCGCGCCCGCTTTGGAAAGACCGCTGGCCACGCTTTGTCCGAGATTTCCAGCAAAGGTCGTGGAGTTGAGAACGGTGAGCGTGCGGGTGCCAGTCAAGGTGGCGGCGCCGGTGAAGGTAATCGCGTCGCCGGCGACGAAAGTGGTGTTGCCGCCCAGGGTGACGGCATTGGCGAAGGTGCGCGGGCCGCCGTCGGCGGCGAGGGCGGCGCTGCCCAAGACCAGTGTGCCCGTGCCGAACGCGGCATTGTCTCCGGCCCGGGTGGTGCCGGCGGAGAGGGTGGTGGTGCCGGCGTAGGTGTTGGCGGCCGAGAGGATGAGGGTGCCGGTGCCGGACTTGGTCAGGCTGCGATTGCCGCCGGATTGGCCGATGACGCCGGTAAACGTGACGGTGTTGGCAACAGAGAGCGCGCTGTTGGCCGTGAGGGTGGTGGCACCGGTGAAGGTGAAGGCGTCGCCGGCGGAGAAGGTATTGGTGCCACCGATGGTAACGGCGTTGTCGATCAGGCGGGCGCCGCCGAGGGAGGCCAGGGTGCCGGCGACGAGAGCCAGGGTGCCGGTGCCAATGGCGTCGTCGTGGCCGAGCCGCAGGGTGCCGCTAGTCAAAGTGGTGCCGCCCGTGTGGGTGTTAGCCGTGGCGAGGTCGAGGGTGCCGCCGGCGCCGTTGCGCACAATCTGGCCGGCGCCGGAGATAAGACCGGTGAAGGCCTGCACGCCGGACGTATTGAGGCTGCGCACCTGGGTGAGCGTGTCGGCCAGGACGACGTCCGAGGTCAGGACGACGCCCGCGCCAGAAAACCCGAGCGTGGTCGCTGAACCGGTGTTGGTGGTGTGGTCCACCGTCAGGGTCGCGGACCCGGTTACCGACGTGCTCGAGAAGGTAAAATCCACCCCGCTGCCGGCGGAGAAGGTGAAGGGCCCGGAAAGAACGAGGGCGTTGGTCAGGATCCGATCCGTGGTCGAACGAAGCGAGCCGCCGGCGAGGGTGAGGGTGCCGGTGCCGAAGTTGGCGTTGTGACCAATGGTGGTGAGCCCGCCCGAAAGCGTGGTGCCGCCGGAGTAGGTGTTGGCGACGTTTCCGAGGGTCAGATTGCCCGCGCCGGTTTTGATCATCGAGCCGGTGCCCGAGATGACGTCTCCCGCGCCGGTGGACAGGGCGATGGTTTTGCCGGTGCCGGGAGCGATGGTGAGCGCGAAGGCATCGAGACTGATCGCACCGTTGAACGTCAGGCCACCACCGCCGGCGCCCGTGCTTTCCCAGGTCTGGTCCCCGCCCAGGGCCATCGGCATGGCAAAGGTGTGCGTCTGCGTGGAGGTATTGCGCACCCCGATGCCGCCGACACCGGCAAGGGTGAGCAGGCCGGTGCCAACAAAGGCCTCGGCGTCGGTGCCGGCCAGCAAATCGATGCGCCCGACGGAGGTGGCGACCGCTCCGATCGAGGGATCGTTGCCGGTGTTGGCGTTAAAGGTCACCGTGTCGGTCGGGCCGGGGACGGCGGCGGGATTCCAATTGCCCGGAGTAGCCCAGTCGATGGAGAGTGCACCCGTCCAGATTTGGGCGTGCACCATCGCCGTCGCGGCAAACCAAAACGCCGCGCCGTGCTTTCGGCCGAGCCGAACCGGACTTATGCATGGCGGAGCCACAATCGTATCAAGCCCGAATGGGCCGGTGGGCGCAAGTCCACAGACCTTAGGGAGGTCCTAATACCAAACAGCCCAAGCTTTCAGACTTTAACCACGAATGGCACGGATGGGCACGGATCAATACAAAGTCCTTTTTATCCGTGTTATCCGTGATATCTGTGGTCAAAAAATTAGGCTGCTAGAGAGTCTGAATTCCCAAGGGGATTGGTATAAATTCTCCGGCAGCGCCTGCGTTGGGGGCCAGCCGTTGGGCGCGGCGGCACCTACCTTTCAGGTGGACCTCCGCCGCACCCGCCTTGGCCGAGCCGCATTTCCCGGCCGCGCAGTCCACGCCGGAGAATCTAGGACCTCCCCTTATACCCACTTTCCTACTCGTTTATACTCACCATCAGCCCGGTGCTTTAACTGCGCACTCGGTGCCTTGGCCTCCTCGCGCTTAAGTCTAATCCTGAAAGACGCCTGCCATTGGATAACGGATCCTACTTCACCGAATACAAAGCCAGCAGGGCGGCACCGATGGCCTGCGACAGCTCGCCAAGGGTCGCAGGCACGATCTTCAGCCGCGCGCGTTGCGCCGGAAACAGGTAGGGTTCGGCTGCTCGGCGTATGCCCCCGAGGTAGCGTTCGCGGAACTCCGGCGTCGTGCTCTCCGGATCGATCAAGCCGCCGCCGATGACCACGATGCCGGGATCGAGCGCCATGCAGAGATTGGCCACGTGCAAGCCCAGGGCCCGCGCTTGGGTGTCGAAAATTTCCAAGGCCAACGCGTCCCCTTTTTGCGCCCGGCCGCGCAACGATAGCGCCTTGTGCTTGGGGGTATCGTTCGAACTCGCCAACTCATGCCCAGGGTGGCGCGGCAACAAGGCCTCCAAATACTGCGGCAAACCGGAGATCGTCGAGTAGGCCTCCACACAGCCCCAGTCGCGACCACAGCCACACCGAAAAGCGGGCGCGCGCTCCAGGCCGGCGCCGAGCAGATGCAAGGGCAGAGGCATGTGGCCCGCCTCCATGCCCGCCAGGTGGTCACCACTCAAGGGCAGCCCGTTGGCATCGACATAGGCGGCCCCCAGCCCCGAACCCGGCGCGAGGAGCAAGACCGTGGCACGGCTGTCCCCGCGCACCCGGGCCGCCTCCCCCACCCCACCCAAGTCACCGTCGTTGCCCGCGTAAAGAGGTATGGGACGGCCGGCGGCCTTTGCCAACGCCGCCGCATAGTCGGCATGAAAATTCCACCCCGCAAAACTCGCCGGCAGGTTGGCCGATTTCTCCAGCACCCCGTAGGTGCGATAAGGCCCGGGCAAGGCCAAGCCCGCCGCCGCAACCCGATCCCAGCTCAAGCCATTGTCCTTCAGAAAACCTTCCGCCCCGTCCACCCAACCCGCTATCACCGCCGCCGTTCCCGCCTGCGAATTGGTCGAACTCTGGCGCAACTGCGTCGAAATCGGCACGCCGTCGGCGAAAACTCCGCCGGTCTTGGAGGTGGTGGCCCCCGAATCAGTGCCCAGAAAAACGTCGCGCGTGTTGGTCATGGCTTGGATTTAGCGTTTAGCCAAAACCCGCCCCGACCTCCATGGCAAGACCAGGCCGTTCGCTCCCGCTATTCGCCGCCCGCCAGCACGGTTGCCGGCACTCCCGCCGCCCGCAAGCCCTCGGCCAACTCAACCAAGAGCGGCTCCCGCGCCAGCTGCCCCCAGTCCAGGTTGCTCGATAAACGCACAAACACTTGGGGACTCGGCCGCGGCACGCCTTCCTGCCAAAACCGCGCCATCAACTCGCGCCAAGAGCGCGGCTCAAAGGGCCGAACCGGTTGCCCGTCCGCCAGATGCCAATACCACACCCAGCGCTGTTCCAGCCCGTAGGCAAAGCCCCGCTGCTCCGCCTCCGCCAGGCCGGAATGCGCACCCAAGGTCAGGTCCACCCGCGCCGACCGTTCGGGCATGGCCGACCAACCCGCGCCAGGCCAGCACGCATCCGGAGTATGCGATGCCACCGCCCCCACCGTCGAAGCGCCGGGCTCCCAGTAAGCCAGGTAAACCGTCACTTCTTCCCTCCGCCCATCCGGCAAGGCTCGCGCAAAGGTGCGCTCCACCAGCGCATCCGTCTGCAAAACATCGGAAAAGCGCTGCAAATCGCCGCGCGTCGTCACCGTCCACCCTGCCGCCGAGGACGGCACCCACGCCGCCAAATCCGGGGTTTGCCCGCCCTTGACCTCAGGCGGCGCCGTGCGCACCGCCACCACCACCAGCCAGCCTGCCGCCAAACCCGTTGCCACCAACGCCAGCCCGCCCGCCGCCCTCCCTCCCCGCCGCGCCGGCGGCGGCCGCCCCACCGTCGCCGGCTCCTGCTCCAACGCAAAAGCGATCCAGCCCAGCAACCCGGTCGTTACCCCCAAAACCCCCAAGCCCAGCCAGTCATGCCAAGGGCCCTCGATGTCCACGCCGCTTCGGGCCAACAGGGTCAGGGTCAAGGATCGCGCATAGTTGGTCACCAGGGCCAGCGGCGCCGCGACCACGATCAACACGACCCGCCGCCACCAGGAACGCAGGATCAAGCCCGACATCACCAAACCCGCCAGCACACACGAAACCAAGCTGCGCACGCCGCTGCACGCCTCCTCCACGCCCACCGAGGTGGCGCCCAGGTTGATCACGTTGCCCACCCTCAGCGCCGGCACGCCGAAAAGACGCAGGGTCTCCACCACCGCCACCGTCACCCCTTCCTGCAAACCGAGGGTCAGCCGCGCGTAGCTGCCCGGCGGCAAGGGCGCGCTCAGCGCCACCACCGGCACGATCAAAAACACCGCCCCCCCCCCCCCCCCCCCCCCCCCCCCCCCCCCCCCCCCCCCCCCCCCC
>CAYNUW010000219.1:305-6471 GCA_964400455.1 uncultured Akkermansia sp. | reverse complement strand
GTTTTAACCGCCCCTCGGGGTTGCGGGTGATGGAGTGGGGCTTGGGTCTTTGGACGGCCGCGATGCTGGTTTTTTTGTATCTTCCGATCGTGGTGCTGGTGGCCTACTCTTTCAACACCTCGAAACTCAACGTGGTCTGGGAAGGTTTCACTTTTAAGTGGTATGGCGAGTTGTTCGGCCACGCGCCGTTGGTCCGGAGTTTAAAAAACAGCCTGGTGATCGCGTTTTTCGCGACCGCGATCAGCGTGGTCTTGGGGACGGCTGGCTCGTGGTTGCTGCATCGCAATCGTTACCGGTGCGCGGGGGTGATTCAGGCCTTGGTGGCGGTGCCGATGATCATGCCGGAAGTGGTGATGGGGATCGGATTATTGGTTTTTTTCACCGTGGTGGGATTGGAGTTGGGGCATCTGAGTGTGATCCTGGCCCACGCAACCTTCTGCATCCCCTTTGTCATGGTGGCGGTGCAAGCGCGCCTGCGGGGGCTTGATCCGGCGTTGGAAGAGGCCGCGCTGGATTTGGGAGCGACGCCCTGGCGGGCTTTTTGGCTGGTCATACTACCGTGCCTGCGCCCGGCGGTGCTGGCCGGCGGTCTGATGGCGTTCACCCTATCGATGGACGAGTTGATTATCAGTCTCTTCACCGCCGCGCCGGAGTCGAGAACCCTGCCCATGCAGGTGTTCGGCATGGCCAAGGTCGGACTGAATCCGATGCTGAATGCACTTTCGGCCCTGTTTGTGCTGACTACGGTCGCCTTCGTGCTTTTCACGGAGCACCTGCGTCGGCTCGCCGTCCGCTGATTTCCCGTTTTTTCAAGCCTATGAACCACCCCCTACGCTCCCTGTCAGTTTTCGTGCTCGGTCTGGTCTGCGTCGTCTCCGCCTCGGCGCAGGCGAAGAAAAAGGCCGGCGAACTCAACTTCTTTGGTTGGTCGGAATACATCCCGCAGGCCGTTCTGGACGGCTTCACCGAGGAGACCGGGGTGAAGGTCAACTATGACACCTTCTCTTCCGGAGAGGAGATGCTGGCCAAACTGCAAGCGGGGCGGCGTCGGTATGACTTGATTCAACCTTCGGACTACATCGCCGAGGCGATGATCCAGGCGAAAATGTTGCAACCGATTGATCGGTCCCGGCTCAAGAATTTCGGAAACTTGATGCCGGAGTATCTAAACATGCCGCACGACCCGGAGCAGGCCTATACCGTGCCCTACATGATCGGGACGGTGGGCATCGTGGTAAACACGGAGAAGGTGAAGACGCCGGTGCGCGGGTATGCCGATCTGTTTTCGGAGGCGAACGCCGGCCGGATAGTGGTGGTGGATGACGGTCGCGAGCTGGCCACGGCGGCGCTTTATTCGCTGGGTAAGAATCTCAACGACTTTTCGCCGGAGAATCTTGAGGCGGTTCGCCCGGTGCTGGCCGCCTGGCTCCCGCGAGTGAAGCTGTTTGATTCGGACAGCCCGAAGACCGCGCTGTTGAATGGTGACGTTGATCTCGGACTGGTGTGGTGCGGGGAGGCGGCGTTGCTCTGGCAGGAGGATAAAAAGTTCAGCTACGTGCTGCCGGCCGAAGGCGCCCACATGTTTGTCGACCTGATGGCGATACCTACGCGGGCGCGAAACGTCGACAATGCGTATTTGTTTCTCGATTACATTCTTCGCCCGGAGGTCAGCAAGTTGATCTCGGACGACTTTCCCTACACGAATCCGAACGGCGAAGCGCGTAAGTTGCTTTCGGCCGAACAGCTGGCGAATCCCGCCAGTTATCCCAAGATCGACCGAAAGCTGGATACCTTCCGCCATCTCGGCGACGAGGCGTCGGAGCGAATCGACCGTTTGGTGACCGACCTCAAGGCGGCCCACTAAGCAGCGGCAGAAGTCACGATTCGACGCGTGTTGACTCCGACCGCATCGTCCGACGCCGGCCCCGGCGCCCGCCGTCCGGGCTGGCTGGGCTGGTGCTTGATCGCCCCGCTGGTCCTGTGGTTGGCGGCGTTCGTGGTGGCGCCCTTCATGGTCTTGGTGGCCTACAGTCTGGCGCATCGCGGGGGGCTGGGAGCGGTGGAGTTTGGGTTTACGCTTGAGCATTATCAACGGGCCCTGGAGCCGGTTTATCTAGGCATCCTTGGTCGGTCGGTCGGCTATGCGGCGGTCACCACGATTCTGTGCCTGGCGTTTGGTTTTCCGGTGGCGTGGTTTATCGCCCGTCGTCCGCCGCCTTGGCGGGAGCGTTTGCTCCTGCTGGTGATGGTGCCTTTTTGGACCAGTTTTCTGATGCGAACCTATGCGTGGATCGCGATCTTGAAGACCGACGGGTTGCTGAACGCGACGCTGCAGGCGGCGCGAGTCACGCCCGCGCCGCTGGAGCTGCTTTACACGCCGGTGGCGGTGTTGGTGGGTCTGGTTTACGCCTACCTGCCGTTCATGATTCTGCCCATTTATGCGAGCGCGGAGAAACTGGATCCGGCTTTGGTGGAAGCGGCGCATGATCTTGGGGCCGGGCCGCTGCGGGTTTTTGCCGAAGTGATCGGCCCGCTCACCCGGCCGGGCATCGCGGCCGGAGTCTTGTTGGTGTTTGTGCCTTCGATCGGCATGTTTGCGGTGACCGATCTTTTGGGCGGGGCGCGGGTGCAGATGATTGGAAACGTGATTCAGAATCAGTTCAGCAAGGCCCTGCATTTCCCCTTCGGCGCCGCGCTTGGCGTGTTGTTCACCCTGTTGTTTTTGCTCGCGCTTTTCTTCATCCAGCGGCTGGGCCGCCGGCTGGGAGCCTAGGCCGCCAACGATCTTTTCCGCCATGACCGACGCCGCACCGATGATTGAGATACAAAACCTGACCAAACGTTTTGGTGCGCTTGCGGCGGTGGACGATGTGTCGCTGACGGTGAGGACCGGCGAATTCTTAACCCTGCTGGGGCCGTCGGGCTGCGGCAAAACCACGCTGCTGCGCCTCTTGTCGGGTTTTGAGACACCTGATGCCGGTTCGATTCGCATCGCGGGTGAAGAGGTGGCGCACCTCGCGCCCTACCGCCGTAACGTCAATCAAGTGTTTCAGAGTTACGCGTTGTTTCCGCATTTGACGGTGCGGGAGAACATCGCCTTTGGCCTGCGTATGGCGCGCACGGCCAAGCCCGAGATCAAGCGCAGGGTGGCCGAGGCAGTCGAGTTGGTGGCGTTGGGGGGGATGGAGGACCGGATGCCGCACCAGCTCTCGGGCGGGCAGCGTCAGCGTGTGGCGCTGGCGCGAGCGCTGGTGCCGGGGCCTTCGGTGCTGCTGCTTGACGAGCCGCTCTCCGCGCTGGATGCGAAGCTGCGTTTACAAATGCGCACCGAACTCAAGCGGCTGCAGAAGCGGTTGGGCATGACCTTCGTCTTGGTGACGCACGACCAGGAGGAGGCGCTGACCTTGAGCGACCGGGTGGCGGTGTTTAATCGCGGTCGTTTGGAGCAGTTGGGGCCACCTGCAGAGATTTATCACCGGCCGCTGACCTCCTTTGTGGCGGATTTTCTGGGGGAGGCGAATTTGATGCCGGTCGAGCGATTGGGGCCGGAACGGGCGCGTTTGCCGGGCGGGATGGAGCTGCGCCTGCCGGCGGGAGAGTGGCCGTCCGGGGCGGAGCGGGCCTTGGTCTCGGTGCGGCCGGAGAAGGTCTGCATTGATCGTCGGCCGCTGGTCGAGGTGGAGAATCGTTTCGCGGCGGTGATTGTGGAGGAGGTGTTTCAGGGCGCGCTGGATCGCCTGGTGGTGCGCGCGGAAGACGGCACGACCCTGGTGGCGGTGGTCGCCAACGAAAGCGCGCACCGCGAGGCTTTTCACGAGGGTGACCGGGTGTGGGTCGGCTTGCACCTGGACGACCTGGTGGTTTTACCGGCGCTTACCTAGGCCAAAAGCTGGATTGTCGGCCTCGGCCCGGTCGGGGCGGATTTTGTCTGCAGGGGTAGCGCGTGCCGCGAGGTTTGCGGGGGTGGCGCACTAGTTGCCGGAGTGGGAGTAGGTCCGAAGGAAGAGTTGGATGTCGTCGATGCTGCGCACGAAGCGATCGAGGGCGTCTTGTTCGTTGTTGAGCAGGGTGTAGGCGGGGATGACGAGTTTCCACTGGGTGTTCCAGACGCTGCGACCGATGAGGCGGCGATTGGTGAATTCACCGGGCAGGCTGCTGTAGAAGTAAGCGGGATCGTTGACCGGGCGGAAGGCCTGGTGTTTGCGGGTGATCCAAAGCTTTTCGTTGAGGGTGCCCTCGGGGGTGAAGAACTCGGTGGCGGAGAAGTCGCTTTGTCCGAGATTAAAAGGCAGCGGGATGGCCTGGTCCTTGACCGCCCAAGAACGGAGTTCGCCGGTGTCGCCCAGCGGCGGGGCGATCATGTAGTCCACTCCGGCGGGGATGAGGTAGACGTAAGGGGTGGCGCTCAGGGCGTCGGGGTGGGAGCTGGCTGGACCGCCGGCGTTGGGGGTGCCAAAGGCGAAGGGATCCATGCCGATGTAGCCCTTGAGCACGACGCCGGAGGCGGCGACCTTGGTGGCGTAGTTGGACGGGGTGTAGGCGTGGTCTCCGGCTGCGATCGGCAGGCCGAAGAAGTTGAGTCCATGCTGGATGGTGGTGCCGAAGGGGATGACGAAACCGGGGATGGTGGTGCCGTTGGGTTTGCGGATGTTGCGCGCATACTCGGCGACGTCGGGATCGTTGAGCACGTTGCTCATGATATGCTGCTCGAGGATTTGCTGCCAGGCCTTGTCGTCGTCGGCGGTGGCCTGGTCGGTGCGGATGCGGAAAAGCTCCTGGCGGAGGGAGAAAAGGGTGCCGTAGGTATCGGGATTATTGATGCCGAGTCGGGTTTCGACCACGGACCAGTCGGACTGGAGGCGGGCGAGGACCCCGGCGAGGCCGGAATCGCCGTTGGTGGCTCCGGCGGCGACGGGCTGACCATTCTTGAAGTCGCCGAGGGAGCGGGTGGTGACAATGCCGTCGATCAGCGCCTGGCCGGCGGCTTTGCCGAGCAGTCCGGTCTCGTAGTCGTAGCTCTGCAGGGCGAGGTAGGCATAGCGGGCGGCGAGGTCGTAGAGGGCTTGGTATTGGGCGAGCTCTTCGTTGCGGAAGGAGCGGTAGGTCATGTCGCGGGTGCGGTAGCCCTGGATCACGGCGGCGGCGCGTTGGCGGAAGATTTCGCGGTCGGCGAGCACGCGGTCGGCCCGGGCGACGAGGCGGGAGACCTCTTCGGTGGCCTTTTGTAATTCAGTCAGGCGGCGGGCGAGTTCGTGGCGCTGCGCGAGGACCTGGTCGAGCAGGCGTTCAAACTCGACCACGTGGCGCTTATCCTCGTTGTCCCAGTTGTATTGGGTGTAGAAGTCCTCGGCTTCGGATTCGAGGTTGGCGGCTTCGGATTCGAGGAAGGCGACCGTGTTTTCGAAGGCGAGGCCGGCGAGACCCTGGGCGTAGGCGGAGGTCGCGCCGCCGTAGAGGGCGAGGCCGCGGGCGACGGAAGTGGCATCGACGGCGAGTCCGGCGGCGACCGGGAGGGCCTCGGCGGTGGCCTCGCCGATGGCGGTGATGAACTCCGCGCTGAGTTCATAGAGGGCGGCGGCGTTGTTGAGGGCGGAGGCGGCGGTGAGGTAGGAGGCGGCCTGGTCGAGTTTCTCGGCGGCGCCGGCATTGGCGTCGTCGTAGGAGGTGCGAAACTCGGTGAAGAGTTGGTAGTCGCGGTCGAAGCGCCGCATGAGGGTATCGACCTGGTCGGCGGCCTCGCGGGCGTTGACCTGGGCCTGGTAAACGTCGAGCAAGGCGCGTTGCAGGGCCCCGGGCTGGGCGCGGGAGCCGGCGCCGGAGGGGGCGAACTGCATGAGGCGGTCCGGAGCAAGCTGGTAGGTGCGGGTGGTGTATTGAATCGGGTCCTGGATCTTGTTGTAGACGTTGTCGAGGGACCAGGTGGTAAACGGATTCATCTCGAGCGGTTCGCGGAACTGCACGGTGACGGTTTTGGTCGTGTCGACAAAATCGGAAGGCTTGTTGATGAAGTAGTAGTGATAGAGGTCAGGGCCGGTGTAACCCTGTTCGTAGAGTTTGCCGGGGCCGATGTCGCCGGGGTAGGCGGTGCCGAGGATGTCGATGAGCTGGTATTCGAAGGCGCGCTCCTGGTCGTCCACGGCTTGGTTGTAGGCGGCGAGGGACTGGT
>CAYNUW010000219.1:0-295 GCA_964400455.1 uncultured Akkermansia sp. | reverse complement strand
GGTTTTGTTCGCGGAGATTGTGATTCATGACCGAGGCCTGGTCGAAGGCGGCCTGGGCGTTGAGGGCGGCGCGGAGGGCCCGTTGGTAGATCTGTTCGTAGTGGGAATGGCCGGCGAGGAGTTCGGCGGGGGAGATGTCGAAGGCGATGGCGCCCTTGGCGAGGCCGAGGGGGTTCAGGTGGGCGCTTTGGGCATCGAGGGTGGTCTGGATGTCGGCGGCGCTGGAGATGATCTCCGAGATCTCGGGCACGGTGGTGCGGTCGATGATTTGGATACCGGTGTGGTTGGGATTGGT
>CAYNUW010000218.1:0-6568 GCA_964400455.1 uncultured Akkermansia sp. | reverse complement strand
GTGCCGTCAAATCGCCTCGATACGACCCGGACAACTGCATGATCCCGGCTGAGGCCGACAAACCTGACTTCCGGGTTAGGCTAACTTCAGGTCCATCGACCGCGCTCCCGAACCGGTTTGGTCACCCGGCGAAGGATCGTTGGCTTCCCTCTTCCGCACCGCGCTTGGCGCCCACCCCGGCGTCGCCGCGCTTCATCTCCAGGCCCTCGCCGCCGGCCAAGATTCCACCGCGCATCCTCGCCAACCGGAGCGCATCGCTTTTGCTCCCTGACTTCGTCCACCCTTCATGTCCGGCTGCCCGTTCCACCCTTCCCCGACCAGCACGACCTCCGCCAACCCGCCGGACGAGTGGGCTTTCCTGCGCGAACTCCACGGCGAACCGACCGGCTCCGCCCGCGCCGAAACCTGCGCCGCCTCCCTGGCCCGGGGCGTCCCCGCCCCGCTCACCGCCGACGAGCTCCGCCACGCCGGCCGCGTCGCCTGGCGAAATCACGCCCGCTGCATCGGCCGACTCCACTGGCGCAGCCTCGAGGTCCGCGACCACCGCCACCTCGACGACCCCGACCAACTCGCCGCCAGTCTGCGCGAACACCTCGCCCTCGCCCAGGGCGACGGCACCGTTCGCTCCCTACTCACCGTCTTCGCCCCGGCCGCCGACCCCGAAACCCCCGCCCCCCGCATCCACAACCATCAGCTCTGCGCCTACGCCGCCTACCGCGCCCGCGACGGCTCCCTGCTCGGCGATCCCAAAAACCTCGCCCTCACCGATCTCGCCCTCTCCCTCGGCTGGACGCCCCCCTCCGCCCCCGGTCGCTTCGATCTTTTGCCTTGGATCATCTCCGGCCGCGACGGCCGCCCCCGCCTCTTTCCCCTTCCCCCCGGCCTCGTTCGCGAAGTCCCGCTGCGCCACCCCGATTTCCCCTGGTTCGAAGCCCTCCACCTCCGCTGGTATGCCGTGCCCGTCATCAGCGACATGATCTTCCATGCCGCCGGCACTCCCTTTCCCGCCGCTCCCTTCAACGGCTGGTATATGGGCACCGAAATCGGCGCGCGCAACCTGGCCGACCCCGGCCGTTACCACCAACTCCCCGTCATTGCCGAAAAACTCGGCCTCGACCGCCGCTCTCCCCGCTCTCTCTGGCAGGATCGCGCCTTGGTCGAACTGAATGTCGCCGTGCTCCACTCCTACGCCGCCGAGGGCGTCAAACTGGTCGATCACCACACCGCCTCCGCCGAGTTCATGCGTTTCCTCGCCCGCGAACGCGCCGCCGGCCGCGAGGTCTCCGCCGACTGGTCCTGGATCGTCCCCCCGCTCTCCCCGGCCACCACCGAGGTCTACCACACCCCGCTGCAGGAGTTTCCCCTCCTGCCCAATTTTCTCAAGCGCCCCCTGTAACGCTTCCCCACCCCTTTCCGTAACAAGGGGTGCCATGACCCGCTTCGCTCCCACCCGCCACGCCTTCCGCGCCCCACGCCTGCTCGCCCTTTTCCTCGCCCTCGCCGGCCTCACCCCCACCCAGGCCCAGATCCTCGTCTCCGACTTCAACCTCCACCAGCTCGTCCGCGTCGAAACCTCCGCGCCTTCGGTTGGCGACGTCTCGGTCTTCATCTCCCCCCACTCCGGCGGCCTCTCCCTCCCCCACCGCTCCCGCCTCGGCCCCGACGGAGCCCTCTACGTCGCCAGCGCCGGCACCGACCAGATCCTGCGTTTCAACGCCTCCACCGGCTCACCGCTCGGCATCTTCGCCGGCCCCTCCGGCGGCGCCCTCGACTACCCGGTCGACTTCGTTTTCCGCCCCGACGGCTACCTCTACGTCACCAGCCAGCTGACCCACTCCGTCCGACGCTTCGACTCCGCCACCGGCCTCCTCGACCCCGCCTGGCTCGCCTCCCACCCCTCCCTCTCCGGCCCGTCCGGCCTCGTCTTCGACCCCGCCGGGCACCTCTACGTCGCCGGACGCTTTAGCCACAACGTCGCCCGTTTCGACGCCGCCACCGGCACCCACCAGCTTACCTTCGGCTCGGTCCCCTCCGCCTTCGGCCTCACTCTGCTCCCCGACAATCGCCTGCTCGTCGCCTCCGGCACCGGCACCGTGCAGGCCTTCGCCGCATCCGCCTCCGCCTCACCCACCCAGTCCACGTTTGCCTCCGGCCTCTCCGTCCCCGTCGGGATCGAGTTCGATTCCGTCTCGTCCACCGTGCTCATCGCCAACTACGGCAACGGCGCTCTTTCCCGTTACGCCTCGGCCGACGGCACCTCGCTCGGCCACCTGATTCCCCCCGCCGGCGCGCTCTCCGGCCCGAATTACTTCACCATCCTGTCCCCCGCCCCCATTCCCGAGCCGGCCTCCGCCACCCTTTTTTACGGCCTATCCGCCCTCGCCGGCCGCTTTTTTCTCCGCTCCCGCCGTCAAAACGTCTAATCATCACTCACCGTCCCGCTTATGCGCACCGCCCGCCCCCTCCGCCCCGCGCTTCCGGCCTTTTTGCGTTTTTTCTGCCTCGTTGCGACCCTCAGCCTGCACGCGCGCGCCCAAGTCACCACCAGTGGCTTCAACAACGCTCCCCGACCCGAGGCCCCCGGCACCCTCCTCAGCCATCCCGTCGCCAACGGCTCCGAACCCATCGGCCGCACCACGTCGCTCAACTACCTCAACGGCTGGCTCATCGTCGGCGCCGAGGCCCCCGGCTCCCGCGAGGGCTCCGACCTGGTCCTTCGCGTCTACGATATCAGCAACCCCGCCGACCCCGTCCGCCGCCTGCCGTCCGACTTCGGCCTCACCTACCCGAACAACCGCTGGTATCAGGGCAACTACGGCTGGGGCGCCCACGGCACCGCCCGGGTGGGCGATATGCTCGTGCCCGACCCCCTCCGCGTGCCGTCCTTCGGCGGCCCCGTGCAACGCGGCGGCGCGGAGGGCGGCCACGGCCTGCCTTCCCTCGCCCAGCTACCGCTCGGCTACTCCCGCTCCAGCCAGGCCGGCCCGTGGGACGCCTCCCACCCGTGGTATGGCTCGCCCGACGACACGTTTTACCTCCGCCAACCCTACCTCCAGCCCAACGGCTACGTCGCCTTCCGCCCGCTCGCCGCCTTCGACCACGTCGGCCCCTTCGGCGGCGGCGACTGGCACCCGATGATCTTCGGCGACCTGCTCATCTACGTGCGCAGCGGCGGCTCCGGCCGCGACGGTGTCGTGGTTTACCGGATGCAGTTTAACAACTTCGACAACCCCGCTACCCGCTCCGTCACCCCTGTTTTCGTCGCCTCGCTCAACGAGGGCTTCTCCGCCTACTGGCCCACGCTGTTCAGCGACGGCTCCGGCCTGCATGTCATCGGCTCCTCCACCGACGTGCTCATGGCCGCCGACATCACCGCCGCCGCCACCCCCGGCGGCGACGACGAAATCCCGCTGGTCGCCAGCCTCACCGTGCCGGGCTTCACCAACGCCTCGTATCCAACTTTCCAGGACCAGTTCGGCTTCATCCATAACCGCAAGGTCGACATGACCCGCCTGCTCGCCGGCGACCCCGACCCGATCACCCTCACCCTCAACGAATACGCCCCGCCCGTGCCCGCCGGCTCCCCCGCCCCGGCCGTCGGGGTCAACACCTCCCAGATGTCGCTCCCGCTGGGCAACCTCTGGCTGACCGGCGGCTACCCCATCCCCGGCACCTCCCAGGGCCTCGGGGTCTGGGTCCACCAGCAGGCGCCCGACACCACCCGCCCGCGCGTCACCTACCACATCCCCCAGACCAACCGCGCCGGCTACCCGCGCCACGCCCCGCTCAGCTTCCTGCTGCACGAACACGGCCGCGCCGGCGGCCCGCGCAACGGGATCGACTTCCTCGTCCGCCCCGTCCTGCCGGGCGGCGATCTGGGCTCGGCCGTATCCGGTTTTCTGATTCATGATTTCTCCGGCGTCCTCACCTTCACGCCCGACGCCGGCCTGGCCGCCGACACCACCTACCAGGTGGACTTCGTCGCCGACGACAACGGCACCCCGGGCAACCTCGCCGACGACACCGGCTTCCACGACGCCGCCGGCAACCTCATCGAGCCCTACTCGTTCCGCTTCTCCACCGGCGCCGCCCTCGACGCCGCCCCGCCCCCCGCCTTCACCGCCCTCGCCGCTTCGACCTACCAGCCCGCCCCCGGCGCGCCCGTCACCGTGACCGCCGCCGCCACCGGCGACGGCCCGCTCGCCTACCGCTTCAACTTCGCCGGCGCCTGGTCCGAGTGGTCGGCCTCGCCCTCCGCCCAGCACAGCTACACCGCCCCTGGCCGCCCGCGCGTGCTCGCGCAGGTCCGCGACGCCCACGGCGCGCTCGTCACCCGTTCGCTCAATCTGCTGGTGCTGCCCGCCCTGCCCGCCGGCCCCCGCCCGACCCAAAGCTCCACCCTCGCCGTCGGCGAAGACCCCGCCGGACGTCGCGTCTGGGTGGTCAACCCCGACGCCGACAGCGTCTCGGTGCTCGACGCGGAAACCGGGACGAAACTCGCCGAACACGGCACCGGCACCGGCTCCAACCCCCGCTCCATCGCCCGCGACGCCCTCGGCCGCTACTGGGTGACCTGCCACCGCAGCGACCAAGTGCGGGTGTTCAACCCCGACGGCTCCGTCGCCCACACCCTTGCCCTGCCCTACGGTTCCGCCCCCTTCGGCGTCGCCCCTTCGCCGGACGGCCAGTCGCTCTACGTCAGCCTCTACGGCTCCGGCCGCCTGCACCGCTACTCCGCCGCCGCGCCCGCCGCCGCGCCGACCGCCCGCGCCACCGGTTTCCCCACTCCGCGAGCCCTCGCCGTCTCCGCCGACGGCACCCGCCTGCTCGTCACCCGCTTCATCTCACCCGAGCGCGAAGGCTGGGTCGGCGAATTCGCCGCCGCCTCGCCCGCCCTCGATCCGGTGCGCATCCTCACCCTCGCCTCCGCCATCACCACCGACGGCGGAGACCGCGCCGCCGGCACGCCCAACTACCTCGCCGCCATCGCCATCTCGCCCGACGGCACCCGCGCCGCCGTCGCCTCCAAACAGGACAACACCGACCGCGGCCTGCTCCTGGGCAACCGAGACCTCACCCACGAAACCACCGTGCGCGCCGTCGTGTCGTTCCTGAACCTCGCCACCAATACCGAACTCACCGACACCCGCCGCGATTTCGACAATTCCGACAGCCCCGCCGCCCTCGCCTTCACCCCCCTTGGCGACACCCTACTCGTCGCCCTCCAGGGCAACAACCAGGTCAAGGGACTCGACCAGCTCGGCCTCGCCCCCGCACCCGACGCCGCCAACAGCCCCTGGGCCGCCATCACCTCACCCGCCGTGGTCACGCTGGAGCTCGGCACCGGCCTGGCCCCCCAAGGTCTGCTGCTCGACCCGGTCTCCAACCGCCTCTGGGTGCAAAACTTCATGGGCCGCTCCGTGACCGTGCGCGACGCCGCCCCGCTCCTGCTCGAAAACCGCACCACCCTGCCCGAACTGCCCGGCAGCCCGGTCGCCACCGTGGCCGCCGAGTTGCTCGCGCCCGACGTGCTGCTCGGGAAACAAATCTTCTACAACGCCGCCGACCTCCGCATGAGCGCAGACAGCTACATCAGCTGCGCCTCCTGCCACGTGGACGGCGGCCACGACGGCCGCGTGTGGGATTTCACCGGCCGCGGCGAGGGCCTGCGCCGCACCACCGACCTGCGCGGACGCTCCGGCCTCGGCCACGGCCGCGTCCACTGGTCGGGCAATTTCGACGAGATCCAGGATTTCGAGCACGACATCCGCGGCCCCTTCGGCGGCACCGGTTTCCTACCCCTCGACCCCGCCGACTTCGCCCGCCTCCACCCCTCGCCCGCCTCCGGCAAGACCGGCCTCAGCCCCGAGCTCGACGCCCTCGCCGCCTACGTCGCCTCCCTGACCCCCGACCACGTGCCCCGCAGCCCCGCCCGCCAGCCGGACGGGACCCTCTCCGCCGCCGCCCTGCGCGGCCGCGACGTATTCACCGCCCAATCGTGCACGGATTGCCACGCCGGCCCCGGCCTGACCGACAGCGCCCTCGGTCCCGTATCCACGCCCAACCTACATGACACCGGCACCCTCTCCGCCCTCTCCGGCCTGCGCCTCGGCGCGCCGCTCTTCGGCATCGACACCCCCACGCTTCACGGTCTGCACGCCACCCGCGCCTACCTCCACCACGGCCAGGCCGACACTCTCGCCGACGTCTTCTCTTACGCGGGCGGCTCCCTCCGCCTGCCCGTCGAAGCCGGCCCCGGCGCCAACCCCGCCGCCCAGACCGCCCCCGGTGTGGAAATCATTAATCCGGGCGCCGTCGGCCTGTATCTCGACACTCCCGCCCAGGGTGGCGGCGGCTTCCTGCGCGGCCCCCTCGGCGGCGGCTTGGCCGGCCTCGGCGCGGGCGGAGGCCTGCGCTTTATCGGCATCGACGGCGGCCTCTCCGGTGGCACCGCCCGCATCGCCCTTCGCTACGTCGCCCAATACCACGGCGGCACCGCCCTGCTCCGCGTCAACGGCGCTCAACAATCCCTCGCGGTGCTCCGCCAGACCCCCGACGCCGGCTGGAT
>CAYNUW010000217.1:0-6599 GCA_964400455.1 uncultured Akkermansia sp. | reverse complement strand
CAACTCGGCGCGGGCTTCCGCATCGCCATGCGCGACCTCGAACTGCGCGGCGCCGGCAACCTCCTCGGTTCCGAGCAATCCGGCCACATCGTGGGCGTCGGCTTCGAACTCTACTGCCAGCTGCTGCGCCAATCCGTCGCCCGCCTCAAGGGCGACAAACAAGCCGCCGCCGTGCGCGCCGCGGTCAAACTCGACTTCGTTTTTGTCGGTGAAGGCGACGTCCCGGCCCAAAACACCCCCGCATCCGGCCCCGCCTCCAGCTACCACGCCATCAAGGACGCCGAGGACGCCGCCTCCGGCTCCCTTGCCCTCGCCCCCATCCCAGCTCGGCTCCCCGCCCCTTACATCGCGGAAACCCGCCTTCGCCTCGATTTTTACCGTCGTCTCGCCCTGGCCGATTCGCCGGAACGGCTCAAGGAGTTGGAGGCCGAATTAACCGACCGCTTCGGCAAGTTCGGCGACGAGGTCCGCGCCCTCCTCCTCGTCACCGCCATCCGCGTCGCCGCCGAACGCCGGGGCGTCGTCTCGGTCGAGACCGACGGCACCAAACTCAAGATCCTGCGCGGTGCCTCCGGCCGCCGCGACGACTTCGTGCAACTCAGCGGTCGCTTCCCCCGCCTCACCGCCCCGCGCCCCCTCCCTCGTCTCAAGGAGATCCTCGCCTTTCTCGGCAACCTCCCCGCCCCACCCTGCTGAAACCTGCGTTTTCAGTCCCCCGCGCGGGGGCGAACCGCCTCGCGCCACGCGCAAGCATGAAACCTACCCATCGGTTTCATGCTAATATTTCACCGCATTAGCCTTGCCGGTCGCGGGCACCCGCAACCTAGTTTTTGCCTTTTCCATCATGTCCGACGCCCCCCGCCATCCCTTTCTTCAAGGCCTGAGCAAACACCGCGGCACACCGCCCACGGTGATCGTTATCTTCGGCGCCTCCGGCGATCTGACCGCCCGCAAACTGATCCCGGCCATCTACAACCTGGCGTTTGACCACCTGCTGCCCGCCGACTTCCACCTGGTCGGCTATGGACGCAAGGCCATACCGGATGACGAATTCCGCGCGGTCGCCACCGCGGCCATCAAGGAATTCTCGCGCCGGGAGCTCAACCCCGACGTGTGGGGCCACGTCGCCGCCCACACCACCTACGTGGCCGGCGGCTATGACGAACCCGAGGCTTTCCGCCGCCTCGCCGAGCATATCTCCGCCATCGAAAAACGCCTGGGCCGCGACGTGCAGACCCTCTTCTACGTCTCCACGCCGCCCTCCGTTTTCGCCCCCATCCTGCGCAATCTCGGGGCCTCCGGCCTCGCATCCCGCCACCTCGGCTCCCCCCTGCACACCAAGGTCATCATCGAGAAACCTTTCGGCAAAGACCTCGACTCCGCCGTCGCCCTGAATGGCGTCATCCGCGAGGTGCTGGAAGAACACCAGGTGTATCGAATCGACCACTACCTCGGAAAGGAGACGGTCCAGGACCTGCTGGTCCAACGCTTCTCCAACTCCATCTTCGAACCCCTCTGGAACCGCAACTACATCGACCACGTGCAAATCACCGTGGCCGAGGAGGTCGGCGTCGGCACCCGCGGGGGCTATTACGATCAGAGCGGCGCCCTGCGCGACATGATCCAGAACCACACCATGCAGCTGGTGGCCCTCACCGCCATGGAACCCCCCGGCTCACTCGACGCCGAGGCGGTGCGAGACGAGAAAGTCAAGGTCCTGAAAGCCATCCAGCCCCTGGCCCTGGGCCCCGGCGGAGACGTCGCGCGCGCTCAATACGCGCTCGGCATGATCGGCGGCAAATCCGCCAAAGGCTACCTCGACGAACTCGACATACCCGCCTCCTCCGCCACCGAAACTTACGCCGCCGTCCGGCTCTCCATCAACAACTGGCGCTGGCAGGGAGTGCCTTTCTACCTGCGTTCCGGCAAGCGCATGGCCCGCCGTGTAACCGAAATCGCCGTCCAGTTCAAACGCCCGCCCGGCACCCTCTTCGCCGGCAGCGATCGCTTCGATCTCGCGCCGAACACCCTGGCTTTCCAAATCCAACCCGACGAGGGCTTGTCCCTGATCCTCAACGGCAAGGTTCCCGGCCTGGAAACCCGCACCCAGCCCGTGAAAATGAATTTCCGCTACTCCACGACCTACGGCTCCAATACGCCCGAGGCCTACGAGCGGCTGGTGCTCGACGCCATGATCGGCGATGGCACCCTCTTTATCCGCGGGGACGAGGCCGAAACCTCTTGGAAACTCTACACCCCCGTCCTCCAGGCTTGGGCCGCCGCCGGCCGCGAGGGCATGGACACCTACGTGGCCGGTGGTTGGGGTCCCGCTAACGCCGACGCCTTGCTCGCCAAAAACAGCCACCTCTGGCGCCAACCCTGAGTAAAACCCGCTCGAAACGCCGGCCCTATCGTCACTCGAGGTCCACACCTATCCTTTCGATTTGATCCCAAGGATTCAGGCTTCCGGTCCCCCGCCCATGCACTCCTCCATCTTCGATGCCCTACCCGGCCAGGACACCCCGGTCGGAGCCATCTCAAAAAACCTCGCCCGGCTCTGGGCGGCGGCGGACTCGACTCCTGGCGCACCCGCCAAGGACGCCAAGGCCACCCAGGTGAACTTCATCCTCCATCTGGGCCTGCACACCGAAGCGACCGACGCCTTGGCCCAGTTCCAGACGGCCGTGCGTTTTTCCCGCCGCTATCCCTGTCGCGTCGTCGTGCTCTGCCCCGTTCGCGACGCCGCCGACGACGATGGGGTCATCCGCGCCAAAATCTACGGTGAATGCCACCCCGGCAAAACTCGCGGCGACCTGCGCTGCTGTGAATTTGTCATCCTCAGCTATCCCGGCTCCGCCCGCCGCTTTCTCGAGAACCAGGTCTCCATCTGCCTCTCCACGGATCTGCCGGTCTACTACTGGGCGCACAACTTCACCTCGGCCTCGAAAGTCGCGGCCTATCCCTACCTGCTCGGTCGCGCCAAACGCGTATTGCTCGACGGCTCGCGCGCGCAGGACCTCCACCTCGAAGGCTTCGCCTGGCCTCGCCCCGAGGCCGTGCGGGATCTGGCCGAGGCACGTTTGCTCCCGGTGCGTCAAACCATCGGGCAGTTCCTGGCCGGTTTTCCCCCGGCCGCCATCCTCGACGGCCTCCGCGGCGCGACGATCCGCCATGGCGGTGCGCGCCGTTCCGAGGCCGTGGTCCTGGCCAACTGGACCCGCTCTCGACTCATGGCCTGCGGCGCACCCGCCAGCTTGGAGGTTACCCACGAATCCGCGCCTCAGGCCCACGCCGATTCCTTGGAAGTTTGTTTTCACTACACCAACGTCCAGACCTTCCGCTTCGAGGGCGATTTCCACCACGGCTGCGCGCACCTCTCCGCCCATTTCCGCGGCGAAGCCCTGGAGCTCTCCACCGCGATCGCGTTGCTCAGCCCGGAGGCCGCCCTGGCTGAAGCCATGTTTTTTTAAATCGGACAAGGCTCGGCCCGCAACCGTAAGTGTTTTCCTGTGCGGCGACCTTGCGTGCGCCCAGCCCCGCGCCTACGTTGCCAACGATGCTCTCCGATCGATCCTACATGCGCTCCGACCCGGGCCGGACCAAACCGAGTTTCCTCGTGTGGTTCCTCGGAGCGTTGGTTGCGGTCTACGTGGTTCACAATCTAGCCTTCGTCTGGTTTCGGTCCGACTGGGTCTTCCGGCTGTTCGCGCTCTCACCCGAGGGCCTGCGCTCCGGGCATCTTTGGACCCCGCTGACCTACGCCCTGCTGCATGGCAGCCTCACCCACCTGCTGCTGAATGGTTTGGGTCTTTTTTTCCTCGGCCGCGCCCTGCAGGATGAAATCGGCGAAGTGCGCCTGGCCCAACTCACCATCTTTGCCGCTGCCTTGGGGGCTTTTTCCTGGGCGGGGGTGAATTTCCAACGTGGCGGCAATCTCCTCGGCGCCTCCGGCGTGGCCATGGCCTACCTCGGAGTATTCGCCTGTTTGCATCCGCGGCGTCCGATCACCCTGCTGCTTTTCTTTATCCTGCCCGTAACCATTCTTCCCATCTGGATGGCGGCTATATTCGGGGGCATCGACTTGCTCGGCCTGCTCTTCAAAGAGCTGCCTCACAACGGCAGCCTCTACGGCGTGGCCCACTCCGCCCATCTCGGCGGTCTCGTCGCGGGCTGGCTCTTCCACCGCTTCGTTCTCGCCCCCGCCCCCAGCGGGCGCACCTCGGTGGAGGCGCCTGCCTGGGTCAAACGTCGCGCCGATCGTCCCCCGCCCAACTTCTCGGTCAACCTGCCCCCAACCCCCAACGAGCGCACGGCACGCCCCGAGACGCCCACCCAGCCAGGTTCAGCCGCCATTCGCGCCGAAGTGGATCGTATCCTCGACAAGATCAATCTGCACGGTTTCGGCTCCCTCACCGACTCTGAACGACGCACCCTGGACGAAGCCCGACGTTATTTGCACCCACGCTGAATTTTGCTGTCATACTTTTCCGACGCCCAACGAACCTTTTCCATGTCCTTCCGCCGCCCGCCTGTGCCGCTCCTGTTTTTCGTCTTAATCGTCCTATTCCTGGCCCGCGCGGCTCCTGCCGCCGAAGACGCGTCCGCCCAGCCTGCTAAACCTTCTCGCCCGCTTGCCCCCTCGCCCTCGCTTTCCGTCGAGACCCGATATTTCATCGGGCAGATTTTAGAGCGCATTCACTTCAACCGCGACCAGGTAAAGCCGTCCCACTACTCCGAGGTTATCCCGAACCTTTTCAAAGCGCTCGATGCTCAGAGACTCTTCCTGCTGTACTCCGATCTCGCGGAATTCCAGGCGAAAAACCGGCCGGAAAGCCTGTATTGGAATCTAACCTTTCTCGGTCGTCTCGACCCCGCCTTCACCATCTTTGAGCGCTACGAACAACGCGTTCGCGATCGGGTGGCCTGGATCCAAGAACGGCTGAAGGGAGAGTTCGATTTCAACGGCGAAGATGTTTACGAATTTGACCGCGACGAGTTGCCCTGGCCCGCCGACTCCAGCGCCGCCGATCTGCTGTGGGAAGCTCGGCTCAAGTTTGAGCTCCTGCAGGAACTGCTGAACGACAAACCCCTCGACGCGGCCAAAACCAAGGTTTCCAAGCGCTACGACCGCGTGCTGCGCAACTTGGAGGACTTCGGCGCGGACGATGTCGCCGAAGCCTTCTTGACCGCCGTCGCCTCCATCTACGATCCACACTCCAACTACCTTTCCCCCACCAGCTACGAAGAATTCGGCATCAACATACGCCTGCAGCTGTTCGGCATCGGCGCTTTGCTCGGGCTCGAAGAGGACGTGTGCGTGCTTAAAGAGATCATACCGGGCGGGCCGGCGGACCTCTCCCGCCAGCTCAAACCCAACGACAAGATCCACGCCGTGGCCCAGGGGGACGGTGAATTTGTGGAAATCGTGGGCATGAAGTTGCGGCGCATCGTTCAACTCATCCGCGGCGAAAAGGGCAGTCGCGTCCGCCTGCTGGTGCAACCCGCCGATGCGGCCGACACTGCGGTGCGTCGCGAAATCACCCTGGTGCGCGATCTCATCAACCTCGACTCGGCCCGCGCGCACGGCGCCGTTTTCCAGGTGCCCGGAGACGACGGCTCCACCCGCCCCTACGGCGTCATCACCCTGCCCACTTTTTACGGCCGCGAGCGCCCAGATGCGCTCGACCAAAACTCCGCCACCGCCGACGTGGCCGAATTGATTAAAAAGCTCCAAGCCGAAGGCATCGAAGGCCTGATCCTCGACCTGCGTCGCAACGGCGGCGGACTGCTCGGGGAAGCCGTCTCGCTCGCCGGTCTTTTCATCCCTTCCGGTCCGGTGGTGCAGATTAAAAACTACGCCGGCGAAGTGAAAATCGACGAGGATACCGACACCGGCGTCGCCTACTCCGGCCCCCTCGTCGTGCTCACCTCGCGTTTCAGCGCCTCGTCTTCCGAAATCGTCGCTGGCGCCCTCCAAAACTACGGCCGCGCCATTGTGGTCGGCGATCGAACCACCCATGGCAAAGGCACCGTTCAAACCGTGATTGAGATGGACCGCGTCATCCCGCAGCGCCAGCGGCAAGGCCAGACCACCGGCGCCTCCAAGGTCACGGTGCAGAAGTTTTACCTGCCCAATGGAGCCTCCACACAACTCAAAGGGGTGGTGCCCAACATCATTTTACCGTCCATCGAGGAGTTCCTTCCCATCGGTGAACAAGACCTTCCCCACGCCCTGCCGTGGGACGAAATCTCCACCAGTTTCTTCGATGCGAATCCACCGCCCCCCGCTTTGCTAAACAAATTGGAATCCCGCAGCGCCGACCGGGTGGCCAGCCTACCTGAATTCGACCTGTTGCGCTCCTCCATCCAACGCTTTCAGAGCCGCCAGGCGGAAAAGACCATCTCGCTCAATCTCGAAACCCGCCGCGCTCGCAAGGCCGAAGACAAGGCCTTCCGGGATCAAAACCGCACGCTCCGCCGGAAACTCGAAGCCGAGATTGGTTACACCTTCGCCGAACATTTTGTCGCCCCGCCGCCTCCCCCCCGGATCAAGGCGGAGCCTGACCCCGCCGACGAGGACTTCGACCCGGAATTCGAAC
>CAYNUW010000216.1:0-6647 GCA_964400455.1 uncultured Akkermansia sp. | reverse complement strand
TCGATGGTCCCGCTTTGGTGCTTTCGTCCGGTGGTTCGATCCAGCTGCTCAACAGCGTCAGCATCTCGACCACGGCGGTGCGCATTGACGCGCCCCTGCTGATGGCGACTGGGTCCTACTCGTTAATCAATAACAGTGTTCAGGCAGGGAACTCGTTGACCTTCAATGGTCCCATCTCGGCGCTGGGCGCGGGTGAACATACGTTGACGCTGGGGAATGTGGTGCAGTTCGGCGTCACCTCAAACGTTAACAACAACAACAACAGCATCAATGCCCCCATTTCCAACGGTGGGGCTGATGTTTTGCGGTTGACCAAGACGGGACTGGCCAACTGGACGCTTTCGGCGAACAACATTTACACCGGTCCCACGACGGTGCGTGGGGGCGTGACCAATACCAATGTTCAGCTCGGTAACTTGCGCATTGCTGGCTTGAATGGCCGTTTGTCCGCCACTTCCGCCCTCGATGTCGCGGGTTTGGGCGCATTGCTGAACGGTGATGTCACCGCCGCCAATAACAATGCGGTGACCAATCGCATTTCGCCGGCAGCGAGCCTGCGTTTGGGCTCACCCAATTCTGGCGGCGGCGTTTATACCCAATTTGCCCCGGCGGCGGGTGCTTCGCATACCCAGACGCTGGCTTCGCTCCACGCCGATGTCGGTTACAATTTGCTGAACGCGTCAGGTGCCACGGGAACAAACTCCGTGTCGTTCAGCGGCACTTACACCCGCTTACCGGGAGCCTTTGTGAATTTTGGCACCGCCACCGGTTTTTCGATCTCGTTCGGCCAGGCGCCCGCAGGCGCGGTGGTCGCGGGTGAAGGCGCGGATGCGATTCTGGTCGGCTCCGCTCTTTCGTCCGCCAATTTCATCGCCGCCCCGGCCGCAGGTGCGCCTCTGGCCATCGCCACCTACGCCAGCACTCCTAATTGGACGGCAGGGAAAAACATGGATGTGGTCGGCTCGCCCAATCTGGACTCTTCGCTTGCGGCCAACAGCCTACGCTTCAACGCCGCCTCGGCGCAGACGCTAACCTTGGCGTCGGGCGTCACGCTAAACCTCACCAGCGGTGGTTTGCTCAACGGTTCGGGCAAGGCTGGCAACGCCACCACCATCATTGGCGGAACGCTCACCGGGTCTCCCTCCGGCGAGCTCTCCGTCGCCCACTTTGGCAGCGGCACCCTTACTCTGCAATCCACCGTGGCCGACAACGGAGGACCCACGGCCTTGACCCGGGTGGGTTCGGGCACCGTGGTGCTGGCCGGCGAAAACACTTACAGCGGGGGCACCTATTTGAACATGGGCACGCTGCAGGTCCGGACTGGTTCCGCGCTGGGGACCGGCCCCGTGCGCATCCAGGGACATAGCTCGCAGCTCAACCTGAACAACACGCTCAACCCCTCGGGCTTTACTCTGCTCAACGACGTCACCGTGAATTATGCCGCCGGGGTGAGCGGTCAGGGGCTCATCCACTCGTCCGCCGGCACCTACACTCTGGCCGGCACCTTTACCGTCAATGCCCTGCCGATCAACGGTGGCCTTTTCGGAGGTAGTGGTGTCGTCCAGTTGTCGGGGCCGATCGTGGCGCCGTTTGGCGTGGGCGGGCGCTCCGGAACCATTCGCATTTCGGGCACACCGACCACCCAGGCCCTTAGCTCCTACCCTCTCATCTTCAACAACGGCAGCACGCTCCAGGTTGGCGCGGAGAACGGCATCCTCACCACCGCGGTGCTCGACAACAATCAAGGGGCCGGCGGCACCTTCGACCTGAACGGATTTAATCAGCAACTCGCCGGCCTGACCAACTCGGGCGGCGGGGGAGGCACCTTGCACAATACCGCCGGGGGTGAGGTGCGCACACTCACGGTAAACGTTGCGGACGGTCTCTCCTACACGACCAACGCGGCCCTCGGCGGCACCGTCGCCAACAATCAAGCGGCCTTCGCCCTGACCAAAATCGGTGCGGGCACGCAGATTTTGAACGGAACCTCCACCTATACCGGCCCCACCCAAGTCAATGGTGGACGCCTGGTGGTGGGCACCACGGCGGGTTCAACCGCCCAGCTTGCCGCTGGCAGCGCGGTCACGGTGGCCTCCGGCGCCGTTTTGGCCGGCACCGGCACCATCAACGGTCCGCTTACGCTACAGGGCGGTGCCATTCTTCAGCCCGGGCATAATGCCTTGCATCCGCTGACCTTGGCCGGCTCATCCGTCAGCCTGAGCGAGGGCTCGGTCATCGACTTCGGTGCCGTGAGTCCGGCAGGCGGCAGCGTATCCAACGAGCTACGCATCGTCTCGCCCGACGCGTTGGTCACGTCTGGTTCGGCCGGTGCGATCGAGGTCCGCGGCGACATCACCGCGCTTACGGCTGGTGTGTATTCGTTGATCGATTACGCCGGCTCTGTGGGCGGCGTAGGCTTCCCGGCCTTCACGCCCGCCTTCGTGACGGGTCCTCGTGTGAACGCGCAGCTTTTAAACAACTCGGGTGATGGACGGGTGGAGCTGCTGGTCACGGGCGACACCCCCCGCTGGTCAGGCGCCGGCTCCTCCGAGTGGAGCACGGCCGCGCTGAGCGTGAAAAACTGGTCGCTGCTGGTCGGCGGAACGCCCACCGACTACCTCTCCGCCGATGTGGTGCGCTTCGATGACACCGCTGTCCGCTCCACGGTGGATATCTCCGTCGCCGACGTGACTCCCAACGGTGTGGTGTTCGATCACAGTAGCCTTAACTACACCCTGCAGGGCACGCGCGGACTCACCGGTTCCGTCACCCTGGTCAAGTCGGGCGGCGGCTCGCTCACGATCGCCAATCCCAACAAGCACACCGGCGGCCTTCGCATCGACGGCGGCACCGTGTTGCTCGCGGCGGGAGGGTTGCTCGCCGCCCCGACCGCGCCGGTGGTGCTGAACGCGGGCGTGCTCGATCTTGGCGGCACCACCCAGTATTCCGGTCCCGTCGCGATCGTGGCACCCGCCGAGGTGCGCAACGGCACGCTGCTCGGCACCGCCTATACGATCAACACCGCTGGTTCCGACACCACTTTATCTGGTTTGTCCGGCCCCTCGGCCCCCTTGACCAAAACCGGTGCGGGCACGCTCACGCTGGGCACCGGTAACAGCTATACCGGAACCACCACGGTTTCCGAGGGCGTCCTCCGCATCGGTGCGCTCAATGCGGTTTCTCCGCTCACGCGGGTGGCGCTCGCCACCAATACCACGCTCGATCTCAACGGTTACGACCTCACCATCGATGCGCTAAACGCCACCAATGCCTTCAGCCTCATCACCAACAATGGCGAGGGGGAGGGCGTCGATACGCTCACTTCATTGTTCACCACTTCGCCGATCGCGGCCTTGGTCAATGACGGCCCCAGCCGCAAGGTGCGTCTGACCATCGGCACGTTCAACGCCGACAATGGTCCCATTAACACGTCGAATGCCTACTCCGGCGGCACCGTGCTGCTGGGCCAACAGGGTGCCAACACCCACGGCACCCGTTTGATTCCCAAGGCCGGCACCCTGGCCGATGTGCAGAACGGCGTGGTCAGCGAGATTTTCTCCGGCCCCTACGGAAGCGGACCGATTACCCTGGGCCTCGCGCCCACGGACCGGGTGCAGCTCTATTTCAACCTCACCACCGCCTACCTTCAGTTCTACAATGAGCTGATCTTCAATACCGAACTCGGCACCGATACCGCCGGTGCACTGCGCGTTGAATCCGAAGGCAGCGAATTCTACGGCCGCCTGGTCGCCAATCAGGCCAATGTAAGTTTCCGGGCCAATAACCAGCTTTCCGGCAGCGTGCCCGAGGCCAACGCCACGATCTTCGGCCAGATCACCACCGGGGTGAATCCGGCGGCGGGGCTTCGCCTCTACGCGCCCGGTTTTGCCTACGCCGTCAACCTGGCCAATACCAGCGCACGCCCGAACGACTACACCGGCAACACGACGATCGAGGGCGGACGGCTGCGGCTCCAGGCCGCTGAACAGATACCCCACGGCACCGGCAAGGGCTCGGTCGTTTTGTCCGGCACCGGCTTGCTCGATCTGAACGGCTTTAGCGAGACGGTGAACGCACTCGCCGGCACTGGGGGTGTGATCGATGCCACCGCCGGCCAGTCTCTCCTCACGATTGGCGCGGGTGACGGGACCGGCAGCTATGCCGGTGTGCTGCGCAACAACGGCGGCGCGCTTTCGTTGGTAAAGACCGGCGCGGGCGTGCAAACTTTCTCGGGCAACAACATCTACTCCGGCTCCACCACCCTCAGCGGCGGCACCCTGGCCATCACCCGCGCGGCCGGAGCGCTGCCCGACACCACCGCGCTCACCATCGACAACGATGCCACGCTTAATCTGGGCACGAGTGCCGAAGTGGTAGGCGCCGTCACTCTGAATTCAGGCTCTATCGTGGCGACCAGCGGGTCTCTGCTCGGCACCAGCTACGACCTAAAGGCCGGTTTGGTCTCGGCCGCGCTTGCGGGGTCCTCGGGGGTCCTGAAAACCGGCCCCGGACTTCTGGTGCTAACTGGCGCCAATACTTATGCGGGCGCGACCAGTGTTCAGGCCGGCGTTCTGCGCATCGACGGCAACCAGTCCGGCGCGATCGGTGCGGTGACCGTGGCTGCCGGCGCAACGCTTGGTGGCTCCGGTAGCCTGGGGGGATCCGTCAACGTGGCTGCCTCCGGCACCTTGGCTCCCGGCGGGGATTTCCCGGGCACCTTGGCCGCCCCGTCGATTACCTTGGACGCAGGCGCCAGCTTGGCGCTCGACCTCCAGGCTGAGGCTTCGGGCACTCCGAACGATGCCCTCTCCGTGGCCGGCCAACTCTCGGTCGGTGGGGCCAACCTGAACCTCTCGGTGACTGGCACACCCGGTGCGAATGTCTATGTTTTGGCTACCTATGGCTCGCTAAGCGGCACCTTTGCCCAAGTCACGGGACTACCGGCCGGCTACACCCTAGATTACGCCTACGAGGGTAACAAAATCGCGCTGACCCGCACGGTGATGCAAACGCCGTATTCAATCTGGATCGACAGCTTTGCGGGACTCGACGCCGAGCGGCGCGCGATGACCGCCGATCCCGACGGTGATGGCGCCATGAACCTAGCCGAGTTTGCGTTGGCCGGTGATCCGGTTTCCGCCTCCACCCAAGGCCGGCTCTACGCCAAGACGGCCACCCTCGGTGGCGCGCCCGCTTTCACCGCAACTTTGGCGGTTCGTGCCGGCGCGGTCTTCGGTGGTTCACCTCAGGCCACCTCCGAGCCAGTGGATGGTCTGGTTTACCGTATCCAAGCATCCACTGATTTGGCCAATTGGACCACGCAGGTCGTCACCGAGGTCGTCGGGGCCGATGCGTTGGCGCTGCAAACTGGTTTGCCGGCGCTGCCCACGGGTTGGACCTATCGCAGCTTCCGGGTGGCCGGATCCTTGGGCGCCGGCACTCGGTTTTTCCTACGTGCCGTGGTGGAAGTCGAATAAGTTACGAAAGTTTAAACCGAATACTGACGACATTTATCCTTCGGAACACCGGATGAACTCGGCGCTGATTACGCCCGCCACGACCCGCGCTGCGGGTAAGTCGTGGCGGGTCGCCATCGGCCTAGTCCGGCGATCGCCGAGACTCAGCTCACGCCGCCTGCTTATCGTCCGCTGATCGCAGCGCTCCCTCGACGCCTCCGCCGGGGGCGTTTTTGGGCCACCGCAATCACCGTTTGATACCAAACACCCCAAGTTTTCAGACTTTAATCACGGCGTGCACGGATGGGCACGGATCAATACAAGGTCTTTTTTATCAGTGTTATCCGTTATGTCTGTGGTCAAAAATTAGACTGATGGAAAGTCTAAATTTCTAAGGGAATTGGTATGATTCAGCAAGTTGCGCGATCTGAAACCGAGGCTACCGCCGAATCTAGGATGAGCACAATGTTCGTGTTACGAACATTGTAAAAATCACATGGGTGCTTGGCCTGCGGGTGTTTGTGGTCTGGGCGATCGTTGATCGGGCGCGCTTTTTCCGGGCGCTTGGAGGCACAATGGGGTTCGGCTTTGGTGAATGCGTTTACGATGAGGTTTTGCGTAGAAGTCTAGTTTTAGCGCCTGCCCTCGATCAAACCCTGACTGAGCGGTTTTGGCCGCTCGGGCTGCGATTCGATTTCAGCGGATTGTTTGCCGGTGCAGGAGCGTTGGAAGGCATGCATGATTTCCAGGACATGTTGTGCGAATGCGCCACTTGCCCGAGGACGACGGTTTGCCGTCGCTGAGGATTAAGTAGGCCCGGTCGGCGGCTCCGATGCTCCGAGCAAGATGGCCGAGGGCTTGGGTTTGTCATTCTTTGCTGACTGGAGTCCAGAGTGAGACTGGGCCACCGAAGGTATGGGAATCTGGCGCTTTAAGTCAGTCTTCGGTTCCGAAGAGCGCGACGGGGGAGTGTCCATAAGCGTGGATTTCGAAGGAAAAAGTCGCGGGGATGACGGCCCCGCTTTTATCTCGATGGAACCTGTTTAGTAGGTTGAAGATTTATGGCTAAGGGATTTAAGAATCGTTATTTGCAAGTGGCGATGCGCGGGTCGAAGGCCTTCCCGGTGATGGCGACTACGCGTTTGACCGGTCCGAGCTGGTGAATGAGCGCGGTCAGGGAATAGGGACCCG
>CAYNUW010000215.1:341-6662 GCA_964400455.1 uncultured Akkermansia sp. | reverse complement strand
TGCTCGAATCGAGCAGTGCCAAATCGCTGACGTTCACCACCGCATAGCTGACGCGGAAATTGTAGTTGTTAAAACCACGGTGGGGAAGCTTACGGTAAAGAGGCATCTGACCGCCTTCGAATCCAGGGCGGATGGAACCACCGGAACGTGCAGTCTGACCCTTGCCGCCACGACCCGAGGTCTTGCCATGGCCACTGCCCTCGCCGCATCCAACCCGCTTTTTGCGGTGAACGGCACCCTTGACGTTAGTTAATTCGTGAAGTTTCATAATTTATTCCTAATGAAGCGCCCGCCGCATGGTATGATGCGGCGGACTCGGATGAATGTAATCGTTACAGGCCAGTCCGGATTAGACGGCTTTACGCAAGGCAGCGAAATCTTCGGCGGTCTTTAGCTGCAACAACGCCTCGATCGTGGCATGCACCACGGCGATGTGGTTGCTGGAGCCCATGGATTTGGTCAGGACGTTCTTTACGCCTGCCGCCTCCAACACCGCACGCACAGCGCCACCGGCGATCAGGCCAGTGCCGGTGGTGGCCGGCTTCAACAAAACTTTGCCACCGTCGTAGGTGCCAAAGACCTCGTGAGGGATGGTGTCACCCTTGAGTTTAACCGAGAACATGCGCTTTTTGGCGCCTTCGGTCGACTTCTTGATGGCATCAGGCACCTCATTGGCACGGCCGTAGCCAACACCGATTTTGCCAGCGCGATCACCCACCACGGCGATAGCGGCGAATGAAAAACGTCGGCCACCCTTCACTACCTTGGCGCAGCGGTTGATGAAGACGACCTTTTCAAACAAACCGGAATCCGGTTCGGCATTGTCACGATTGTCGCGACGGGGTCCACGAGGACCACCTTGTCCACGAGGTGCGCGCGGTTGACGCGTCTCGTTATTGGAGGGAGCGGCGGGGGCAGCGGAAGTAGGAGTGCTCATTTAAATCGTCTTAGAAGGTGAGTCCGCCGGCGCGAGCTGCCTCGGCAAACGCTTTTACTTTGCCGTGATAACGCGCACCTGCGCGGTCAAACACGACGGATTCGATGCCGGCAGCCTTGGCCTTGGCCGCAAAGGCTTCACCGAGGGCGGTGGCTCCAGCGACATTGGCCGAAAGTTTCTTCGCCCGGAGGTCGGCATCAAGGCTGGACAAAAACGCCAAGGTGTTGCCGGCGTCGTCATCAATGACTTGAGCGTAGATGTGTTTCGAGCTGAACTTGACCGCCAAACGAGGACGGAGTGCGGTGCCAAACACCTTCTTGCGAATGCGCCAGCGGCGCTTCTGCAGGAGTTCGGCTTTCTTAATGGTATTCATGGCTTAGGGCCTTTCTTAAATGGTTAATTAGGCAACAGTCTTGCCTTCCTTGCGGCGAACACGCTCGCCCACGATGCGCACACCCTTGCCCTTGTAAGGCTCGGGCGGATAGAAGGAGCGAATTTGGGAGGTAACCATACCGACGAGCTGCTTGTCGCAGCCTTCAACGGATAGTTTGGTGCCCTCGACGACTCCGATTTTGATTCCCTCGGGGATATCAAACAAGATGGGATGTGAATAACCCAGCGCCAGATCAAGCTGCTTTCCTTTGAGGGCGGCTTTGAAGCCGACGCCTTGGATTTCGAGCTCTTTCTTGTAACCTTCCACCACGCCTTTGACCATACCGGCAATGATGGACCGGGCGGTGCCATACATGGCGCGGGAGAAGCGGGTCTCTTCGGTGGGTTTGACGGTGACTTTGGAATCAGCCACCGTGATGGAAACCACCGGCGCGAAAGTGAAGGACACTTTGCCCTTGGGACCTTCGACGGAAACCGTGGTGTTCTGAACGGCGACCTTAACCTTGGCGGGAATGGTAACGGGAACTTTGCCTACGCGTGACATATGAGTGGCTCCTTTGGGTTACCAGACGTTGCAGATGTATTCGCCACCCAGCTTTTCGCGGCGGCAATCCTGGTCTTTCTTGAGACCTTTGGAAGTGGAGAGAATCGCGATACCCAAACCATTGAGCACGCGGGGGATCTCATTGTAGCCGACGTAGAGACGACGGCCGGGAGTGGACACCCGGGCCAGATTCGTGATGGCAGGTGTGCTATCCACGTATTTTAGCTTTACCACCAAAGTCTTGTGACCCTTGGCGTCGGAGCCGGCCTGCACTTCGGAAACGTAACCCTCGTTTTTGAGGATGTTGGCGAGGCTCTCCTTCATTTTGGAGTGGGGAGCCACACACTCGGCTTGACCGGCACGCGCAGAGTTGCGGAGCCGGGTCAGGAAATCACTGATTGGATCGGTCATGGGATTTGGATGTTTAGGTCGTGAAGAATCTCAGGTCATATCCGGGCGGAGGACGTCCGCCGTCACCCCTGAGATGAAAGATTTACCAAGAGGACTTGGTAACACCGGGGATTTTTCCGCTGAGTGCAAGCTCGCGGAACGTAATACGTGAAACTCCGAAACGGCGGATGAAGGCGCGCGGGCGTCCGGAGAGGCTGCACCGATTACGCACCCGGATCGGGGACGAGTTCTTCGGCAGCTTCTGCAAGGCCTTGTTGGCCGCGAAGAATTCTTCGTCGGAGGTGGCAGGGTTGATCAGCTTGGCCTTGAGCTCGGCGCGCTTGGCGGCGAACTTGGCGACGAGGGCTTTACGCTTCTCGTTGCGGTTGATGGCAGATGTCTTGGGCATGGTAAAAAGTTCCGAAGATTAACCGGATCAGGATTGTGACTCGGTGCGGCGGAAGGGCATGCCGAGCAGCTTGAGCAGCTCGCGTCCTTCGTCATCCGTCTCGGCGGTGGTGACGATGTTGATATCGAGTCCCATGGTCTTCTTCACGTTCTCGACCACGATCTCCGGGAAGATGGTAAAGTCCGTGACACCGAGGGAGTAGTTGCCCTGGCCGTCCAGTTTGGAATGAACGCCGCGGAAGTCGCGGATGGTGGGCAATGCGACCGCCAGCAAGCGGTAGAGGAAGTCCCACATGGCATCACCACGAAGGGTGACGTGGGCGCCGACGACCTGACCTTGGCGCAATTTGAAGTTGGAGATGGCCTTCTTGGATTTCGCCAAGATGGCCTTTTGACCGGCGATCGCCGACAGATCGCGCTGAATGTCGGCGATTTGATTTTTATCGGCTTCAGCGTCGATACCGGTATTCAGGCTGATTTTGGTGATCCGGGGGATCTCCATCGTGTTTTTGTAGCCGCGGCTCTTTTGGAGGGCAGGAACAACTTCCTCTTGATAGAATTTCTTGAGGGCGGGAACGCGTTTTTGGCTCATGGATGTAAGTGCGCCAGATTACCGACCCGGCGACTTTGAGTTAAGGTAAATAGAATTGGCTTAAGCAGCTTTGACCGCGCGTTTAGACGCGTCGAAACGACTCTTGAGCATGAGGTTCGAGATGTGGACCGAACCCTCGCGCTCGACGATGGCTCCATTGGGATTTTCCTGGGACTTCTTGAGGTGGCGCTTGGTCATGGCGACACCTTCGACGCGGGCGCGTTGTTTGGAAGCAAGAATCTCAAGGACCTTGCCGGATTTTCCTTTGTGGGAACCGGCGATGACAACGACCTCGTCGTTGCGTTTGATATGGAAAGACTGTGACATGTTAGAGGACCTCCGGAGCGAGAGAGATGATCTTCATGAAGTTTTTGGCGCGCAGCTCGCGTGCAACGGGCCCGAAGATACGGGTGCCCTTCGGATTGCCATCCGCGCCAATGATGACAATGGCGTTGGAGTCAAAACGGAGGTAGGAGCCATCAGCACGGCGGACGGGAGCCTTGGTGCGAACGACGACGGCCTTGGCAACCTCGCCCTTCTTGACCGAGGCGTCGGTAGCCGAGTCCTTGATGTGCACGGTGATGATGTCACCCACACTGGCGGTGTCGGTGATCTGGCCTTTTTTGCGAATCATGCAGGCCTTGCGGGCGCCGGTGTTGTCGGCAACCTCGAGACGGGAACGTAGTTGGATCATGGTGGGCTCTGCTTGGATTAAGCTTTGAGGTTGGCGGCGACATCAGCCTCGGTCACGGGGGCCGCATCGGCAGTGATGGCACGCTCCAGCACGGAGATCACGCGCCAGCGCTTGAGGCGGCTGATCGGACGTGTCTCCATGATCTCGACCTTATCGCCGATGTGGGCGTCGTTGTTTTCGTCGTGCACGTGCACGACGGTCTTGCGGTTAATGACCTTCTTGTAGCGCGGGTGCGGAACCTTGAAAGGAACGGTAACCTTGATGGACTTCTCGCCGGAACGGCTGGTCACGTTACCGACCAGAACTTTACGGGTATTGCGAGCTTCGGTGGACATAGGTGTGGTGGCGGGGCGCTATTAAGCGGTGGCCTTTTGCGTTTTAATCGTCTCAAGCCGGGCGATGTCCTTGCGGAGGGAGCGCAGCTCGTGGGTCTTCTCCACTTGTCCGGTCTGCTTGCGCAAACGCAGGGAGAGAAGTTTCTCGCGGGTTTCGTTAAGTTTCTGGCTGATTTCAGCCACGGAGAGTTCGCGTATTTCTTTAGCTTTCATGATGTCTGGTGGTCAAGTTACGCGGCGGTGGCTTCGCGAACGATGAAACGGCACTTGAAGGGAAGTTTGGCGTCGGCGAGACGGAAAGCTTCCTTGGCGATGGTGAGCGGCACGCCAGCGAGTTCGAAAAGAACCGCGCCGGGCTTGATTTGAGCGACGTAGTATTCCACGCCACCCTTACCGGAGCCCATTCGGACTTCGGCCGGTTTTTTGGTCACGGGTTTGTGCGGGAAAACACGAATCCAGAGTTTACCTTTGCGCTTGAGGTGTCGGCTGATAGTAACGCGGGCGGCCTCAATCTGACGGCCGGTCATAGGACCGCGGGTGAGGGATTGAAGACCGAATTCGCCAAAGGCGAGGGTGTTGCCGCGCTTGGCATTACCTGCCAAGGAACCCTTCTGGGATTTGCGGAATTTGGTGCGGGCGGGAGCGAGAGCCATGTTAAATTTCTCCGTTTATGGGATTAGTGTCGGGTGTGGGCCGAGGGCAAAGCCACTCAGGCGTTTTCTTCCTTCTTCAGGATCCAGCACTTGACGCCGATCTTGCCGTAAAGGGTCTTGGCCTCGAAGAAGCCGTAGTCGATGTTCTCGCGAAGGGTGTGAAGCGGAACGCGTCCTTTGCGCTGCCATTCGCGGCGGGCGATGTCGGCACCACCCAGACGACCAGAGCATTGGATACGAATGCCTTCGGCTCCGAGGCTCATGGCGGTCTCGACCGCCTTTTTCATGGCGCGACGGAAAGCGATGCGGCGCTCAAGCTGCAGGGCAACGTTTTCGGCCACCAAAGCAGCTTCAATCTCGGGCTTCTTGATCTCTTGGATGTCGAGCAAGACGTCTTTGCCGGTGAGCTTGGCCAGCTCGGCCTTGATCACTTCGACCTCAGCGCCTTTGCGACCGATAACCACACCGGGACGAGCGGTGTAGATCTTCACGCGAACGCGATTTGAGGCGCGTTCGATGAAAATACGGGGCACGGAGGCGCCCTTCAGCTTCTCCATCAGGTGGTCGCGGATCAACTGGTCTTCGCGAAGAAGCGTGGCGAAATCTTTTTTGGTCGCATACCAGCGGGACTGCCAGTTGCGGCGAACAGCGAGACGGAAGCCGGTGGGATTAGTTTTTTGGCCCATGATAGTAAAAGGTAGGGTTTTAGGCGGCTTCGTCGGTCAGGACAACAGTGATGTGGCTCATCTTCTTGCGGCGGGGGGCAGCCGTGCCGCGGGCGGCGGCTTTGAAGCGCTTGAGCACGGGGCCTTGATCAACATAAGCGGTCTTGATGACCAAGCTATCCGAGGACAAGTTGTTGTTGTTCTCAGCGTTGGCGATGGCGCTCTTGAGCGTCTTGTTGATGAGCTGGGCGCTCTTCCGGGGAATGAGCGCGAGATATTCAGACGCTTCCACGGCGGGACGTCCGGTGATGGTGCGAACAACGTCGCGCACCTTCTTGGGCGACATGCGAGCGTTGCGAGTGATGGCTTTTACTTCCATGATGGGATTCCTTGGTGAGGCGACAGCGGTAGCGTGATTTACACTCCCCTGCCCTTTTAGTTAACAGATCAAGATACGGGTTTTTGAGAAATTTTGACGGAAACCGAATCTCCGTCGCGCATGGCTTGTCCGGGAACAAGTCGCACGATGAGTCCTACACATGCATCTTTCTGAACGTCGATTAGTAGCATTTCGCCGATCGGTTCGTCGGTTCTCGATACTTGGCAAGACATGCCGAGCCTGAAACCAGCGGACCAACCCGCATTGACCAGCACTAAATCAGTGCTGGTCGTGGGTTTAATCGATACTATGGTCGGAGTTTGTGCAAGGA
>CAYNUW010000215.1:0-331 GCA_964400455.1 uncultured Akkermansia sp. | reverse complement strand
GCCATTAGAAGGGCGAAGTAAACCACGACAAACTTCGAGACCAGATGCATGATGCAAAGAACAAAAGGAAGTATATTACACTTCCTTGCGGGTCATGCCACCGTGCGCCTTGAAGACACGGGTGGCGGCAAACTCGCCGAGCTTATGACCAACCATATTGTCGGTGACATAAACCGCGACGAATGCCTTGCCGTTGTGAACATTAAACGTGTGTCCGATAAAATCGGGCGTAATGGTCGAACGACGAGACCAGGTTTGGATGGGCTTCTTGGCTTTGGTGGCGACGGCCTTCTCGATTTTTTCGAGTAGGTGGTAATCGACGAAGAAGCCT
>CAYNUW010000214.1:0-6695 GCA_964400455.1 uncultured Akkermansia sp. | reverse complement strand
GCCCCAGTCCATGTGGGCGCCCTGGCGGGGGTCGGCGTGTTCGTAAAGGTGGGTGCCGTCGAATTCGGCGAGGGCGAAGCTGTCGCGGGGGAAGTGGGCGGGGACCCAGTCGAGGATGACGCCGAGGCCGCGTTGGTGGAGGTGGTCGACGAACCAGGCGAAGTCCTCGGGTCGGCCAAAGCGGTGGGTGGGGGCGAAGAAGCCGGTGACCTGATAGCCCCAGGAGCCGTCGAAGGGGTGTTCGGCGACGGGCATGATCTCGATGTGGGTGAAGCCGAGGTCGAGGCAGTAGTCGGCGAGGGCGGGGGCGAGTTCGCGGTAGGTGAGGGGGCGGTGGCCGTCCTCGGTTTTTCTCCGCCAGGAGCCGAGGTGGACCTCGTAGATGGAGATGGGGCGGTCGGGGTTGCCGGCCTGGGCGGCGCGGCGGGCGAGCCAGGCGGCGTCGCCCCAAACGTGGCGGCGGGGGTCGCAGACGATGGCGGCGTTGCCGGGGGGGGCTTCGAAGGCGGTGCCGTAGGGGTCGGTTTTGAGCACGACGTCGCCGGCCTGGGTGCGCAGTTCGTATTTGTAGAGTTCGCCCTCGCCGAGGCCGGGGATGAAGAGTTCCCAGACGCCGGAGGCGCCAAGTGGGCGCATGGGGAAGTAGCGGCCGTCCCAGGCGTTGAAGTTGCCGACGACGGAGACGCGGGCGGCGCTGGGGGCCCAGACGGCGAAGGCGACGCCGGCGACGCCGTCGACGACGCGGGGGTGGGCGCCAAGCTTTTCGTAGATGCGGTGCTCGTTGCCCTCGTTGAAGAGGTAGAGGTCCTGGTCGCCGAGGGTGGGCCAGAAGCGGTAGGGGTCGTGGAACTGGCGGATCTCGCCGTTGCCGCGGGTGACGCGGAGCTGGTAGGGGAAGGGGTCGCGGCGGCGGGGCAGGAAGAGCTCGAAGAGGCCGTCGTCGGAAACGAGTTCCATGGGATGAAGCTTTTCCCGGCCGAGGGCGCCGGTCTCGACCACGGTGCAGTCGGCGGCGTCGCGCAGGTAGGCGCGCACGACGAGACCGGAGGTGCGGCCGGACTTGGCGGCGTGCATGCCGAGCAAGGAGTGGGGTTGGGCGCAGGTGGCGCTGGAGAAGGACTCGAGTTCGGCGTCGGTGAGCAGCATGGAGATATCTGGACGGCGCGGGTGGTCCGCGCACGTCACGGTTTCTGCCCGCTTCGTGGACGTTTGGCGAGCCGGCAAATGGGCGGGGCCTTGGCGGGGGCGGATTATTAGCCGGTGTTTTTCAAGCCGCCGGAAATACCGTTGATGGTGAGTTCGACCACGCGGCGGGTTTCGTGCTCGGCGGAGGCGTCAAGCGAGCCGGAGCGCAGGCGGCGGAGCATTTCGACCTGCAGGTAGTTGAGGGGGTCGATGTAGGGGTTGCGGAGCTCGACGGATTTGCGGAGCACGGGTTCGCGTTCGAGGAGTTTTTTCTGGCCGGTGATGGCGAGGATGGCCTTTTCGGTGCGGTCGAACTCGGTCTGAAGTATGCCGAGAACGCGGTCGCGGAGGGCTTTGTCGTCCACCAAGGAGGCATAGAGGCGGCCGATGCCGAGGTCGGCCTTGCACAGGGTGAGCTGGGCGTTGGCGATGAGGGTTTGGAAGAACGGCCAGCCGGCGTGCATCTCGCGAAGCAGGTCGCGTCCGGCGCGTCCGCGTTTGAGCACGAGTTCGAGGGCGGAGCCGAGGCCATACCAGCCGGGGAAGTTGAAGCGACTCTGCATCCAGGAGAAGACCCAGGGGATGGCGCGGAGGTCGGCGACGCTTTGGGTGGCGCGGCGGAAGGTGGGGCGGGAGCCGAGCTTGAGGTTGCCGATTTCGTCGATGGGGGTGGCTTGTTTCCAGAAGGCGATGAAGCCGGGGTCGTCGTGGACGAGGGCTTTGTAGGCGGCGAAGCCGGCCTCGCTCATGCGTTCCATGGTTTCGATCCATTCGGGGCGGGCGGCGGGGGGGTGGCCGGCGGCGTCGATGCCGAGCATGACGCCATAGGTCATCTGCTCGAGGATGCGGTGGGCGAGGTCGGGATCGTGGTAGCGGGTGGAGAGGACCTCGCCTTGCTCGGTGACGCGGATGCCGCCGTCGCGGAGGGCGACGGGCTGGGCGAGCACGGCTTTGGCGGCGGGGCCGCCGCCGCGGGCGATGGAGCCGCCGCGGCCGTGGAAGAGGGTGACGCGGACGGAGGCCTCGCCGCAGACGCGGGCGATGTCGTCCTGGGCACGGTAGAGAGCCCAGTTGGCGGTGGTGTAGCCGCAGTCCTTGTTGGAGTCGGAGTAACCGAGCATCACGTGCTGGTGCGCGTGCTGGGCGGCGAGGAGTGGGGCGTAGGCGGGGTGGGCGAAAAGTTCGGTGAGGACGCGTGGGGCGTTGTGGAGGTCCTCCAGTGTCTCGAAGAGCGGCGCGATGGGCAGGTCGAGGCCGGTGAGGCGCATGAGCCAGGCGACCTCAAGGACGTCGGAGACGTCGGTGGTCATGCTGATGATGTAGATGCCGAGGCAGTCGCGGCCGAAGCGCTCGAGGGCGCGGGCGGCGAGCAGCATGGGCTCGACGACCTGGCGGGTGGCGGCGGAGCAGGCGGAGGCCTCGTCGACGGACACGCGGCGGGAGCCGGCGAGGGCCTCGGCGAGCAGGGCGCGGCGCTCGGCCTCGGGCAGGCGGGCGTAGTCGGAGCGTCCGAGGAGCTCGGCGACGGCGGTTTCGTGCGGGCCGGAGTGCTGGCGTAGGTCGAGCCGGGAGGTGTGGAGGCCGAAGGTATCCAAGCGGGCGATGTTTTCGCGCAGGTCGCCCTCGGCGACGAGGGCGCCGCGGCCGGCCTCGAGGCTGCGGCCGAGGGTCTCGAGGATCTCGCGGATGTCCTCGGTGCGGAGCAGGGGCTCCTCGATGGTCTCCTCGGCGGCGCGAAGGATGCCGGGCACGCGTTCGATGGCGGCCTCGAGGCGTTCGCGCAGGCCGGCGAGGACGAGGCGGTAGGGCTCGTGCGGATACCGTTTGGCGAGGAGTTCAACGCGTTTGGAGAGGTGTTTGTTTTCGCGGAGCAGGCGCTTGAGCTCGGGTGTGACGGCCTCGCGGCGGTCGGAGACGGTGAGGGTGCGGCCGAGGTCGCGGACGCGGGCGAGGAGTTCCTTCATCGCGGTGAGGCGGTGGAGTTCGAGGACCTCCTCGGTGATGGCGGCGGTGACGTTGGGGTTGCCGTCGCGGTCGCCGCCGATCCAGGAGCCGAAGGTCAGCCAGGCGCGGGGGGGGCGAACGCCGGGGTAGTGTTTGGCCAAGGCGCCAGCCAGCTCGGTGCGCAGGCGGGGGAGGACGGCGAAGAGGGTGGTATCAAAATACCAGAGGCCGGTCTTGGCTTCGTCGGTGACGAGGGGGCGTTCGACGCGGCTGCGGTCGGTCAGCCAGAGGGTGGCGATCTCGCGTTCGATGGCGCCGGGTTCGGTGATGCCGGAGCTCTGGCGCTGGAGCAGGCCGGCCATGCGGCGAAGTTTGGTGAGCAGGGTGCGGCGTTTGGACTCGGTGGGGTGGGCGGTGAAGACCAGTTCGATGGACATGCGGTCGACGAGGGACTGCATGGCTTCGGGGGAGACGCCGCGGGCCTTGAGTTCGGCGACGGCGGCGGCGATGGACTCGCGCAGAGCGGGTGCGGTGGCGGCGCGGCGGCGCAGGAGAAGGATGCGGAAGTTCTCCTCGGCGAGGTTTACGAGTTCGAAGTAGAGGGTGAAGGCCATGGCCTGGTTGAAGGCCTCGGCGGGGTTGAGGGCGGCGACCTCTTGGATGAGCTCGGCGCTGGCGTAGGGCTGGCCGGTGCGGGCGGCCTTGGCGAGTCCGCGCAGACGTTCAACCTTGGCCAAGGTCTCGGGGCCTTCCAGACGAGTGATGACCTTTCCGAGGGTGTTCCCGAGGGCGCGCACGTCGGCGCGGAGTTGGGAGATTTCGGCGAGGGCGTTGGACGTTTTCGACGCGACTTTGGTGGGCATGGAGAAGGGAGGGAGGTAGGGAAGGCGGGGAAAAGTTGGTGGTGGGTGCGAGTTGCGGGAAGCGAAAATTGAGCCAATCAGCAGGTGGTCTGTAAGCCGGGGCGGGAATCGACTGTTCAAACCGGGGGTGGGGGACAAAAATAGCCCGGCATCCGAGGGGATGCCGGGCGGGTCGAATCCTTTTTCGACAAGAAGGGGCGGATCAGGGTTGAGCGGCAGCGGGACCATCTTGGGGGCGTTGGCCGCCCTGGCCGCCCTGACCGCCGGGGCCGCCGCGCTGCATGCGCTCGCGTAATTCGGTCCATTTGACGCGTTGTTCTTCGGTCAGGACGGCCTCGATTTTCGGAGCGAATTCGGCGGCCACGGCGCGGCGGGACTCCATGCGTTGTTCGCGGGTGGCGTCGGTTCCCAGTTTTTCGCGCGCGGCGCGGGCGGCTTCGGCCTCCGCGGCCATGATCTCCTTGAGTGACGCCACTTGTTCTTCGGTGAGTTGGAGGGCTTCCTTCAGGCGATTGACGCGTTGTTCGGGGTTATCGCGCCGGGGGCGTTCGGGGGCGGCATCTTGGGCGGAGGCGATGGAGGCGCCGGCGAGCAGCACGGCAGCGAGGGTGGTGGTGGCGAGCAGGGAGCGGAGTTTCAGTTGCATGAGGTTTTGATGGGCGAGGTTGTTAGACGGGGGGAAGGACGGGATTAAACTCTCGTCATCCTGATCCAAACGGGGACAGAGTGGGATGACGCGGCCGAGTGGAAATGGTTACAGCAGGGTCGCGCTCGCGACTCGCATTTGCGCGGTATTTGGGGCTAGTGGCCTGTGATGACCTTTGCTCAACGCACCGCCGCCGCCGCTCGTGAAGTGGAAAACACCCTGCGCCGCCTCCCGCCGGAGGTGCGTGAATTTGCCCGCCAGATTCCCGTGCATTTCGAGGCGCGGCCCCCGGAACATATTCTAGCCGAGGGTTTCGATCCGGACATATTGGGGTTGTTTGACGGCAGCGCGCACGGTGAGACCGCCAGCCAGGAGCAGCCGATGCCGCCGCAAATCAGCCTGTATCTGGACAACATTTGGGATTTTGTGGAGCAGGACCGCGAAGCGTTCCTTGATGAGGTTGGCATCACGTTCCTGCACGAGCTGGGACATTATTTTGGCTGGGATGAAGACGATCTTGCGGCGAGGGACTTGGACTGAGTCGCCGCGTCGTGAAGGCGGCTTGTTTTGACCTAACAAGTTTTAGGCAAAATCTGAGCAGTTGAACGAAGGTTTTTTTGTTAAAATACTAAAATGGAATGGTTAAACGTTTTGATCGCCAATGAGTCTGTCGCCCGCACGGTTGTCCTGCTGGCTTTGGCGGGCGCGACGGGAACCGCCTTGGGCAAAATCCAAGTCCGAGGGGTTGGTTTGGGGGTCGCCGGGGTGCTTTTTGCGGGTTTGGCGTTGGGGCACTTCAAATTGGCGCCTTCGCACGAGGTTTTGGATTTTGTGCGGGAGTTCGGTTTGATCCTTTTTGTTTACACTCTCGGGCTGCAGATTGGTCCGGGTTTTTTCGCTTCTTTGCGGGCGAGGGGACTGGCGCTTAATCTGTTTGCGGCGGCCATTGTGTTGGGTGGCGCCGGTATGGCAGCGGTCTTGGTTATGTGCGGGGTGGTGCCGTTGCCGGCGGGAGCTGGCTTGCTTTCGGGGGCGACCACCAACACGCCGTCGCTGGCGGCGGCGGGAGAGGCTTTCCGGCAGGTGGGGGCGCCTCCGGATGCCACCGCGATTCAGGGATTGGCTTACGCGGTGGCGTATCCTTTTGGGATATTGGGCATCATTTTGACGATGTTGTTGGTTCGAACGGTGTTCCGTATTGATGTGTCCAGCGAGATACGGCTGGCGGAGCAGGCGTTGCGCCCGCGCACGCCGCCGCCGGCGGCGCGCAACCTGGAGGTGCGCAATGCGAATCTGGTGGGGCGTTCGATCGCGGCGATTCCCGGGTTAGCGGGATCGGGTGTGGTGGTCTCGCGTTTCTCGCGGGGCGGCGTGGTTGCGGTGGCGCGGCCGGAGACGACTCTGGCGCTAGGTGATGTTTTGCACGCGGTGGGGCCGGAGGAGGGGCTGGACAACCTGCGCGTGGTGGTGGGGGCGGACGCCGGGGTGGATTTAAAGGCTTTGCCTGGCAATGTGGTGAACCGCAGGTTGCTGGTGACGCGCGGGGACGTGCTGGGCAAGGCGATCGGGGACTTATCCGTGCTGAATCAACACGGCGTGGTCATCACGCGAGTGACCAGGCAGGGCATGGAGTTCACGCCGTCGCCTGGATTCCGGGTGCAGTTTGGCGATATCTTGATGGCGGTGGGCGAGGAGCCGGGCATCAACGCGGTCTCTTCGAGTCTGGGTAACACGCCCAAGGCGCTGGAGCATCCGCATCCGATTCCGTTTTTTCTCGGCATCGCACTGGGCGTATTAGCGGGTTCGATACCGCTGGCGGTGCCAGGGTTGCCGGCGGCGGTGAAGCTGGGTTTGGCCGGCGGGCCCTTGGTGGTGGCGATTCTGCTGTCGCGTTTGGCCAGCACCGGCGGGCTGGTATGGCATCTGCCGCCCAGCGCGAATCTGGTGCTGCGCGAAGTGGGTATAACGTTGTTCCTGGCGGCGGTCGGCATGAAATCGGGGGAGAAGTTCGTCGCGGTGTTGTTGGAGGGCGACGGTTTTTCCTGGTTGTTGTGGGG
>CAYNUW010000213.1:0-6781 GCA_964400455.1 uncultured Akkermansia sp. | reverse complement strand
CTTGCCGACGATGGTGGGCACGCTGATGGCGACGTTTTTGAGGCCGTAGGCACCTTGCTGGATGCTGGAGACGGGGAGCACGGTGCGTTTGTTGAGCGCGATGGCGTGCACCACTTCGGCGATGGTGAGGCCGACCGCCCAGCCCGCTCCACCCTTGCGGCGGATGACTTCGGCGCCGCTGCCCTTGGTGCGCTCAAAAATCTGGTTTTGAAACGCGGTGGTGCACCCGGCGACCTTGGCGAGGGGCAGGCCGGCGTAGGCGGCGGAGGACCAGACCGGGATCATGGTGTCGCCGTGCTCACCGAGGATGAGGGCTTCGACTTGGGTGGGCGCGAGTTTGAGCTCGGCGGCGATGAGCGAGCGGAAGCGGGCGGTGTCGAGCATGGTGCCCAGGCCGATAACTTGCTGCCAGGGGAGGCCGAGTTTGGCGTGGGCCAGCTGGGTGAGGATGTCCACCGGGTTGGAGACCACGAAGAACAGGGCGTCTTTGCGGAAGCCGGCCTGCTGGATGCTGGCGAGGATTTGCAGGAAGAGGGCGACGTTGCGGTTGATGAGGTCGAGGCGCGACTCGTCAGGTTTGCGTCGCAGGCCGGCGGTGATGACGAAGATGTCGCTGTCGGCCGCGCGGGCGTAGTCGCCGGCGTAGATGCGCTGGCCGCCGAGGGCGGAGCTGCCGTGCAAGAGGTCGAGCGCCTCGCCCTGGGCGAGGTCGGCGTTGGCGTCGAGTATCTGAATCTCGGATACGACGGCGCCGCACTGGAGGGCGAAGGCTGCGTTGGAACCGACGCGGCCGCCGCCGCCGATGATGGAAACTTTCATGGTGAGTGGTGTGGTCTAGGGGCTGACGACGGTGATCGGTGGTGTCGGAAAAGCTCTCAGCCTTTCATCTGCTTCATGATCTGCTCGGTGAGGGTGGCGACGAGGGCTTCGACCTGCGGGTCGGCGGCGGGGCCGGACTCGTCCACCGGTTTTTGCGGGATGCAGACCACGCCGGGGCGGAATTCGGAGTTGTCGCACAGTTCGCACTCCTTGAGGCCGTCGCGGTTGTCGGGCATGCCGAGCATCTTGCGGATCTTGACGAATTCCTTGGCCTTGGAGCCGCCCACGCCCTCGCCGAGGTCCACGCCGAGCTGGGAGGCGATCCAGACGGTTTTGCAGTAGGCGTCGGCATTTTCCATCTTCCAGTAGGCGTCCTCGATGTCCTTGCCCCAGGTGATGACGCCGTGGTTGGCCATGAGCACGCACTGGTTGTCCTTGCCGACCTCGCCGACGGTGTCGGCGTTTTCGGGGGTGCCGGGGGTCTGGTAGGGGGCGATGGCGATCTTGCCGAGGAAGATGTCGGCTTCGGGGATGAGGCAGGTGGGGGGCTGGACCTTGGCGACGGCAAAGGCGGTGGCGTGGGGCGGGTGGGCGTGGCAGCAGGCCTTGCAGAGGGGCTGGCGCTTCATGATGCCGAGGTGGGTCATGGCCTCGCTGGTGCGCTTGCGGGCGCCGGCGAGCTGCTTGCCGTCCATGTCGATGAGGGCGATGTCGTCGGGCGTCATGAAGCCCTTCGAGATGAGGGTGGGGGTGCAGAGGACGAGGTTGTCGCCGACACGGACGGTGAGGTTGCCGCCGTTGCCGTCGGTGTAGTCCTTGGCCCACATGCGGCGGCCGATGTCGCACATGCGCTCCTTGAGCACGGCGATGGCGGGCGAGTTGAAAAAGGCCTGGATCTCGGCGGGGGTCTTGGGGTCCTTGCCGGGGGTCCACTTGAACTCGTAGTCGGGCACGATGGGCTCGGCGGGAGCGGCGGAGGCCTTGGCGGCGGCGGCGGGGGCGGATTTGCCGGGGAGGAGGGAGGCGCGGGCCTTGAGCGCATCGCGGGCGCCGGGGGTGAGGATGGCGTCGGCCGGGACGGGGGCTCCGGTGCGGAGGAGCTGCTCGATGTCTTGGGCGGTGAGGACGGGGCGCATGGTGAGTGGTAGGTTAAAAAGGGTGGTGGTGGCGGGCCTCAGGCGGCGGGCGGGGAGTAGTGGATTTGCTCAACGAGGCAGGCGACGTAGGCGTCCACCGGGACGGCCTGGGGGAAGGGCGCGGAGGCCTCGGCTCCTTCGGTGAAGCCGACGATGTGGCCGACGTCGGCTCCGAGCTCGTCGTAGGCGACGAGGGTGGAGCCTTTGGCGAGGGGCAGGAGCGGGGCGCCGGCGAACTGCTCGCGGGAGAGGGGCTGGAGGAGCAGGAAACGCCCGCCGCGCAGCACGGGCTCGAGGGTGCCGGGGGTGAGTTTGCCGATGACGTGTCCGAGGCGCATGGCGGGTCAGGTGGCGGCGGCGGCCGGGTCCACGATGGCCTGGACGTAGTTGCGGAGGGGGGAGCGTTCGTCGCCGACGAGCTTGCGGGTCTCGGAGCCGTCGGTGCTGAAAAAAACCAGCTGGTGCAGGCCGGCTCCGAGCTGGTCGAGCGCGAGCACGGGCGGGCCGTCGGGGCGGCCGTCGGCGTCGAGCGGCTGGCAGATCACGGTGCGCCCCCGCCGCATGCTCGGGTGGCAGGCGGTGCTCGTAATGGTGCCGTCGATACGAGCGAGTTGCATGGCGGGAAGGGGCGCGGGCGGAGGGAGGCGGCTCAGTAGATCCGCAGGTTGTCCACCATGACGCAGCGGCGGGTGCGGGTGAAGGTGAGCGGGGTGGCGATGCCCTCGCCGGTGGTGGTGGCGATGGAGTAGTTCAAGTAGCCCTCGCCGCCGAGGCCGAGGCCGGCGACGGAGGCGCCGTTTTTGACGAAGAGGGTGGTGTCGAGGGCGCGGGCCATGTGGGACATGTGCTCGACGTTGAGGGAGTGGATGATGGCGGAGTGTTTGTAGCCGTGCTCGCTCTTGACGGCGGCGTTGACCGCGTCGGCGAAGGTTTTGACCCGGACGACGGGGATCATGGGCATCATCTGCTCCTCCATGACGAAGGGGTGGTCGGCGTCGGTCTCGGCGAAGAGCATCGGGCAGTCGGCGGGCACGGTGGCGCCGGCGTGCTGGGCGAGCACGGCGGCGTCGGCGCCGACCAGCTTGCGGTTGAGGACGGGGTGGGAGCAGCCGCCGGCGTCCTTGGAGGTGGTGAAGGCGACGGCGGTGAGGCGGTCGAGCTGGGCGGAGGTGAGTTTGGCGGCGCCGGCGCGGGCGAGCTCGTTGAGGAAGCGTTCGGCGCAGGATTCGAGCACGAAGACCTGTTTTTCGCCGATGCAGAGCAGGTTGTTGTCGTAGCTGCCGCCCTTGATGATGTCGGCGGCGGCCTTGGAGAGGTTGCCGGTGCCGTCCACGACGACGGGGGGGTTGCCGGGGCCGGCGCAGACGGCGCGTTTGCCGGACTTCATGGCGGCGGCGACGACGCCGGGGCCGCCGGTGACGCAGAGCATGCGCACGGGTTCGGCGGCGCAGAGGGCGTTGAAGGTGTCGAGGGTGGGCTCGGCGATGGTGCAGACGAGGTGTTCGATGCCGATGCTGGCGTGGATGGCCTCGTTAATGGCGCGCACGGCCATGGCGGCGCACTTGGCTCCGCCCGGGTGGGGGTTGAAGACCACGGCGTTGCCGGCGGCGACCATGGAGACGATGTTGCCGCAGATGGTGGGCACGGAGTGCGTGACCGGGGTGATGGCGCCGATGACGCCGAAGGGGGTGTGCTCCTCGAGGGTGATGCCGTGGTCGCCGGAGAGGGCGTAGGGGCGCAGCCACTCGATGCCGGGCACGAGTTTCACGATTTGGAGCTTCTCGACCTTGTGGGCGAGGCGGCCGATCTTGGTCTCCTCGAATTCGATGCGGCCCCACTCGACGGCGTTTTTCTCGGCCATGCCCTTGACGATCTCGATGACCTTGGCGCGGCCTTCGAGGCCGAGCGGCTGGAGCTGGCGGAAGGCCTGGTGGGCGGCGGCGCAGGCGGCGGCGACATCGGTGAAGACGCCGAAACGGCCGGTGCGCGACGGGGCGACGACGGCGGGCGCGCCCTTGGCCGAGCAGGAGCCGGCGGGGGCGGGGGCGGTGGCGCCGTGGAGATTACGCACGACCTGATCCACGATGGCGCGGAGGGTGTTTTCGTCGATTTGCAGCGGGGAAGACATGGGCGGTGTGACCGGGAGGCGTGAGAAGGGGGGGCGGTGGCGAGCGGGCGAGCCAGCGCGTTAGGGACAACGCGCTCCACCTTGGGCGATTAGGCGGGCGGGTGGATTTGGCGGCCGAGCACGTCCACCGTGTCCACGATGGCGATGACGGCGGCGTCGATGGGGAGGGTTTTCATGCCCTCGGCGGCGCGGGCGGAGCTGCCCTGGCAAAAGAGCACGATCTCGTCGCGGCCGGCACCGTGGGCGTCCACCGCCACGATGGTGTTGGCCCCGGCGCGGAAACGCGTGGGGTCGGCCTCGTCCACCAGGAGGGGGCGGAGGAGGAGCAGTTTGCGGCCGTTCATGGCCGCATCCTTTTTGGTGGCGACGACGTGGCCGATGACGCGGGCGAGGAACATGGGAGCGAGGGCTCGGGGAGGGACGGAGGCGAAGCGGAAGCGCGGGGTGGGGAGTCGCCGAGGTGGGGGCGACTCCCGCGAGCGCGAGCGGGACCGACGTGGAGTCGGGCCTTACTTCTTGGCGGCGGGCGCGGCCTTGGGGAGGACGGCGGCGACGTCGCCGTGGGGGCGGGCGATGACCTGGACGGAGACGACCTCGCCGACCTGCTTGGCGGCCTGGGCGCCGGCGTCGACGGCGGCCTTCACGGCGGCGACGTCGCCGGTGACGATGGAGGTGACGAGGGCGTTGCCGACCTGCTTCATGGGGCCGACGAGGGTGACGTTGGCGGACTTGAGCATGGCGTCGGTGCCGGTGATGAGGGCGGTGAGGCCGCGGGTTTCGAGGAGGCCGAGGGCTTGGGACATGGGAGCGGTTGGGTTGAGGTTAAGTTTTGCGGGAAAAGGCGGGGAAAATCTTAGGCGGAGCGGCCGGCGAGCAGGTGGCGGCGGGCTTCGCGGGCGATGACGAGCTCTTCGTTGGCGGGGATGGCGAGCACGCGGGTGGTGGAGCCGGGGCGGGCGAGGTTGGTCTCGGCCGGGGAGGCGTTGTTCAGGGCGGGATCGAGGGCGAGGCCCAGGCCTTCGAGGCCGGCGCAGACGGCGGCGCGCAGGGCGTGGTCGTTTTCGCCGATGCCGCCGGTGAAGCTGAGGACGTCGCAGCCGCCGAGTTCGAGCCAGAAGGCGCCGACCCAGTGGCGGATGGAGCGGGCGAAGGCCTCGACGGTCATGGCGGCGCGGGCGTTGCCCTGGGCGGCGGCGGCGCGGATGTCGCGCATGTCGTTGCCCACGCCGGAGAGGCCGAGCAGGCCGCTCTCCTTGGTCAGCTGGCGCTCGATCTCGGGGATGGAGAGGCCGAGTTTGCGGTGGACGAAGGGGATGGCGGCGGAGTCGAGGTCGCCGACGCGGTTGTTCTGGGGCAGGCCGGACTGGGGGCTGAGGCCCATGCTGGTGCCGATGGCCACGCCGTCGCGCACGCCGGTGACGGAGCTGGAGCCGCCGAGGTGGCAGTTAATGTGGCGGAACGGGGTGGCGAGCGGGCGCGGGCCGGCTTGGTAGAGCTCGCGCACGACGGCGGCGGCATCCTCGCGGCCGGCCAACTCGGCGGCGCGTTCGGCGGCGAATTTATGGCTGGCGCCGTGGAAGCCGTAGCGGCGCACGCCGGCCTGATACCAGGCCTCGGGCACGGCGTAGCGATGGGCGGCCTCGGGCAACCACTGGTAAAAGGCGGTTTCAAAGAGGGCCACGCGGCGCACGCCGGGGAATTTCTCGCGGAACTGGCGGATGCCGGCGGCGTAGGGCGGATTATGGGCCGGGGCGAGGTCGGCGGTGGCGAGCAGGGCCGCCTCCACGCTCTCGTCGGCGTCGAGGCAGCCGGTGAGGGCGCCGCCGAGCACGGTCTTGAACGCCACGGCGTCGAGGTCGGCGGCCGAGGCGAGTTTGCCCTCGGCGGCGAGCGCGGCGAGGGAGTCGTCGATGGCACGGCCGTAGTCGGTCACGCGCTCGTAGCCGCCCTTGGCCACGGCGACGGCGGTGTCGCCGTCGAAGCGGAAGAGGCGGTATTTGAACGACGTGGAGCCGAGGTTGGCGACGAGGATGTTCATGGACGCGGCGGCGCGGGGGCGGGTCGGGCGGCGGCGACTATCCCCAAGGGAGGACGGTCGCCAGGCGGGGGCTTAGGCGGACGGGTTGGCGAGCCATTTGCCGAGGCCGGAGAGGTCCTCATGCGGGCGTGGGATGACCTGGACGGAGATGATTTCGCCGATGCGCTTGGCGGCTTCGGCGCCGGCGTCCACGGCGGCCTTCACGGCGGCGACGTCGCCGCGGAAGATGCCGGCGACGTAGCCGGAGCCGACGGCTTCGTAGCCGGTCATGACGACATTGGCGGATTTAAGGGCGGCGTCGGAGGCCTCCATGAGGGTGATGAAACCTTTGGTTTCGATGATACCGAGGGCGAGTTGGGCCATGGTGGTAAGGGGGTTAAAGGTGGGTGATGACGGGTGGGATCAGAGACCGGCCTGCTTGAGCAGCTCGGGGTGGGGGCGGGCGATGACGTGGCTGGCCACGAGTTCGCCGACGCGTTTGGCGGCTTCGGAGCCGGCGTCCACGGCGGCCTTGACGGAGCCGACGTCGCCTTTGCAGATGACGGTGATGAGGCCGCCGCCGATTTGCACGGTGCGCACGAGCGAGACGCTCGCGGCCTTGACCATGGCGTCGCTGGCTTCGACGGAGCCGACGTAGCCGCGGGTTTCAATCAATCCGAT
>CAYNUW010000212.1:0-6809 GCA_964400455.1 uncultured Akkermansia sp. | reverse complement strand
TACGAACGCTGCACCCGCATGGAGGTCCCCCCGCGCCAACCTTACGGCGGCGACCTCGTCTTCACCGCGTTCAGCGGCTCCCACCAGGACGCGATCAAAAAGTCCTGGGCCCACCAAAAACCCGGCCGCCCCTGGGACGTCCTCTACATCCCCGTCGATCCCGCCGACCTCGGCCGCACCTACAAGGCCATCATCCGCATCAACTCCCAGTCCGGCAAGGGCGGCGTCGCCTACATCCTCGAAACCGAGCACGGCTACCAACTCCCCAAGGCCATGCACCGCGAGATCGGCAAAATCGTCAACGACCTCGCCGACGCCCGCGGCACCGAGCTCACCCCGGACGAGATCCTCGCCGCCTTCTCCGCCGAATACCTCGATCGCACCACCCCGGTCGCCCTCGAATCCTTCCGCACCACCGAACGCGGGGACCGCGTCACCTGCGAAGCCGTCCTCCGCCACCACGGCGAACGCCTCGGCTTCACCGGCCAGGGCAACGGCCCCATCGACGCCTTCATCCGCGGCCTCGCCGGCACCGGCCGCCTCCCCGCCTGCGACGTGCTCAGCTACAGCGAACATTCCCTCGGCGGCGGAGCCCAGGCCCGCGCCGTCAGCTACATCCAGCTCAAGATCGCCGACGGCCGCGCCCTCTTCGGCGCCGGCGTGGACACCAACATCGAGCTCGCCTCCATCCGCGCCATCGTCTCCGCCCTCAACCGCGCCCTCGGCTGACCCTGATCTCACGTTCTGCGCCGTCCGGGGAGCGCCCCCATCCCGGGTGCTGGCTCGGCCGTCCCGCCCGTCCCCCCGACCACGCACCCCACCGGTCAACCCACTTCCGCCAACAACACCGCGACTTGCCGCCCCAGTTCCTCCAGCGCAAAGGGCTTGGTCAAAAACCGCACCGGCGCGGCCACCCGCCCGAAATCAGCCTCGCTCGTCTCGGCATTGTAGCCACTCATCACGATCACCGGCAATCCCGGCCGCTCCGCCCGCAGCCGATCGGCCAGCTCGCAGCCACTCATGCCCCCGGGCATCACCACATCGGTGATCAGTAAATCAATCTCCGACTGACGCTCCGCCCAAAGGCGCAACGCGTCCGCCGCATTCGCGGCCAGGTGCAGTCGATGCCCGTTCCACCCCAGGGCCATTGCAATCAAATCCGAAACCGCTTCCTCGTCCTCCACCAAAAGGATGGTGGCCGCCCGCGCCGGCAGCGCCTCCGCCTTGGCCGTCGCCAGCGGCGGGACTGCCGTCACGACCTCCGCCTCGGGGCCGTCCACCGCCGGGAAAAACACATCAAAGGTGGCGCCCGCGCCCAGCGTGCTGCTCACCGACACCCCGCCGCCATGCCGCCGCGCTATGCCGTAGACCGTGGCCAGACCCAGGCCCGTGCCTTGCCCCACCGGTTTGGTGGTGAAAAAAGGCTCAAAGATCCGCGTCAGCAACTCCGGCGGTATGCCCGTGCCGGCGTCCTTCACCCGCAACCGCGCGAACCACGCGCTGCTCGCCCCCTCGGCCAGACAGCCCGCCGGCACCTCCCGCGCCGCGACCCGGGCCAGGCCGATGCCCAGGAACCCGCCCTTCGGCATCGCGTCCCGGGCATTCACCGCCAGGTTCATCAGCACCTGATCGACCATGCCCGCATCCGCCAGCGCCCAGACCGGCTCCTCCCCCACCTCCAGCTGCACCGAGACATCCGCCCCGACGATCCGCCGCAACATGCGCTCCGTATCCACCACCACCATACGCAGGTCGAGCACCTTGGAGCTCAGGGGCTGCCGGCGACTGAAGGCCAGCAGCTGACGCACCAGGTTCGAAGCCCTGCCCGCCGCGCGGCCGATCTCCTCCAAAGACACCGCCAGCTCGGGCGCCACCTTGCCCGACTCGTTCATCAAATCCAGATGCCCCTGGATGATGGTCAGCAGGTTGTTGAAATCATGCGCCACCCCGCCCGAAAGCCGGCCGACCGCCTCCATCTTTTGCGACTGGTGGAACTGCTCCTCCAGGTGACGCCGCTCCGTCACATCCTCCGCCACCCCCGCCACGCGCCACACCCCGCCGTCTTCGTTCCTCACCACCGAGGCGCGGCAACGCACCCAGCGCACCCCGCCATCCGCCCGCTCGATCCTCAACTCGATCGGCGGCACCGCCTCGCCCCGCCCCACCCGCTCGGACCACTGTTTCGCCCGCTCGGCATCCGCCCCGGCCCCCAAGGCCAGCCAGGCCGGCCCCTCGGCGCGAGGCCGACCCCAGATCCTCTCGAACGCAGGGCTCAGATAAAGCAACCGGCCCGACCCGGGCTCCGCCAGCCAGAACACTTCGTCGATATGTTGGGCCAGTTGCCGGAAGCGCTCCTCGCTCTCCCGCAGCGCCTGCTGCTCCCGCCAAAGCAGCGTGCGATGATGCGCATTCTCCAGTGTCGCCGCCAGCTCGTGCAAATACCCCGGCCGCTTCACCAGATAATCCGCCGCCCCTTCCCGCAACGCCCGCACCACCGCCGCCTCGTCACCCTGCCCGGTCACCACCACCACCGGCGCACTCAGCAAACCCCTCGCCCTCAACCCGGCGATCAACTCGATCGCATCCATGCCCCGTAAACGATAATCCAGCAGGATCACATCCGCGTCCACTCCCCCCTCGGTCAAGGCCTTGAACACCCCCGGTCCATCCGGGACCGGAGTCAATTGCACATGCGGCGCGTGCCGCGCCAGATGCCGCCTCGCCAGATCCACGTCCGCCGCATTGTGCTCCGCATACAACACCTTCAACGAACGCGTCCGCCTCGCCCGCCCCGCCCCGAACGCCGCCCGCGCCGACTCCAACACCTGCGGCAGCTCCGCCAGGTAATCATCCCGCTTCACCAGATAGTCGTCGGCGCCCGCCTTGAGCGCCGCCACCGCGCTCCGCTCATCTCCCGTCCCGGTCAACACCACCAACGCCACCGGCAGATCCCTCGCCCGCACCGCGATCACAAACTCCAGCCCGGAGCCGTCCGGCAAATCCACATCCACCAACACCACATCCGGCTTGGGCCTCGCCGAGTCTAACCGCGCCCACGCGGCGGCGACCGTCGCCACCTGCTCCACCCACTCCACTCCCGGGGCCCTCGTCAGCGCGCGGGCCGCAAGATCGGCGTCAAAAGGATTATCCTCTAGGTATAGAATCTTCATCCGGCGCGCAGGAGATAACCTTAACTAACCGGTCGGCAGAAATAGGAAACCACTAAATGCCACCAAATCCGATTATGCGCCCGCATCCCGCCATCGCGGTTTCCCGCTTCACCCGTTCGGTGACCGTAAACTGAACCGCCACCCGCGGGCGCGCCGTCCGACCGGGGCTGGAGCGGGTTGTCCCCCACGCTGACGCGGCCCATGCCGCGCCCTCCCTGCCCCCCAGAGCCAACCCACCACCACAGCGGCGGCACGGGCCGCCGTCAGCCGATTAGGGACAATCGGCTCCACCTGAAACGCGCCCCCGTGCCGCGCCTCCGAACTCCAGGAAAAAGGCCGCGCCTTCACCCACTTTTCCCTCCGCCCGCACGGTGCCTCCCATGCGCTCCATCGCCTTTCGCACGATCGCCAGGCCTATGCCCGTGCCGGGATAATCCTCCGCCCGGTGCAGACGTTGGAAAATCTCGAACATTTTTTCCGCGTAGCGGCCCTCGAAACCCACCCCGTTATCCCGCACCCACGCCGACACGCCTCCATCCTCCCGCACGCGACCACCGACCTCGATTCGCGCCCCGATCCGGCCGCGCGTAAACTTGAACGCGTTGTCCAACAGATTTCGCATCACCATGATCAAACCCTGCATGTCCGCCGTCACTTCCAAATCCTCGGCGACCTGCACCACCACGTTCACCCCGCGCTCGTCCGCCTCCGCCTCGAACACCGCCACTTGGGCCATCACCACTTTCGCCAGCGCCACGCTGCCCAACCGCACCGCCCGGCGCTCCAGCCGCGAATAGGTCAACAGGTCGTCGATCAGCTGCCCCATGTGCTCGCTCGCCTGCCTCACCCGGCGCAGGAACAGCCGCCCCTCCTCGTTCAAGCCGTCGCCGTGCTCGTCCAGCAGCAACCGGCTGTAGCCGTCGATGCCCCGCAGCGGGGCCTTTAAGTCATGGGAAACCGAATACGTGAAGGTCTCCAGCTCGCGATTTTTCCCCTCCAGCGCCGCCGTGCGCTCCGCCACCCTCCGCTCCAACTCCGCGTTGAGGCTGCGCAGTTCCTCCTCATCCTGTCTCCGTTTGGTCACGTCACGAACCGCCAGGAATGCAAACGCGGCGTCGCGCGGCCCCACCACTCTCGCACCGGAGAAACTCAGGATGCGCTCCCCGCCCCCGCCGCCGGGACGGACCCGGATCTCCAGCTCGCGCAGCGTCTCGCCGCCCTCCACCCGCGCCAGCGGCCGCCGCCCTTCCTCCAGCACGGCGCCGTCCGCCCCCAGATACTCGATCTGGTCCGCGCGCCCTCCTCCGGCCTCCCCGAGAATGTCGCGCGCGGCCGGGTTCAGCCGCACGCCGTGCCCGCCGGACCCCGTCAGTATCAGACCGATCGGCAGGTGCTCCACCACGGCGGAGAAGCGCTCCGTCAGATCCTGGGCCTCGTTCGCCGCGCGCCGGCCCCTCCGGCGCAGGACCAACAAGGCGCCACACGCCACCCCGACGATCGTCACCGCCCCCGCCGCCACCCCCCAAAATCCGTGCCGCTGCGCCAACATCAAAGTCGCCAACCCCTCCCTCAGCCTCCCGTCCACCGCATCCGCCTCGCGCTCCAAAACCCCGAACTTCACCCTCAAATCCGCCAGATACCCTCCGTCCGCCACCGCTTCCTCCGACCGCTCCCGCACCCCCGCACGCAAAGCCTCCGCCGCCTTCAAGAGGTTCGCCAGCGCCACCGTCTCCTCTTCGCCCAGTCCGTCCCTCAAACGCCCCACCGCCTGGTCGATCAAAGCCAGACCTTGCTCCCGCGAAAACGGAGCTCCCGGCGACCCCGCCAACGCCACGTTCAAGAACCCCTTGGTCAGATCCAACCTCGACTGCCGCAACAACCGAACCGCCGCATACCCACCCTCCAGTCGCTCCGCCTGTCGCGCCTGAAACCAGACCACACCCGCGCAGGTAAAACACACCGTCGCCACCACCAGCCACACCCACACCCCGAAAGGATCCACCCTGCTCGGCCCCGCGGCCTCCACCGCGGAGCTTCCCTCCCGGCTCATTGTTCCCCCTCCACCCGAGGCTCCAAACCATGGCGCCTCGCCCAAGCCCCGAACCCGGCCACCCGCATCTCCTCCGCTTGCGCCGCCGTCCACGCCCGCGCCAGCGCCGCCTCCCCCCGGCGAAAGGCGAACGCCACCCGCCCATCCAACGCCTGATCACCCGCCATCGGCACGATTTCCCCCACCCCCGGCGCTTCCTCCCTCAGCAACCACTTCAAGGTCGGAATCGAAAACGCCGCCGCCTCGACCCGACCCGCCTTCCACAGCGCCCACAAGGAAATCGCGTCCGGCAATTCCACCAACCGCTCCGACTCCACCCCCGCGAGCCGCAGGGCCGGCCCCTCCACCGCCCCGGCCAGCACCGCGACCTTCACGGATGCGCGCCGCGCGATCGCCTCGTAATCAGTCAAGCCCAGTGGATTACCCGAAGCCACCAACAAACCTCCACGCGCCAAAAAAATCGGCTCCGCAAAAGCGCAGCGCGCCTCGCGCTCCTCGGTCACGAACAGACCCGCCGCCGCCACATCAAACACCCCCTCGTCCAACTCATCCAGCAATCGCCCGAACTCCGTCAACCGCCACTCCACCCGCTTGACCCCCAGGCGGCGCGCCACCCGCAGCGCCATCTCCGGCATCACCCCGGCCGCCTCTCCGTTCTCCCCCACCATCGCGTAAGGCGCCTCCACCGCATAACCCATTCTCAGCACGTCCCGGCGCGCCTGCACTCCCTCCACCCCGGTCTCGCCCGCCCCCGCCTTCGGCTCCCCGCCCCCCGACGTCAGCCAGCCCAGAAGCAACAAGAGCCCCAACACCCCTCCCGCCCAGACGATCCTCCGCCCGGACGCAGCCCGCCGCGCCATGCCGCCGCAAGTGTCTGCGTTGACTACGGGGCGGCTCATGCTCCCGAGCCTGCACCGCCAAACCGGAACAGGCAAGTCCCGGCCCTCCGAACTCGCTCAAAAACACCTCGTCCCCGCGCTCCCTCCCGCCATTCTGCCGCCATGCCCGATCCCCAGATGACCACCGAAGACGCCCGCCGCTCCCGCCTTTTATGCTACGCCGCCGCCGCTCTCTTCGCCGGCTGCGGCGGCTTGCTGCTCGCCACCGGGCTCAGCCTGCCGCTGCGCGCCGTCGGCGCCGGCTTCAACTTCGTCGTCTCCATCGCCGCCCTTCTCTACGCCCGCACCCTTCACCCCGCGCCCTGAACCGCCGCGGCGACTCGAACTTCCACCGTGTCGCCCGGCAAACTCCGACGGGCTGATGCCATGCACCCGCTTGAACACCCGCGAAAACTGAAACGGATCCATGCCCAGCCGTTCGGAAACATCCCGCACCAACAGCCGGCCCGAATCCAGTAGCGCCGCCGCGTGCACCATTTTCCGACGGACCAGATAGCGATACGGCGCGCCATAACCGAAACGCACGAACAGCCGGGTCAGGTGCCCCACCGACACCGCGCAGGCCGCCGCCACCTCCTCGACCGTGCCCACGCTCAAAAAGTTCTGATCCATGTAGTCCGCGCAACGACGAGCCGTCTCCCCCGCCCCCCCCCCCCCCCCCCCAAACCCCCCCGGCCCGGGGATGTTATA
>CAYNUW010000211.1:4377-6810 GCA_964400455.1 uncultured Akkermansia sp. | reverse complement strand
CAGCCTTCCGTCGCCGGACGCAGGTAGTGCAGCACGCGCTTCATCTCCGCGAGCGCCGCCGTGCAACGGGGCAGATTGTCGCCATCCGCCTTGTTGATCACCAGCAGGTCCGCCATCTCGATCACACCTTTTTTGATCCCCTGCATCTCATCCCCGGCACCGGCGATGAGCAAAACCACAAAAGCATCCACCATGGCGCGGACCGCCACCTCGTTTTGCCCGACCCCGACCGTCTCGACCAGGATCGTATCATAACCCGCCGCCTCGCAAACCAGGATGACCTCACGCGTCTTCCGCGCCACCCCGCCCAGCGAACCACCCGAGGGCGAGGGCCGGATAAACGCCGCCGGGTCCCGACCCAGTTTCTCCATCCTCACTTTGTCGCCCAGAATGCTGCCCCCATTCACCGCGCTCGAAGGATCGATCGCCAACACCGCCACCTGATGCCCCAGTCCAGTCAGGTAGAGTCCAAACGCCTCGATAAACGTGCTCTTTCCCGCACCCGGTATGCCCGTCAGCCCCACCCGCCGCGCCCGCCCCGTGTGCGGCAGCAACGCGGCCAGGACTTCCTGCGCCTGGGCCTGATGCGCCGGCGCATTGCTCTCCATCAGCGTGATGGTGCGCCCCAGCACACTCGGATCCCGCGCCAAGACCCCTCGCACATGGTCCTCCACCGAAAGCGCCGGCCGACGCCGCGCCGGCGGCCCCGCCACACTCGCCCCCGAGGGCCGAACCCCCTGCATGATCCAGGTGGCAAAACCGGAATCCTGGCCGCACTCGGACGGCACCCAGTCGGGCCGGGGCTGCGGACAGCCATCATGACGAGGAAGGGGATCGGACATGGTTGGATATCTACGTTGATGACCGCGCAAGGAGGAGAGAAAAAGACCGGGATGCGACCTGCTTCGTCGCCTCCCGGCCGGCTTTCTCTCAACCTGCGTGATTGACAGGTCAGGCGGCGGCCTCGCTCACCCGATCCAACAGCAATTCCAAGGTCCGCAAGGTGGACTTGGTCACCGGCGTGCCCGGGCCGAAGATGGCGCTGGCTCCGTTCGCGAGCAGGTAATCGTAATCCTGCGCCGGTATGACGCCGCCGCAGATCAGCATGATGTCCTCGCGGCCGAGCGCCTTCAATGCGTCGCGCAACGCGGGCAGCAGGGTCTTGTGACCGGCGGCCAGCGAGCTCATCGCCACGCAGTGCACGTCGTTCTCCACCGCCTGCCGGGCGGCTTCCTCGGGCGTCTGGAAGAGCGGCCCGATGTCGATGTCAAAGCCCAGGTCCGCCATGGCCGTGGCCACGACTTTGGCCCCGCGATCATGGCCGTCCTGGCCAAGCTTGGCGATCAACATGCGCGGACGACGTCCTTCGAGTCCCTCAAACTGGGTTATCAGTTCTCGAATCCGCTCGACCGTCTTGTCCTGTCCGAACTCCTGCCGATAGACGCCGCTGATCGAGCGGATCTGCGCGGAGTAGCGGCCAAACACCGCCTCGCAGGCGTCGCTGATCTCACCCAGCGTGGCCCGGGCCTGGGCCGCCGTGACGGCGAGCGCGAGCAGATTCCCCTCGCCGGTTCGGGCGCACTCGGTGAGCGCGGCCAGGGCCGCCTTGACCCTCGCCTCGTCGCGCGCGGCGCGCAGCTCGGCCAGACGTTTGATCTGGGAGAGTCGCACCGCCGTGTTGTCCACCTCGAGGATGTCGAGCGGCGCTTCCTGGGCCAGGCGGTATTTATTCAGCCCCACGATGGTCTCGCGGCCGGAATCGATGCGCGCCTGACGACGCGCCGCCGCTTCCTCGATGCGCAGCTTCGGGATGCCCGCTTCGATCGCCTTGGTCATGCCACCCATCTTCTCCACTTCCTCCATGTGGCCCCGGACTTTTTTGATCAACTCCTGGGTCAGATACTCCACGTAATAGCTGCCGCCGAAGGGGTCCACCACCGAGCAGATGCCCGTCTCCTGCTGGAGATGCAGCTGGGTGTTGCGGGCTATTCGGGCCGAGAAATCCGTCGGCAACGCGATGGCCTCGTCCAGCGCGTTGGTGTGCAGCGACTGAGTGTGACCACAGGCGGCCGCGAGCGCCTCCAGGCAGGTGCGGGCCACGTTGTTGAACGGATCCTGCTCGGTCAGCGACCAACCCGAGGTCTGCGAATGCGTGCGCAGCGCCCGCGACTTCGGATTTTTTGGATCAAACCGCCCGACGATTTCCGACCAAAGCGTGCGCCCGGCGCGCATCTTCGCCACTTCCATAAAGAAGTTTTTGCCGATCGCCCAGAAGAACGAAAGCCGCGGCGCAAAGGCGTCCACGCTCAAGCCGGCCGCGACGCCGGTCTTCAGATACTCCAAGCCATCGGCCAGCGTGTAGGCCAGCTCCAGGTCGGCCGTGGCCCCCGCCTCCTGCATGTGATAACCGGAGATCGAGATGCTGTTGAACTT
>CAYNUW010000211.1:0-4367 GCA_964400455.1 uncultured Akkermansia sp. | reverse complement strand
GATAGATGTAGGTGTTCCGCACCATGAACTCCTTCAGGATGTCGTTCTGAATCGTGCCCGAAAGATCGGAGAGCTTGGCCCCCTGCTCCAGCGCGGCGGAGATGTAGAAGGCCATGACCGGCAACACCGCGCCGTTCATCGTCATCGAGACCGAGACCTTGTCCAGCGGTATGGAATCAAACAGGACTTTCATGTCCTCGACCGAGTCAATCGCCGGCCTTGCCCACGTCGCCGACCACGCGGGGATGATCGCTGTCGTATCCGCGGTGGGTCGCGAGGTCGAACGCCACCGAAAGCCCGGCCTGGCCGGCCGCGAGGTTACGTTTGTAGAAGGCGTTGGACTCCTCGGCGGTCGAGAAGCCCGCATACTGACGCACCGTCCAGGGCTTCTGCACATACATCGTCGCGTAAGGACCCCGGGTGAACGGCGCCATGCCCGGCATGGTGTCGAGCGCCGCCGGGGGCGGCAAATCCTCCGGCCCGAACACGGGCTTGAGCGGGATCTGCTCGTAGTTTTCCGGCAACGACGAGTTGCCTGCGGCGGCACAGACCGGGGCGGCGGCGGGGGCCGCCTCGTCGTAGCCGAGTTTGGTAAAGTCGGGGGAAGGGAACGTGTTCATCAGAGGGCTCCGATTTTCTTAAGCAGGTTGGCGTTGGTTTCCTCCACGGGCGCGCGGAGGTGGATAAAAAGGTCGATGCCGGCGGCGGTGAACGCCGACTTGGTCGCCTCGTCGGCCGGCAAGCCGGCCAGCACAAGGGTCAATTCCGGTTTGGCCCCGCGCGCTGCGGCGCAGAACTCAGGCACCAGCGTCGGATAAGTGTCGTCGGTCGAGCAAAGCACCGCGACAGCCGCGCCGGAGGCGGCGGCGGCCCGGCCGGCCTCGGCGGCGTCGGCAAAGGTCTGTTTGCCCGCCATCTCGAAGCCACCCGGGGCGAAAAACCCGGTGGTGAAATCCGCCCGGGCCTTGTGCTGGAGCACCGGACCCATCTTGGCCAAAAACACCTTCGGACGCGCCCCGGTGCGGGCCGCATACGCCGCGCTGGCGTCGCGCATCGCCTCGAAAGCCGCCGCCGCGCGGAAGGGCTTGACCGCCACCACCGGATCAAACGCCGCGCTGACCGGCGCGGGGGTGGGAATGGCCGGCAAGGGCGTCTCGCGCAGGTTGGGGAAGAGATTGGTTCCCACCAGTCCGTAGCGGCGCGTGCCCACCGCCTGGGCTTTTTCCTTGGCGGCGGCCGCCAGCGCGCGCTGGGGTTCGCCCGCGCGCAGCGCGGCAATCATGCCGCCGGCTTTTTCCACCTCCTGGAACAGCGCCCAGGCCTTGCGCGAAAGCTCCTCGGTCAGGCTTTCGATACACCACGAACCCCCGGCCGGATCCGCCGGACCCACCGCGCCGAATTCCTCGGCCAGCAGGGCGTGGACGTTGCGCGCCACGCGCCGTGCCATCGGATCCCCCGCCTGCGCCGCGCCGAGGGCGTCGTAGGGTGAGAGGTGCAAAGCATCGACCCCGCCCAGCACTGCGGAAAACGCCTCGGTCGTCACCCGCAGCATGTTCACCTGCGGATCCAGGCGGGTTTTGTTCCAACGCGTGGTCGCCGCCTGCAAACGCGCCGACGACGCCTCGGCCCCATAGGCGGCCGCCACCCGGGCCAGCAGGGGACGCCAGGCGCGGAACTTTGCGGTCTCCATCAAAAATTGCGGACCGGCCGCCAAAGTGACCCGCAAACGCGCAAACGCCTCCGCCGGGGTCACCCCACGCGCGGCGAGCTCTCGCACCTGCGCCACCACCGTGGCCAGCCCGTAGCCCAGCTCGTGCACCGCCGTGCCACCCGCTTCGGCCCAAAGCGCCGCTTCGACTCCTATCGTCTTGAGCGCCGGGGCCTCGACGCTCGCGCGTTTCGTCCAAGCCGCCAAAGAATCGTAAGCGTCCGTCAACGACATGGGCAACCCGCCGCCGGCGGCCAGCTCCGCCACCGGATCGGCGGTCACCGAACCCGACAAGGCCGCGCCGGCCACCCCGTTTCGACGGGCGATATCCAGCAGCGAGGCCCCGGCCGCGGCGGCGCAAGGGCCTGCGCTCACCTGCACCGGCACCGCCTCCAGCGCGATGCCCTCCAAGGCGATCGAGAGGTCTCCGCCCAGTTCCAGACCGTCCGGCCGCGCGGCCGACCGGGCGACCAGCGCCACCGTGTCCTGCCCGAGCATCAGATCCTCGCGTAGCAGTTTATTGAATACGACCGCGTCCGGCGCGGCGATTTCCTGGGCCACCAGCCACGCGCCGGACCGCGGCGCCGCGCGGGGACCGGTCGGCAGGCCGGCCGTGTCCGCGCGGGTATACAAGGGCTGGAGGACGATGCCCTCGAAGGTGCGCGTGAGCAGTTTTTTCTCGAAGGGCGCACCCTTAAGTTCTGCTTCTACCTGGCTGCGCCAGGCGGCTTTGGCCGACACGAGTTTTTCGGCCTCGGGTATGGGGGGATTCGTGATGGTGGACATGGGAAGTTTTCGCGGGCTCGGCCACTTGCAACAGCGCGTGGTGGCTGGCCCGAGACTACAGAATGTCACCGCCGTCTGCTGCGCGGATTTTGTGCAAGAAGCGCGGGTCTTTAACCAAAGCCCGCGAAGCTCGCGCGGCGGTCTTTGGTGTAGATTGAGCCCCGTCGCAACCGACACCTCATCGCCATGATTACCCGCATCGACCACCTCGGGATCGCCGTTCGCTCGCTCGACGCCAGCGTTCCCTACTACGAAAAAGCGCTCGGCCTCAAGTGCGAGCACCGCGAAGAGGTCGCCTCCCAGCAGGTGCGCACCGCCTTCTTCCACTGCGGCGAGGTCCACCTCGAGCTGCTCGAGGCCATGTCGCCGGAAAGCCCCATCGCCAAGTTCATCGAGAAGAACGGCGAGGGCATCCATCACGTGGCCTTCGCCACCACCGACATCACCGGCCAGCTCGCCCAGGCCTCCGCCGCCGGTGTTCGCCTCATCCACGAGACCCCCTTCGAAGGCGCCGCCGGCAAACTCGTCGCCTTCCTTCATCCCAAATCAACCTACGGCGTGCTCACCGAATTTTGCACACCCAAGGCCTGAACCCCTCCCCCACCCGCCATGCCCATCGATCCCGCACTGCTCAAACAGCTCGAAGAGAAACGCCAGAAGGCCTACGCGGCCGGCGGCCTCGACAAGCTCGCCGAACGCAAGAAAAAGGGCCTCATGAGCGCCCGCGAGCGCATCAACGCGCTCTTCCAGCCCGGCACCTTCATGGAGTTCGGCCTGCACGCCCAACATGACGCCCACCACTTCGGCATGGAGGACAAGGAAATGCCCTGCGACGGCGTCATCACCGGCGTAGGCTACATCGAGGGACGCCCGGTCGCCGCGTATTCGCAGGACTTCACCGTCGGCGGCGGCGCGGTCGGCCGCATCCACGCCAAAAAAATCTGCGACCTCATGGAATACGCCCAGCAGTCGGGCATCCCCGTGGTCGGCATCAACGACTCCGGCGGCGCCCGCATCCAGGAAGGCGACGTATCCCTCTCCGGCTACGGCCAGGTCTTCTTCCGCAACGTCCTGCTTTCTGGCGTCGTGCCCCAGATCTCGGTCATCGCCGGCCCCTGCGCCGGCGGCGCGGCCTACTCCCCGGCCCTTACCGACTTCATCATCATGACGAAGAAAAACGCCCAGATGTTCATCTGCGGCCCCGACGTCATCAAGGCCGCCACCGGCGCCACCGTCACCATGGACGAGATCGGCAGCGCCGCCGCCCACGCCACCGTCAGCGGCAACATCCACTTCGTCGCCGAGGACGAGGCCGGCGCCCTCGCCATCGTGCAGAAACTGCACTCCTTCCTCCCGTCCAACAACGTCATGGACCCACCCCACCGCCCGGTGAAGGCGCTCACCCTCGACTCGGACGCCGGCATGAACGACCTCGTGCCCGCCGACCCCAAGTCGCCCCTCAACGTGCACGATGTCATCGCCCGCCTGGTCGACGACGCCGACTTCCTCGAGGTGCAGCGCGACTGGGCCAAGAACATCGTGGTCGGCTTCGCCCGCATCCAGGGCCTCGTCGTCGGCATCGTCGCCAACCAACCCATGGTCAAGGCCGGCACCCTCGACATCGACTCGTCCGACAAGGGCGCGCGCTTCATCCGCTTCTGCAACATCTTCAACATCCCCATCGTCTCCCTGGTCGACATCCCCGGCTTCATGCCCGGCGTGGCCCAGGAACGCGGCGGCATCATCCGCCACGGCGCCAAGATGCTCTTCGCCTACGCCGCCGCCACCGTGCCCAAGATCACCGTCATCATGCGCAAGAGCTATGGCGGAGCCTACCTCGCCATGTGCTCCAAGGACATGGGCGCCGACCTCG